>JAICSU010000027.1 GCA_025936735.1 Amnibacterium sp.
AGTCGTGGAAGTCGTGATCCTCGAACAGGCTCGCCTCCCATACGGCGCTCTCCACGAGCGCCTCGGGGGTCGCCTTGCCGTACTTCTCGAGCAGCCGCGGATCGAGGGAGCCGGCGTTCACGCCGATGCGGATCGACACGCCCGCCGCCTTCGCCCGCTCCGCGATCTGCTTCACCTGGTCGTCGAACTTGCGGATGTTGCCGGGGTTGACCCGCACGCCCGCGCACCCGGCGTCGATCGCCGCGAACACGTAGTTCGGTTGGAAGTGGATGTCCGCGATGACGGGGATCTGGCTCTTCTTGGCGATGATCGGCAGCGCCTCGGCGTCGTCGCGCGACGGTACGGCGACGCGGACGATGTCGCAGCCGGAGGCGGTGAGCTCCGCGATCTGCTGGAGTGTCGCGTTGATGTTCGGCGTCGGCGTCGTGGTCATCGACTGCACGCTGACGGGCGCGTCACCGCCGACGAGCACCTTCCCGACGCGGATCTGCCTCGACTTGCGGCGCGGGGCGAGCACCTCGGGCACCTTCGGCATCCCCAGGTTCACAGCAGGCACGTCCGACCGTCCTTTCGTCGCCCTCGAGGGTACTTCGGTCTGGTGGACCGTCCGGTCGGGAGGCTCAGCCGCCGAGCGCCCGCCTCGCCCTGTAGGCCGACACGTTGGTGCGGTTGCCGCAGTTGCCGACGTCGCAGAAGCGCTTCGAGCGGTTGCGGGACAGGTCGACGAGCACCGCGGTGCAGTCGTCGGCCGCGCACTCCTTGAGGCGCCCGAGCTCGTCGGCGCGCACCAGGTCGGAGACGGCCATCGCGGTCTCCACGAGGATCCGCCGGTCGAAGGGCGCGTCGTTCGGGACGGCGTGCAGGTGCCAGTCGTAGCCGTCGTGCTTCACGAGGCGGGGCAGCGCCGCGGCCTCCTCCAGCACCCGGTTCACGTGCTCGGCGGCCTCGTCCCGCGACTCGGTGAAGAAGCGGCGGACCTCGGCCCGCACCGCGCGGACGGCGGCGAGCTCGCGCTCGCTCCCCTCGAGCGTCCCGCTGTACGACCACCGGGAGTAGAAGTCGGCCACGTCCTCGATCCGGGTGAGCTCGTCCTCGTCGGAGCGCGAGGCCCCCGGCTCCGTGTTCACGAGCGCGACCGCCGACAGGAGGACCGATTCCGTGTCATCACCGAACACGATTTCACTCCTTACATCGACAGGGCTAGTGTAAGGAGCGTACTGCTGAACGGTCGTGACACGGAACGGGGTCTCACCATGGGACGGACGCGCTGGATGCTCGTGGCCGTGGTGTCGGCCCTCGCGTTCGGGATGTCGGGCACGTTCGTCAAGCCGGTGCTCGACGCGGGCTGGAGCGCCGGTGCGGGCAGCATCGTGCGCACCGGCGTCGGCACGCTGATCCTGGCGGTCCCGACGGTTCGGGCGCTCCGCGGCCGCTGGTCGCTCGTGCGACGGCACTGGCTCGCGATCCTCGTCTTCGGCGGGATCGGCATCGCCGGCACCCAGACCTCCTACTTCCTCGCCGTCTCCCGGATCCCCGTGAGCACCGCCCTGATGATCGAGTACCTGGCCCCGGTGCTGCTCGTGGTGGCCACCGCGCTGTGGCTCAAGCACTGGCCGCCGATACGGGTGATCGCCGGCGCCGTGCTCGCCATGGGCGGCCTGCTGCTCGTGCTCGACGTCGGGCGCGGCGCCGCCCTCGACCCCGTCGGCGTCGGCGCCGCGTTCGTGGCGGCCGGGGTCTGCGCGGTCTACTTCCAGCTGTCGGCGACCCTCCCGATGCCGCCGCTGGCGCTGACCGGCCTCGGCTTCGCGGTCGCGACCGTCGTGTCCGGCGTGCTCGGGCTCGTGGGCCTCGTGCCGGTGCGGATCGGATCCTGGACCGTCACGCTGTTCGGCTCCCCCGTCTCGGCGCTGGTGCCGCTCGCCGTGGTCGTCCTCATCGCCACGGCGCTCGCCTACTCGATCGAGGTCGCGGCGGCGGCGCACATCGGCCCGCGACCGGCGTCCTTCCTCGCCTTGACCGAGGTGCTGTTCGCGACCCTCGCGGCGGCGATCGTCCTCGGCCAGGTCCCCGGCCCGCTGCAGGGGCTCGGCGGCCTGGTGCTGATCGCCGGCGTCGTGCTCGTCGTCTCGGTGCCGGCCCCGCACCGCGTGGTCGGGGACGAGCTGCCGCCCGGCACGCACGTCCCGGACCGCTCCCCCGCGAGCCGCCGCGTCGCGCGCCGGCTCCGCCGCCCCGTCCGCCCCGAGGCCTGACGCTCCCGACGACCCTGCGGCGGATAAGCGCGCCGACGGCGTCAGAACAGCTGGACCGGGCGGACGATGTCGGCGTAGATGAGCAGGACGCTCATGCCGCCGAGCAGGATCGCCACGGCGAACGTGAGCGGCATGAGCTTCGCCGTGTCGACGGGACCCGGGTCGCGGCGGCGGAAGAGCTTCGCGATGCTGCGCCGGAGCCCCTCCCAGAGCGCCCCGATCACGTGACCGCCGTCGAGCGGCAGCAGCGGGATCAGGTTGAAGACGAACAGGGCGATGTTCAGGCTGCCGAGGATCCCGACGAGGCTCGCGACCTTCGAGACGACCGGCACCTCCGGCGAGCTGGCGATCTGCCCGGCCACCCGGCCGACTCCGACGACGCTGATGGGGCCGTTGGGGTCCCGGGGGCCCGATCCGAACGCCGCCTGCGCGACGCCGACGAGCCGCTGCGGCAGGTGGATGATGACCGCGCCGACCGAGACCGTGTTGGTCCAGACGGCCGGCAGCACCGCCGTCACCGGCTGCCGGGCGAGCCGCTCCGTCGGGCTGATGCCGATGAAGCCCACCGTGCGGGTCTCGAGCCGGCCGGCCGCGTCCCGGACCGGCGTGCCGTTGGCGTCCGTCACCGCGACGGTGTTGCGCGCGGGGGTGACGCTGATGCGGCGCTCGCCACCGGTCCCGGTGACGGTCAGAGTGATCGGCCTGCCGGCGCTGGTCCGGATGACGTCCGTGACGTCCGTCCAGGAGGACACGGGGCGGCCGTCGATCGCCGTGATCGTCTCGCCCGGGCGCAGCCCGCTGTTCGCCGCGGGCGCCGGCTGGTCCGTGCTGCGGCAGACCGTGGTCGCCTGCGTCGCCGGCACGATGCACCTCGAGATCGACGCGACCGTCGTCGTCGGCTGGTACACGCCGAACCCGGTGAGCACGATGCCGATGAACAGGATCCCGAGGATCAGGTTCATGGTCGGGCCGCCGAGCATGATCACGACGCGCTTCCAGACCGCGAGCCGGTAGAACGCCCGGTGCTCCTCCCCCGGCTGGATCTGCTCCTGGCTCGAGTCGCGGGCGTCCTGCACGAGGGTGTTGAAGAACCCGGTCGACGCGGTGCGGCCCCGGCCCCCGCCCTTCGCGGGCGGGAACATGCCGACCATCGAGATGTAGCCGCCGAGGGGGACGAGCTTCAGCCCGTACTCGGTCTCGCCCTTGCGCCGGGAGAAGATCGTGCGGCCGAACCCGATCATGTACTGGGTCACGCGGACGCCGAACAGCTTCGCCGGCACCAGGTGGCCGACCTCGTGCAGGCCGATGGACAGCACCACGCCGACGGCGACGACGACGATGCCGAGGACGTAGAGCAGGACGGTCACGCCCGACAGGGTACGTGCGGGACGGCCCCGCGCCGGCGCAGCGGGCCGCTGCCGAGGCTAGGAGTTCCGCGAGAGGATCCGGTCCGCCGCCTCGCGGGCGACCCGGTCGGCGTCCAGCACGGCGGCCCGGTCGAGCTCGCCCGTGACGATCGGCACCGCGTCGAGCACGGCCCGCACGGTGGTCAGGATCTCC
The DNA here is from genome assembly GCA_025936735.1 of Amnibacterium sp. Lineage (GTDB taxonomy): Bacteria > Actinomycetota > Actinomycetes > Actinomycetales > Microbacteriaceae > Amnibacterium. Next base: position 3,816 of record JAICSU010000027.1, read on the forward strand.
GGGAAGCGGATGCGCCCGGCATGGAAGGCGAGCACCGCCTGCTCGTTGGCCGCGTTGAAGACCGCCGGGCCCGTCCCGCCGGCGCCCGCGACCTGCTTCGCGAGACGGACGGCGGGGAAGGCGACCTCGTCGAGGGGCTCGAACGTCCACGACTGCGCCGTCGTGAAGTCGAGCGGCACCCCGACACCGGCGACACGGTGCGGCCAGTCGAGCGCGAGCGAGATCGGCAGCCGCATGTCGGGCGGCGAGGCCTGCGCGATGGTCGCGCCGTCGACGAACTCGACCATCGAGTGGACGATCGACTGCGGATGCACGACGACGTCGATCGCGTCGAGCGGCACCTCGAACAGCAGGTGCGCCTCGATCACCTCGAGCCCCTTGTTCACGAGCGTCGCGCTGTTCGTCGTGACCATGAGGCCCATGTCCCAGGTGGGGTGGGCGAGGGCCTGCGCGGGCGTGACGTCCGCCAGGCGATCGGCCGGGATCCCCCGGAACGGGCCGCCGGATGCGGTGAGCACCAGGCGGCGCACCTCGGCGTGGGTGCCCGACGCGAGGCACTGGGCGATCGCCGAGTGCTCGCTGTCGACGGGCACGATCTGCCCAGGCCGGGCGGCCCGCGTGACGAGGGGCCCGCCGATGATCAGCGACTCCTTGTTCGCCAGGGCCAGCGTCGTCCCGGTCTCGAGCGCCGCGAGGGTGGGGCCGAGGCCGGCGGCGCCGGTGATGCCGTTCACCACGACGTCCGCGGCGACGTCGTGCACCAGCGCCTCCGCGTCGCGGGCGCCGAGCGCGGTCGCCGTCACGCCGAAGCGGTCGGCCTGCCCCGCGAGCGCGGCGGCGTCCCTCCCCGCGGTGAGTCCGACGACCTCGAAGCGGTCCTCGTTGGCGGCGATCACGTCGAGGGTCTGCGTGCCGATGGATCCGGTGGAGCCGAGCACGAGGACGCGCCGCCTGCCGCTCATCGGTCGCCGCCCGGAGCCACCGGGTGATGCCGAACCGGGAAGCTCACCGAGTTCGCGATGAAGCAGAGCCGGTGCGCCTCCTCGTGCAGCGAGTCCGCGAGCGCCCGCTGGGTCTCGTCCGCGAGCGTCACGACCGGGTGCAGGTCGACCTCGGTGAGGCGACCGCCGCCGTCCTCGTCGAGCTCCAGCGAGCCGGTCGCGGTGTCGGTGTAGCCGGTGACGACGACGCCGTTCCTCACCGCGACGTGGAGGTAGGAGAGCATGTGGCACTGGCTGAGCGCGGCGACGAGCAGCTCCTCCGGGTTCCACCGGTCGGCGTCGCCGAAGAAGCGCCGGTCCGCCGTGCCGGGCAGGTCGGGCTTGCCGGCCGCGCTCACCACGTTCGTGCGGCCGTAGGCCCGGTAGGCGGAGGTGCCGGTGCCCCGGTTGCCCGTCCACTCGACCGCGACCTCGTATCCGTGGGGCATGCCCCGAGCCTACGGGCGGCCGCCAGGATGGTCTCATGCTCGAGATCCGGCGGCTCACCGAGGACGACTGGCAGCGGTGGCGTGCGCTGCGCCTCACCGCGCTCGCGACGGATCCGGACGCATTCGGCTCGACGCTCGCCGAGTGGAGCGGGCCGAACGACCGCGAGGAGCGGTGGCGCAGGCGACTCACGGACTCCCCGTTCAGCGCTCTCGTCGAGCTCGACGGCGTCGCGGTCGGGATGGTGGGCGCCTTCCCTGCCGGCGACGCGGTCGAGCTCGTGTCGCTCTGGGTCGATCCCTCGGCGCGCGGGCGGGGCATCGGCGAGGCCGCCGTCGGCGCGGTCGTCGACTTCGCGGCGGGCCGTGACGTGCTGCTCTCGGTGCGGATCGCGAACGCGCCGGCGATCCGCCTCTACGAGCGCTGCGGCTTCACGACCGAGGGAGCCTCCCCCGACGATCCGCGGGAGCGCCGGATGCGCCGCCCCGGCTCCTGACCGCCGAGCGCTCGCCGGTCAGGGGTGCGTGGTGGCGAGGATGTCGACCACGAAGACGAGGGTGTCGGTGCCCTTGATCTGGCCGTTCGCGGTGCCGGTCTTGCCGTAGCCGTCGGCGGGCGGCACGATCGCGACCACCTGAGAGCCGACCTTCTGCCCGACGAGGGCGTCGCGGAACCCCTTCACGACCGCGGCCGTGCCGAAGCTGGCCGGCCCGCTCTTGCCCCACGACTGATCGAACACGGTGCCGTTGCGCCAGAGGACGCCCTGGTACTGCACGGTGACCGTGTCGCCCGACTTCACCGTGTCGCCCGTGCCGACCTCGCGGTCGGCGATCTCGAGCGTCGTCGGCGCGGGCGTCTTCGGCACCGTGACGGTCGGCCGGCCCGAGGCCGCGAGCACCACCTTCGGGAAGCCGGGCGGCAGCGCCTTCACGACGCCGGTCGCCTTCGTCGGGGTGAGCGAGAGGATGTCCCCGACGAGCACGAGGGAGTGGTTCGCGCCGACGCCGAGCTGCTGCGAGCCCGTCGCCCCGAACGCCTGCGACGGCGGGATCACGGCGGCGAAGCGCTCGCCGACCTTGCCGCAGACGATGGCCTGGACGAGCCCCGGGAGGTACTGCGAGGTGTCCGCGGTCAGGATGACCGGCTTCTTCGCCGCGGTGTAGCCGCTCTGGTCCAGCTCCTTGCCCGTCGCGCCCTCGAAGAGCTCGTAGGCGATCTTCACGCTGCTGCCGGTCGTCACGGTGTCGCCGTGGCCCGCGGTGATGACGGTGCGCTCGGTGGTGGTGGCCGCGGTGGGGTGCGGGAAGGTCACGGTCGGCGCCGCGCCCGCCTTGCCGCTCACCTTCACGGCTTCGGATGCGCTCCCCGTCGTGGCGCACGCGGCGGTCGATGTGGCGGGCGATGCCGCCGGTGACGAGGCGGGGCTCGAGGTGGACGTCGCGGACGGGCTGGTGGAGCAGCCTGCGAGCGCGAGGGCGAGCGCGCCGGCCACGGCGGCGGGGACGAGGCGGCGCAGCGGAGCGGGGGCGTTCGACGGCATCGGACCATCCTGCGGCACGTCCGGAGCGCACCCGGCCCGCGGCAGGTCGTTCTTTCCGAATGCTTGGGAGCCCCGGCCGCTCGGATCCGCTTCCCCGAGCGCTTCGTACACTGGGGGCATGACCGACACGCTCGTCCCCGACACCTCCACCACCGACGAGCTGACGTCTCGCCGGATCGTCACCGCGATCCCCGGTCCTGCCTCCCAGGCGCTGCACGAGCGGCGCCTCGCGGCCGTGCCGGTGGGCGTCAACTCGATGCTCCCCGTCTACATCCGGCGCGCGCACGGCGCGATCGTCGAGGACGTGGACGGCAACCGCTTCATCGACCTCGGTGCGGGCATCGGCGTGACCACGATCGGCCACACGAACGACGCCGTCGTCGAGGCCGCCCGCGCCCAGCTCGGCGACTTCCTGCACACGCTGTTCACGATCACTCCGTACGAGTCGTACGTGCGCGTCGCGGAGCTCGTCGCCGCGCGCACCCCCGGCTCCTTCCCGAAGAAGACGGTCCTCGTCAACTCGGGCGCCGAGGCCGTCGAGAACGGCGTGAAGATCGCGCGGAAGGCGACCGGACGGCGCGCGGTGGCGGTGCTCGAGCACGCCTACCACGGCCGCACCAACCTCACGATGGCCATGAACTTCAAGGCCATGCCGTACGGCACCGGCTTCGGCCCGTTCGCGGGCGACGTCTACCACGTGCCCTCCTCCTACCCGTACCGCGACGGCCTGACCGGCGCCGAGGCGGCCACCCGCACCATCGCCTACATCGAGAAGCACGTCGGCGCGGAGGACCTCGCGATCCTCGTGGTGGAGCCGATCCAGGGCGAGGGCGGGTTCCAGACCCCGGCCGACGGGTACCTGCCCGCGCTCCAGCGGTGGGCGAACGAGCACGGCGTCGTGATCGCCGCGGACGAGATCCAGAGCGGCATGGCCCGCACCGGCCGCTGGTTCGCGAGCGAGCACTTCGACTTCGAGCCGGACCTCGTCTTCTTCGCCAAGGGCGTCGCCGGTGGCCTCCCGCTCGCCGGCGTCACCGGCCGGGCGGAGCTGATGGACGCCGCCCAGCCCGGCGGCCTCGGCGGGACCTTCGGCGGCAACCCCGTCGCCGCCGCCGCGGCGGTCGCCGTCATCGAGCAGATCGAGGAGCAGGGCCTGCTCGCGGAGGCCGAGCGGATCGAGCGGACGCTCCGTCCCGCGCTCGAGCAGCTGCAGAGCGAGTTCGACATCATCGGGGACGTGCGCGGCAAGGGCGCGATGCTCGCGATCGAGCTCGTCGCCCCCGGCACCGGCGCGACGACGAAGACGCCGAACGCCGCAGCCGTGCAGGCGATCTCCGCGTACGCCGGGCAGCACGGGGTGCTCCTGCTCACGGCCGGCACGTACGGCAACGTGCTGCGCTTCCTGCCCAGCCTCGCCATCACAAACGAGCAGCTGCAGGACGCCGTGTCGGTGCTGCGCGAGGCCCTGACCGAGGTCACGCGGGGCGCGTGACGAGGCGCATCCGGCTCGGCGGTACGCCGCCGGGCCGGATCGCGAGCACGTCGTCGGGCCCGCTGACCGGCGGCAGGACGCTCGCGGATCCGAGGAGCGCCCGCAGCTCCGCCGGCGGCACGCCGTCGACGAGCACGGTGCCGGTGGCGGCGATCCGCGTGAAGCGCGCCCAGTGCGCCTGCCACTCGACGGGGGAACCGACGAGCAGCACCTCGTCGCCTGCGCGGTCCGGTGCGCCGGCGGGGACGCCCGACTCGGCCAGCTGAGCGAGCCGCTGACCGGGCCGGACGGTCACGAGCGCGACCGCGGTCCCATCCGGCCGGAAGGCGGGCGGATCCGGTGCGACGGCCGGGGCGCGGAGCCACGACGGGAGCGCGAGCTGAGCCGCGCGCCCCTGCCAGACGGCCGCGCCCGGTCGTGCGTCCCGGCGATGCGCCGAGCGCTCGCCGCCGAGGGCGAGGTGGTCGTCGAGGTCGAGCGACAGCAGGATCCTCGCCGAGCAGAGCCCCGCGAGCTGGCGCAGCGGCAGGCCCGCCCATGCGGACGGACCGCGGGTCGCCAGCACGAGCGGTGCGGTGCCCGGACGGCGGAGGCGCTGAGCGAGCCGCTCGACGAACGCGGACGCGGCCGACGGGCCGAGCCGGTCCAGCAGGGCCTCCAGCTCGTCGATCACGAGCGGGACCGCGTCGTCGTGCGCGGCGTCCCAGGCGAGCGCCGGATCCCCGCCGGGATCGACGCCGCCGAGCAGCCCGCCGACGAGGACGGCCGCGGTGGTGCGGCCCGATCCGGCATCGCCCGCGAGCAGCAGGCCGCCGGACGGGCGCCAGACCAGCGGCGGCTGCGCCTGCTCCTCGGGCACGTCGACGAGCCCGAGCACCAGGCCGTCCGCCGACAGCGAGAGCGTGTCGACGGGCAGCCGCTCCGGCAGCGGGTCGAGCCAGGGCCGGCGTGCGGGGCGGCCCGGCCGAGCATGAGCCAGGGCGGCGAGGACGTCGTCCGGCGCGATCCGGGCGACCGTGATGGGCCGCGGCCGCTCACCCGCGACGGCGAGCACCGCCGCGCCCGGACGATCCCGGGGCAGCGCGGCGGCGGCGGGCGTGCCGACGACCGCGGTGCTGTCGGCGGCGTCCAGCACGCGGAGGGCGATGCGGAGACCGCAGTTGGTGGCGAGCTCGTCCCGGATGCTCCCCGCGGGCCGCTGGGTGCAGAGCACGAGATGCACGCCGAGCGAGCGCCCGCGGGCGGCCACGTCCGTGAACACGGCGGCGAGGGCGGGGCGCGCCTCGAGCAGGGCGCGGAACTCGTCGACGATCACGACGAGACGCGGCTCCGTCGTTCCCGCCACGTCGCCCGCCCCCGCGTCGCGGAGCACCCGCTCCCGCCGGCGCAGCTCGGCCTGCAAGGCACGGGCCGCTCGATCGGTGCCGGCCGCGTCGAGGTCGGTGACCACACCGGCGACGTGCGGCAGCCCCGCGACGGGATCGAACGCCGCGCCGCCCTTGTGGTCGACGAGCAGCAGGACGAGCCGGTCGGGCGGATGCGCCGCCGTCAGCGCGAGCACCCATCCGACGAGCAGCGCGCTCTTGCCGCTGCCGGTCGTGCCGGCGACGATCGCATGCGGCCCGTCGGCGACGAGGTCGAGGTCGAGGGGCTCGCCGTCGGCCAGCGCGAACCGGGCCCGCAGGCCGACGGCGGCCGAGGGCACGGCGGCGAGCTCGGCGATTCCCGGGACGTCCGGGGGCCGCGGCCGCGCCGCGGCTCTGCTCGTGAGCAGCGCGGGCTGGAACCGGCGCCCCCGCAGGGCCGCCGGCCCGCGCAGCACCACCGCCGTCCGCGGCCCCTCGAGCCGCACCTCCAGATCCGCTCCGGAGAGCGCGCTGCCGGCGTGCAGCGGATCCCCCGGCGCCGCGACGGTGGCGGCGGCCACGCGGACCGCCCGCCCGAAGGCCTCGACGAGCAGGCTCGGCCCGACGGCACCCACGGTGGCGGCGGGCGGGAGCACGAGCGGCACGCGGCGCAGCACCGCGGACGAGGCGACGAGCTCCCGCTCGCGCTCGCCGGCGGGGGCGCCTGCGACGAGCGGCTCGATCGGCCGGTCCTCGACGCCGATCACGAGCCCCTCCCCCGGCCGGATCCGGCCGTCGAACGCCTCCGGACCCGGTGCGGCCCGTCGCTCCGCCCCCTCGAGGTGCGCCTGCCTGCTCTCCGCCGCGCGGGCGAGGGCGTCGAGCACGGCCGCGTGCCGCGCCTCGTCGCGCCGGGCACGGCGCCGGACCTGGCGGCGCCCGTCGAGCACCCCGGCGACCGCGACGACGGGGGTGAGCGCCGCGAGCAGCAGCACGGTCGGCTCGCGCAGCACGGCGAGGAGCACCGCAGCGACGGCGAGCGGTGCGAGCGCGCCGACGACGGGGAAGGGCGGCGGATCCGGCGGCGCGGGTCGGACGGGGAGGCTCAGCGGCTCGGGCACCGGGCGAGCGTGCCGCACCTCCCGCGTCCCCGCGGACGCCCGCGCGCCTCCTGTGGAGGGCCGCCCGGCTGGGGAGGAGCGGTCAGCGCGTCTCGACCGCGAGCACGTCGACGAGCACGACCGTCACGTTGTCGCGGCCGCCGGACTCGAGCGCGGCCTGCACCAGCGCGGACGCGGTGTCGGCGGCCGGCGCGCCCGCGGCGAGCAGCGACTCGATCTGCTCGTCGCCGAGCTCCTTGCTGAGCCCGTCCGAGCAGGCGAGCAGCCGCAGCCCCGGCTCGACCGGCAGCATCCAGTAGTCGGGCATGGGCGGCTCGTTGAACCCGATGGCCCGCGTGATGACGTTGCTGTCCGGGTGGTTGTCCGCCTGGCGGCGGGTGATCGCGCCGGCGTCGACGAGCTCCTGGACGACGGAGTGGTCGACGGTGACCTGCTCGAACTCGCCCTCGAGGTAGCGGTACACGCGGGAGTCGCCGACGTTGAAGACGGCGAAGTACGGGTCGTCGCCGGACAGCGTCAACGCCATCCCGGTGACGGTGGTGCCGGCGCCCACGAGCGCCGTGCCGTCGAGCTGCGCGATGTCGTGCGAGGCCTGGGCGAGCGCGAGCCCGATGGCCGCGGGTGTGACGAAGCCGTCGGCGAGGACGCCCCCGAGCCGGTTGACGACCGCCTCGCTCGCGAGGTCACCGGCGGCGTGACCGCCCATGCCGTCGGCGACGGCGAAGATCGGCGGGGCCGCGACGAAGCTGTCCTCGTTCACCTGCCGCCGATGACCGACGTCGGTGGCCGCTCCCCAGGCGAGCGTGATCGCTCCGCCGCCGTGCGGCAGCGGAAGCCGGGTGCCCGGGCTGCTCTGGCCGATGTGGGTCAACGACGACCTTCCGGGTCCGGCCCGACCGGGCCTACGGGATCAGCGGTACGCGAGGATCTCGATGACGTTGCCGTCACCGATGTCGATGAGCGTACCGGGTGCGACGGGGAGGGACTCACCCGATTCGAGGCGGCGCACGCCGGAACCGGGCTGGCGGACGACCGTACCGTTCGTCGATTGGAGGTCGGTGAGTACGAGCCCGTGCGGCGTCGGCCGCAGCTCGATGTGGGTCGCCGAGACCTCGCGGCTCGGGCTGTCGACCCGGACGAGGCGCGGCAGCATCGGCCCGGTCACCCGGGGGCTGCGCGGCTGCCTGCCCACGTACACGGGAGCGTCGACCCGCTCGGGAGCGCGGTCGCCCACGCGGAACGCGGTGGCGGTCTGCGGGGTCGGCGCCGTCGCCGGCGGCTCCGTGCGGTGGCGCGTGAGCGACGCGGCACGACGCCCGAGGTCGCCGAGCACGTTCGTGTCGTAGGCGGACTGCTCGACCGGCGCCGGGGGGACGGGCGGACGCGGCGGCGGGGAGGCGACGACATCGCGAGCCCAGCCGAGCCACGGCCCGAAGACGACGCCGCCGTCGAGGGGCAGGTCGGCGTCGGCGGGACGCAGGTCCCCCGACGAGCGCTCCAGGGGTCCGAGCGCGAAGCGGTCGACCTCGTTCAGCTCCGCGACGTACCAGGGCACCGCCCCGCGGGCGTCGACGCGCCGCATCCGGCCCGCCACGGACACGTCCGCGCACCCGCCGCCGCGGACCACGAAGACGGTGCTGCGGCCGGCGCCGGCGACGGCCGCGATGGCGAACGACTGGACCGCCTCCGGCCCACGGGTGGGCACCGCCGCGACGAGGGCATCGAGGCCGAGGCTCGGCTCGGCCGCGATCCGCCACAGCGTCGCCATGGTGTGCATGCCGGTGTCCGGCCCGAACGCCGCCACGAACCGGTCCGTGGCGAGCAGCCGCCACTCCTCACCGGGGGCGAGCGACTCCGGTGAGTAGAACGCGCTCGCCATGTGTGAAGGAGTCCCCCGATGCCACGGGCCGCTTGGCGCGGCGAACTGCCGATGAGCGGATGCCCGGATGCGCCTCGGGCAGCGGGGGAACCGCCCGCGCTCAGGCGCCGATGAAGGACATCACGTGCTTGACGCGAGTGTAATCCTCGAAGCCGTACATCGAGAGGTCCTTGCCGTAGCCGGAGTGCTTGAAGCCGCCGTGGGGCATCTCGGCGACGATCGGGATGTGGGTGTTGATCCATACGCAGCCGAAGTCCAGCCGCTTCGCGGCGCGCATCGCCCTGCCGTGGTCGCGGGTCCAGACCGACGAGGAGAGGCCGTACTGCACGTCGTTCGCCCACTCGAGGGCCTGCTCCTCCGTCGAGAAGCGCTGCACCGTCTGCACCGGCCCGAAGATCTCGTTCTGCACCGCCTCGTCCGTCTGGCGGAGGCCGGAGACGATGGTCGCCTCGTAGAAGTAGCCGCGGTCGCCCTGCCGGCGTCCACCGAGCCGGACCTCGGCGTGGTCGGGCAGCCGGTCGAGGAAGCCGCCGACGCGGGCGAACTGGTCGGCGTTGTTCAGCGGGCCGAAGAGCACGTCCTCGTCGGGAGCGCCGGTGGTGGCGTGGTCGCGGGCGTACTCGGCGAGCGCGGCGACGAACTCGTCGTGGATGCCGTCCTGCACGAGCAGCCGCGTCGCGGCGGTGCAGTCCTGGCCCGCGTTGAAGTAGCCGGCCGCGACGATGCCCCGCACCGCGAGCTCGATGTCCGCGTCGTCGTAGACGATCACCGGCGCCTTGCCGCCGAGCTCGAGGTGCACGCGCTTCAGGTCGGCGGCCGCCGCCGTCGCCACCGCCATGCCCGCCCGGACGGAGCCGGTGATCGACACCATCGCCGGGATGGGGTGCTCGATCATCCTGGCGCCCGTGTCCCGCCCGCCGGTGAGGACGTTCAGCACCCCGGGCGGCAGGAACTCGGCGGCGACCTCGGCGAGCAGCAGAGTCGACGACGGCGTCGTCTCCGACGGCTTCAGGACCACCGTGTTCCCGGCCGCGATCGCCGGGGCGAACTTCCACGTCGCCATGTTGAGCGGGTAGTTCCAGGGCGTGACCTGGCCGATGACGCCCACCGGCTCCCTCCGGATGATCGAGGTGTGGTCCTTCAGGTACTCACCGGCGGCGCGGCCCTCGAGCACCCGTGCGGCGCCGGCGAAGAAGCGGATCTGGTCGACGGAGGGGAGGATCTCGTCGGCGACGAGGCTGCGCAGCGGCTTGCCGGTGTCCCTCGACTCGAGGGCGGCGAACTCGCCCGCCCTGGCCTCCATCGCGTCGGCGATGCGGAACAGCGCGAGCTGCCGTTCGGACGGGGTCGTCTCGCTCCAGGCGGTGAACGCATCCCTGGCCGCCCGGAAGGCGGCGTCGACCTGCTCGGGGCCGGAGTCCACCTCCGTGCCGTAGACCGCCTCGTCGACGGGCGAGACGAGGTCGAGCGTCGGGGCGTCCGCCGGCACGTGCCGGCCGGCGATGAAGTTGTCCAGGGTGGGGAGCGCCATGGGCTCAACCTACGCCAGGAGGGGATGCCCGTGACGACGGATTCCGCAGGTGCAAGGCGCACGTTTCTACGGAATCGGTTGTGAACGCTGTCCGAGACCTGGCAGACTGGCGCTCGTGCCACCTCGCGGGCGAGACAAGCCGGGACCCATCGCGATCGACGACGTGTCCAAGGGGATCGTCGAGCAGCTGCAGCAGGACGGTCGCCGTTCGTACGCCGACATCGGCAAGCACGTGGGCCTCTCCGAGGCCGCCGTGCGCCAGAGGGTGCAGCGGCTCACCGAGACCGGCGTGATGCAGATCGTCGCCGTCACCGACCCGATGCAGCTCGGCTTCTACCGACAGGCGATGATCGGCATCCGGGTCTCCGGCGACGTGCGCGAGATCGCCGACCGGCTCGCCGGCCTGTCCGCCGTGGACTACGTCGTGCTCACCGCCGGCACGTTCGACCTGCTCGTCGAGGTCGTCTGCGAGAACGACGAGGACCTGATCGAGCTGCTGAACGCCGAGATCCGCACGCTTCCCGGCGTCGTGTCGACCGACACGTTCGTCTACCTCAAGCTCCGCAAGCAGTTCTACAACTGGGGCACCCGCTAGGGCCCCTCGAAGGGGAGACACCATGACCGTCACCGACCAGCTGGTCCCGGGGAGCGCGCCGAGCAGCGACGAGGGCGTCGCGCTGCGCGAGAGCGCCGCCGACCACCTGTGGCTGCACTTCTCGCGCCAGAGCGTGCTCGAGCGGCACGGCGTCCCGATCATCGTGCGCGGTGAGGGGCACCACATCTTCGACGACCGCGGCAAGCGGTACATCGACGGCCTCTCCGGCCTGTTCGTCGTGAACGCCGGCCACGGGCGCCGGCGCCTCGCGGAGGCGGCCGCCAAGCAGGCGACCGAGCTCGCGTTCTTCCCGCTCTGGTCCTACGCCCACCCGTCGGCGATCAGGCTCGCCGAGCGGCTCGCGACCGAGGCCCCCGGCGAACTGAACCACGTGTTCTTCTGCACGGGCGGCGGCGAGGCGGTGGAGACCGCCTTCAAGCTCGCGAAGCACTACTTCAAGACCATCGGCAAGCCGATGAAGCACAAGGTGATCTCCCGCGCGGTCGCCTACCACGGCACGCCCCACGGCGCACTCGCGCTGACCGGGATCCCCGCCATGAAGCAGATGTTCGAGCCGCTCGCACCCGGCGGCTTCCGTGTGCCGAACACGAACATCTATCGCGCCGAGGAGATGAACGCGCCGACCGATCCGGTCGAGTTCGGTCGCTGGGCGGCGGACCGGATCGAGGAGCAGATCCTCTTCGAAGGCCCCGAGACCGTCGCGGCCGTCTTCCTCGAGCCGGTGCAGAACTCCGGCGGATGCTTCCCGCCCCCTCCCGGCTACTTCCAGCGCGTGCGCCAGATCTGCGACAAGTACGACGTGCTGCTCGTCTCCGACGAGGTGATCTGCGCCTTCGGCCGGATCGGCAACACGTTCGCGTGCGACACCTACGGGTACGAGCCCGACATGATCACCTGCGCGAAGGCGATGACGAGCGGCTACTCCCCGATCGGCGCGACGATCGTCTCCGACCGCATCTACGAGCCGTTCTCCACGGGATCCGCCTCGTTCCCCCACGGCTACACGTTCGGCGGCCACCCCGTGTCGGCGGCGGTGGCGCTTACGAACCTCGACATCTTCGAGGAGGAGGGCCTGAACGCCCACGTCCGCGAGAACTCGCCGAAGTTCCGGGCGACGCTCGAGCGCCTGCTCGACCTGCCGATCGTCGGCGACGTGCGCGGCGACGGGTACTTCTTCGGGATCGAGCTCGTGAAGGACAAGGGGACCAAGGAGTCGTTCGACGACGACGAGTCCGAGCGGCTGCTGCGCGGCTACCTGTCGACGGCGCTGTTCGACGCCGGCCTCTACTGCCGGGCCGACGACCGCGGCGACCCCGTGATCCAGCTCGCGCCGCCGCTGACCGTCGGCGAGCGGGAGTTCGACGAGATCGAGGGGATCCTGCGCGGCGTGCTGAGCGAGGCGTGGCGCCGGTTGTGACCGACGGGTCGCCCCTCTGGCTCGACGGCCTCGACCTCCCGTCGCGCGAGCCGCTGCCCGGTGACACCCACGTCGACGTGTGCGTCGTCGGCGCGGGCTTCACCGGCCTCTGGACCGCGCTCGGGATCCTCGAGCGGGAGCCGGACGCGCGGGTGCAGGTCGTCGAGCAGGAGTTCGCGGGGTTCGGGGCGTCCGGCCGGAACGGCGGATGGTGCTCGGCGCTGTTCCCGATCTCCGGCGCGGAGCTCGCGGCACGGCACGGGCGCGACGCCGCGATCGCGATGCGCGCGGCTCTGCACGACACGGTGGACGAGGTGGGCCGCGCGAGCGCGGCCCTCGGCATCGACTGCGACTACGTGAAGGGCGGCACGCATTCCCTCGTGCGATCCGCCACGGCCCGCTCCCGCGCGGAGGAGGAGATCGAGGACGCGGAGGCGCTCGGGCTGCCCGCGCCCGAGTGGCGGGAGGACGCGGCGCTCGGCACGACCCTGTTCGACCCGCAGTGCGCGCGGATCTCGCCGGGCAGGCTCGTCCGGGGCCTCGCCGTCGCCGCGGAGGAGCGGGGCGCGGCGATCGCGGAGCACACGACGGCCGTCTCCGTGCAGCCCCACGAGGTCCTCACCGACCGCGGGCTGGTCCGCGCCGACCGCGTCGTCGTGGCGACCGAGGCGTGGGGCGCCCGCCTGCCGGGCGTCGGCCGGCGGATCCTCCCGCTGTACTCCCTGATGGTCGCGACGGAGCCGCTGTCCGGGGCGGTGTGGGACGAGATCGGCCTCCGCCACGGCGAGACCGTGACCGACTTCCGGCACCTGCTCGTCTACGGGCAGCGGACCGCCGACGACCGGCTCGCCTTCGGGGGCCGGGGAGCGCGGTACCACGCGGGCAGCACCGTCCGGCCCGACTGGGACGTCTCGCCCCGGGTGTTCGCCCACCTCGAGCGCACCATCGGCGAGCTCTTCCCCGCCGCGGCCGGCGCCCGCATCACCCACCGCTGGGGCGGCCCGATCGGGGTGCCGAGGGACTGGCACCCCTCCGTCGTGCGGCTGCGGGGCGGCGTCGTCTGGGCGGGCGGGTACGTCGGCGACGGCGTCGCGGCCTCGAACCTGGCGGGCCGAACCGTGGCGGACCTCGTGACCGGCCGGTCCACTCCCCTGACCGCGCTGCCCTGGGTCGACCACCGGCCTCCCCGGTGGGAGCCGGAACCGCTCCGCGTGCTCGGGGTGAACGCCGTCGTCGCGGCGACCGGCCTCGCGGACGCGGAGGAGCGGCTCACCGGATCCCCGTCACGGCTCGCCGCGGCTATGGCGCGGCTCGGGCTCCGATAGCGCTCCCCGTGCTCGTAGGCTGGCTGCGGCGAAGGGAGCCGCCCTGTCCTACACGAGCTCGGAACGCAAGCCCCTGGGCCGGCGACCTCGGGTCGACGCGTCGAGCATCGGGATGCTGATCGCCTTCCTCGCCATCGCGTACGCGGTGGCCGCGTTCGGGGCGCTCACCACCATCGGGGCGGTGAACGGCTGGTACTCACGGTCGCTGCACGTCCTGTGGACGCCGCCCAACGCCGCGTTCGGCCCCGTGTGGAGCGTGCTGTACACCCTGATCGCGGTCTCCGGCTGGCTCGTCTGGCGGCACCGCGGGCACCGGAACGCCACCGTCGCCCTGCCGCTCTTCGTCGTCCAGCTGGTGCTGAACAGCCTGTGGACCCCGATCTTCTTCGGCGGCTACGGGCTCGTCGGGCCGGCGGCGCTGTGGATCGCGCTCGTCGTCATCATCGCGCTCGACCTCGCGGTCGCTGCCACCATCGCCGCCTTCTGGCCCGTCTCCCGCCTCGCCGCCGTGCTGCTCCTGCCGTACCTGGTGTGGATCCTCTACGCGAGCACGTTGAACTGGGGCGACGCGGCCCTCAACGCCCTCGGGTGACCGGCTCCTCCCCAGGCGGTCGCGGCCGCCGCCGGGCGGCCGAAGCCGTCGACGCTCCCCCGCCGGGGCGGCGCGGCACCGTAGCGTCCCGCCCGTGCTTCCCGACCCCGCGACGAGTCCCCTGCCCATGACCGCGACGACCGGCGCCGACGGCCTCGCCCGCTGCCCGTGGGCGGCGCCAGGGGAGTACGCCCGCTACCACGACGAGGAGTGGGGCGTGCCGCTGCACGGCGACGTCGCCCTCTTCGAGAAGCTCTCGCTCGAGGGCTTCCAGTCCGGCCTCTCCTGGATCGTGGTCCTGCGCAAGCGCCCGGCCTTCCGGTCGGCGTTCGCCGGCTTCGACCCGGAACGAGTCGCGGCCTTCGGGGAGGAGGACGTCGAGCGGTTGCTCGCCGATGCTCGTCTCGTGCGCAACCGGCAGAAGATCGAAGCGGTGATCGGGAACGCCGGGGCGGTCGCGGCGCTCCGGGAGCGTGACGGCGAGGGCGCCCTCGACCGCCTCGTCTGGTCCCATGCGCCCGCGGCCAGGGACGAGCGCGAACGGCCGACGGCCATGACCGACGTGCCGGCCTCGACGCCGGAGTCCGTCGCGCTGGCGAAGGCCCTGAAGGCCGTGGGGCTGCGCTTCGTCGGGCCCGTCACCGTGTACGCCCTGATGCAGTCCGCCGGTCTCGTGGACGACCACGTCGTCGGCTGCTGGCGCGCCTCCTAGGCCTCAGCCGGGAGGCGGCCGAGGCCGTCCGCGATGGGGATCGCCGCGAGCAGCCGCCGCGTGTACGGATGCCGCGGATCGGACCAGACCCGGTCCGTCGGTCCCTCCTCCACGATGCGGCCCGCCTGCATGACCGCGATGCGGTCGGCGATCACCCTGACCACCGACAGGTCGTGACTGATGAACAGCAGCGAGGCACCCTGCTCGAGCGCGACGTCCCGCATCAGGGAGGCGATCCGCGCCTGGAGGCTCGCGTCGAGCGAGGCGATCGGCTCGTCGCCGATGAGCACCTCAGGAGCGGCCGCCATCGCGCGGGCGATGGCGATGCGCTGCCGCTGGCCGCCCGAGAACTCGTACGGGTAGCGCCGCGCGACGGCGGGCTCGAGGCCGACCTGCTCGAGCAGCCGCTCCACCGGCGCCGCGTCCCGGCCGGCGACCGCCCGGGCGTCCTCGATCTGGGCCCCGATGCGTCGCCTCGGGTTCAGGGATGCGTACGGGTTCTGGAAGACCATCTGGATCCGCCGCTGCCGCGACTCCCGGGGCCGCAGCCCCAGCTTCCCCACCGGCTCGCCGTCGAAGCGGATGGTGCCGGACGCGAGCGGCTCCAGCCCGCAGACCGCGCGCGCCAGCGTCGACTTGCCGCAGCCCGACTCCCCCACGAGGCCGAGCACCTCGCCCGCCTCCAAGGACAGGCTGACGTGGTCCACCGCCGTGAGGCTGCGGCGGCCGGGCTGCCGGTACGTCACGGTCGCCTCGTCGATCTCGAGCCGGGCCGTCATCGCGCCTCCTCGTCATCGACGCCGGCGCCGGGCGCCGGCGTGTGCGGCAGGGCGGCGATGAGCTCCTTCGCGTACTCCGTGCGCGGCTCCCGGATCACCTGGTACCGGCTGCCGTGCTCCACCACCTCGCCGAATCGCATCACCGCGACCGTGTCCGCCACCGCGGACATCACGCCGAGGTCGTGGGTGACGAGCAGCACGGCGAGCCCGAGGTCGTCCGTGAGCTCCCGCAGCAGCCGCAGGATCCCGGCCTGCACGGTGACGTCGAGCGCGGTCGTCGGCTCGTCCGCGATGAGGACCGCCGGGTCGCACGCGATCGCGATCGCGATCGCGATGCGCTGCAGCTGGCCGCCGGAGAACTGGTGCGGATAGCGCCGCACCGCGTTCTCCGGATCCGGCACCCGGACCCGCTCGAGCAGCTCGATCGCCCTCGCCGCCGCCGCCCGCTTGTCGAGGTGGAGGTGGTGGCGCACGTGGTCGGTCAGCTGGGTGCCGATCGACAGCATCGGCTGCAGGCTGGCGGTGGGGTCCTGGAACACCATCGCGATGCGCCGCCCCCGCAGCCGGTTCATGGCCCGGGGCGACAGGTCGAGCAGGTTCGGCACCCCGGCGTCGCCGTCGTCGAACGCGATCGTGCCCGACACCCGCGATCCCGCGGGCTGCAGACCGATCACGGCGAGGCCGGTCATGGTCTTGCCCGACCCGGACTCCCCCGCGAGCCCGGTGATGACACCGCCCGGCGCGTCGAGGCTGATGCCCTTCAGCACCTCCGAGCGGCCGATCGTGAGCCGGAGATCCTCGATCCGCAGGCCGCTCATACCGTCGTCCCCTGCACGGCACCGGCGGTGCGCGGATCGAGGGCGTCTCGCAGCGCGTCGCCCAGGAAGTTGAAGCCGACCACCACCGAGAAGATCGCGAGGCCGGGGAACGTGGCGAGCCACCAGCTGGAGAACTGCTGCACCCCCGCGCCCACCATCGAGCCCCACTCCGGCGTGGGCGGCACCGCGCCGAGACCGAGGAACGACAGCCCCGACAGCAGCAGGATCTGGTTGCCGAAGTCGAGGGTCGCGAGCACGAGCATCGGGGACGCCACGTTCGGCAGCACGTCCCGGCGCAGCGACGTGAACGGGCCGGAGCCGAGCAGGCGGCCCGCGATGACGTACTCCTGGCCGCGGGCGCCGAGCACGAGGGCGCGCATCACGCGGGCGTAGTTCGGCCAGTTGACGAAGGTGAGCGCGATGACCGCGTTCGTGAGGCTGGGCCCGAGCGCCGCCGCGACCACCATCGCGAGGATGATCGTGGGGAACGCGAACACGAGGTCCGCGATGCGCATGATGACCTCGTCGACGATCCCGCCGATGTAGCCGGCGACCGCGCCGAGCACGCTGCCGATCACGAGCGAGGCGAGCACGAGCACCACGGCGAGCGGCAGCGAGACCTGGGCGCCCCAGAGGGTGCGCGACAGCACGTCGCGGCCGAGCTCGTCGGTGCCGAGCAGGTGCCCCGCGCTCGGCGGGGTCAGCACGGCGGACGACTGGTGCAGCGGGTCCTGCAGCGGCAGCACCGGGGCCAGCACGGAGATCAGCACCCAGATCACGATGACGGCCGCGCCGACGAGGGCGAGCGGGCGACGCCACGTGGCCGGCAGGCGCATCCGGCGGCGGGGAGGGGCGATGGCAGCGGCGGTCATCCGACGCGCACCCTCGGGTCGACGACGCCGTAGATCACGTCGATGAGGAAGTTCGTGGCGATGTAGACCACCCCGACGATGAGGCCGACGCCGAGCACCGCCGGTAGGTCGAGCGCGGTGGCGGCGCGGTAGGCGTACTGGCCGATGCCGCCCCAGGCGAACACCTGCTCGGTGAGCACCGTGCCGGACAGCAGCGAGCCGAACGCGAGTCCGACGATGGTGAGGATGGGCAGCAGCGCGCCGCGCAGCACGTAGCGGAACACGACCTGGCCGCCCGGCAGGCCCTTGGCCCGCGCCGCCCGCACGTAGTCCTGGCCGAGCACGTCGAGGATCGCCGACCGGGCGAAGCGGACCAGCAGGCCGACCGTGTAGAGGGTGAGCACGAGGCCGGGCAGCACGAGGTGCGACAGCGCGTCGACGAACACCGCGGGCTGACCGGCGAGCAGGGCGTCGACCGTGTACAGGCCGGTGACGGTCGGCGGGGGCGTGTCCGCCGGGTCGAGCCGCCCCGATCCGGGCGCCCAGTGCAGCACGAAGAAGAAGAGGAAGTAGACCGCGACCGCCAGCCAGAAGGTCGGCACCGAGATGCCGAGCAGCGAGACGACGCGGATGACCTGGTCCGAGAGCCGGTTGTGGCGCAGGGCGGCGATCAGCCCGAGTCCGAGCCCGATGACGATGGACAGGACGATCACGAACAGGGCGAGCTCGACGGTCGCCGGGAACGCGGCACCGAGGTCCTGCGTCACGGGGTTGTGGGTCTGGATCGAGGTGCCCAGGTTGCCCTGAAGCAGGTGGCCGAGGTAGATCACGTACTGCACCGGCAGGGGCTTGTCCAGGCCCTGCGCCGCCTTGAACGCCGCGACGATCTTCGGATCCGACGACGCCCGCTCGCCGAGCGCCGCCGTGATGGGGCTGGCCGGCACGAGGTTCGTGAGCACGAACGTGACGATGGTCACCCCGACGAGCAGCAGCAGCGAGACGAGGACCCGGATCGCGATGTAGCGGACGAGGGGGTTCGCGAGGCGGGCGCCCCGGCCGGGATGACCGGCGGCCCGGGACGCCCCCACGGCGAGCAGCGGGACATGGTGTGGGGGCGAGGCCCCCACCACCACCACGGGGGCA
>JAICSU010000301.1 GCA_025936735.1 Amnibacterium sp.
CGAGCTGCAGCACGACGATCACGACGACGATCGCGAGGATGATCAGGAACCCGCGCAGCGTCGGGTTCATCCGGGCGAAGAAGCCTCTCATCCGATTCCCGTCATGTACGCCCGGACGGCGAGCGCTCCTGCCACGAGCGTGGCGCCGGCGAACCAGGCGATCCGCTTGCGGCCCTCGGCCGGCGCGTACATCCACGGGGAGAGGGCGGCGAGCAGCGAGAGGACGCCGTACAGGTAGTGGAGATGGTCGGGCGCCCGCCGGTGGTCGGAGAGGAGCAGCAGCCCGAGCCCGACCTGGGCGACGAGCAGCGTCTGCGCGGCGGCGAGCAAGTGCGTGACGGCCCCCCGGGGCACCGTCCGGCGGTAGTACGCCCAGCCCATCAGGAGCGCCGACCCGAAGGTGGCCGCCAGCACGAGGAATGCCACGGTGTGGTGCGCCGTTAGCATCGGCGCGCACCCTAGCCGGAGGAGAGAGACGTGATCGAGCAAGGACAGCCCGCACCGGACTTCGAGCTCCCGAGCGATTCGGGCGACACCGTCACGCTGTCGTCGCTGCGCGGGAAGCCGGTCGTCCTCTACTTCTATCCCAAGGACGACACGCCGGGCTGCACGACGCAGGCGTGCGGGATCCGCGACGCCTACGGCGAGTTCGAGCGCGCCGGAGCCGTCGTGCTGGGGGTCTCGCCCGACGACGAGCGCTCGCACGGGAAGTTCCGGGACAAGTACGAGCTCCCGTTCACGCTGCTCGCGGACACCGACCACGAGGTGGCGGAGCGCTACGGAGTCTGGGGCGAGAAGAAGTACATGGGCCGCACGTACATGGGCATCAATCGCTCGACGTTCGTGATCGACGGCGACGGGATCATCACGAAGGTCTTTCCACAGGTGAAGCCGGCGACGCATGCGGACGACGTCCTGGCCGCCCTGAACGCCTGACCGGAGGGGAATTCACTCCCTCGAGGGAGCGCCCTCCCCCGGGCGGGTGACGCCCAGACCTGCCGGCCGAAGCCACGCTCAGTGAATCGATGCGGCTCCTCCTCGACGATCCGGCATACACCGAACGGCTCGCCGCGTTCCTGCGCAGCGTGGGACAGCTGCCGGTCCGCAGCGGGCCGCTGGCGCTCGACGTCGCGGAGGCAGACGCGGCCGAGCTCGAGGTGTACCTCCGCGTCTGGCTCGTGCTCTACCCCGACGCGACGGTCAGGCTGGTGAACTAGGTGGGGGCCGCCCGGCTGCGGCTCCGGACGACCCCCGCGTGGCCCTCGCCCGCTACTTTGCGCGCTCGTTCAACCCAGCCTTGAGCATGCCGCCGGTGGCCAGCTTCGTCAGCAGCTTGTCGGCGCTGCCCTCCTCGTCGAGGGTCTGGTCGAGCAGATCCCTCGCGTCGCCGAGATCGAGGTCGTCCGCGAACGTGCGGACGGTCCCGTAGCCGGCGATCTCGTAGTGCTCGACGCGCTGGGCGGCCGCGATCAGCGCCGCGTCCTTGACCGCAGCGTCGCCCTGCGCCTTCACGACCTCCTCGCCCTCCTCGATCAGGCCCTTCATCGCCTCGCACGTCTCGCTGCCCGGCGTCGTGCCGAGCTGCTCGAAGATCTCGCGGAGCCGGTCGACGTGCCCCCGCGTCTCGTCGAGATGGTGCTCGAACGCCTGCCGGAGCTCGTCGTGGGAGGCCGCCGACGCCATCTTCGGCAGCGCCTCCACGAGCTGCGTCTCCGCGGAGTACAGGTCGCGGAGCTGCTCCACGAACAGGTCGTTCAGAGAGTTCAACTGCACGATGACCCCCTTCGGTCGGAAACGGTCTCCCAGGGGGAACGCCGCCGGCGAGGCAAGGGTTACGCGGGATCGGGCTACAATGGCCGCCGCCCGCGGATGTGGCGGAATTGGTAGACGCGCACGGTTCAGGTCCGTGTGCCCGTAAGGGCGTGGAGGTTCAAGTCCTCTCATCCGCACTGCAGGACAAGACCGCGCTTAGGAAACCGAGC
>JAICSU010000163.1 GCA_025936735.1 Amnibacterium sp.
CCTCGGGAGCGACCAGCTCCCCGATGCGACCGAGGTCGTGCCGGTTTTCCCCACCGGGCACGGCCGTCACGCGGCTTCGCCGCGGCGCCGGTACCGGCCGGCGTGGGCCCACGCGTCGAGGTAGCCGTCGTACCAGGCTCGGGGCTCGTCCGTCGACACCCCCTCAGCCTCCAGCGGCGACCGCCCCATCGAGGGAGTTGCCACTACTTGTGGGCTTGAGGGCGGCGGATTCAGTCGGTCTTAGCAACACCTCGATTTGGGAGGTGTTTTGGTGGACTGGTTCCGGTGTCGTGTTCTGGTGGACACGGTTGCGTTCGGCGGTTCGATGTCGGCTGCGGCGGCGGCGTTGGGGGTGTCGCGGCCGACGGCACGGAAGTGGTGGCAGCGGAGTGTGGGCCTGGCGACGCGGTGCGGGCAGCTGGGCGGCATCGCTGCGCCGTTGGTCCGCTGGCCGGCGATCGGGGCGGCGCTCGTGGCCGCGGCCGCGGCTCGGCGGCGTCGCCCGTTGACGCTGCTGGATCGCGAAGTCATCGCGATCCGGCATGCCCGCCGGGTGACGCCGGCGGCGATCGGGCGGGAGTTGGGCCGTCACCGGTCGGTGATCACCCGCGAGTTGCAGCGCAACAGCGGCCCGGACGGGTCCTATTTCGGGTCGGCCGCAGCGGTCCGGGCCCGGGAGCGAGCACGCCGCCCGAAGCCGTTCAAGCTCACCGATCCGGCCCTGGTCGGGAAGGTCACTGGCTGGTTGGAGGACGGCTGGAGCCCGCATCTGATCGCGGAGGTCCTCGCCGCCGAGCATCCGGATGAGCAGACTCGGCGGGTGTCGCACGAGACGATCTACCAGGCGCTCTATGTCCAGACCCGCGGGACGCTGCGGGCGGATCTGGCCCGGCACCTGTCCACGAAGCGGACCGGCCGCAAGACCCGGACCGCGACCCGGCGGGGCACCTCGATCTATGCGGACGCGTTCACGATCAGTCAACGACCGGCCGAGGCCACCGACCGGGCCGTCCCCGGGCATTGGGAGGGCGACCTGATCCTGGGGACCGGGAACCGGTCGGCGATCGGGACGCTGGTGGAACGCTCGACCCGGTTCACGATCCTGCTGCACCTGCCCGGCCGGCACGACGCGCAGTCCGTCGCCGACGCGATGATCACCGCGATGGCCGACCTGCCCGAGCATCTGCGTCGCTCGATCACCTGGGACCGCGGAGTGGAGCTCGCCGACTACGCCCGCATCCAACTCGAGCTGAAGGCGCCGGTGTTCTTCTGCGACCCGCACTCGCCCTGGCAGCGCGGCTCGAACGAGAACACCAACCGGCTGCTCCGGCACTGGTTCGAGAAAGGCACCGACCTGTCCGCCTGGACCGCCGCGGACCTGCGCCGCGTCCAGGACTCCCTGAACACCCGACCCCGCCCTACCCTCGGACTCAAGACCCCCGCCCAGGCCCTCACCGAGCACCTACACGCGGCGGCATGACAACCCGTGTTGCCAAGACCGATTGACTTTGCCGCGCCCAAGACCGCAAGAAGTGGCAACCGTCGGTGGTCAGCCCTGCAGGGACCAGGCCCGGCGCTTGACCAGCACGTGGCCGCGCTCCGTGCTGAGGCGCGTCCACGGCCCTGAGTCGTAGACGGGGATCTGCTCCAGCGGATCCTTGAGGAAGCCGAGGCTCTGCGCGGCGAACGCGGCACCCGCAGGCACGTGCTCCGCCCCCTGGATCGGCCGGCTCCAGACATCGGCCCGCACACGCCGCACGAGCGGCTCGCCCGCGTCCTGGGGCAGCGCCTCCGCCACCTCCACGATGCCGGCCCGCGCGACCTCGCTCAGCACGTCCGCCTGGGTCTGCCCGACCGCGACCCAGCCGCTGCGGGGCGGCGCGACGCCGGCCCAGGTCACGGTGTTCACCTCGGCGGGGATCCCGACGCGGACCGCCTCCGCCGCCTCCGCGAGCGACTCCCCCGCCCGTCGCAACCGCTCGACGAACGACGCGATGGGCACGACGACGTCGATGTCCTGCGACGGATCGATGCCGACGGTGCGCAGCCCGAGCACGGTCGGGGTGTCGTCGAGCAGGCCGGAGGGGTACAGCACCGCCGTGTAGACGGCGAGCACACCGGCGCCGCCGACGAGCCGCACCGACGCGCGTTCGACGGCGTCCGCCCGCCCGAGATAGGTCTGCAGGTCGGCGAGGGCCGCGGCGTCGGGCAGGTCGAGGGTGCGGTCCATGAGCGCCCCTAAACTTACCCCGCCCTTCCCCCGCGGCACGTCGGCCGCACCAGGTGAAGCGAGGAGCTGCAGATGGATCCGCTCGCCGGGATGCTGGCCGCGCTCGACCTCGTCGACACCGGCGCCCGCACGTCCGAGGACATCTTCACGGGGGTGCCGCAGTGGAGCCCGGCCGGACGGCTGTTCGGCGGCCAGGTGCTCGCCCAGTCGGTCGTCGCCGCGACCCGCACCGCTCCCGAGGACCGCCATGTGCACTCCATGCACGGCTACTTCCTGCGCCCGGGCGACGTGGAGGCGCCGATCACCCTGGCCGTGGATCGGATCCACGACGGGCGGTCGTTCTCGACCCGCCGCACGCAGGCGTACCAGGCGGGCGTGCCGATCCTGTCGATGATCGCGTCGTTCCAGACCGTGGACGACGGGCTCGAGCACCAGGCTCCGATGCCGGAGGGGCTGCCCGCGCCCGAGGACCTGCCCGACGAACGCAGCGCGCTCGCCGCCATCGACCACCCGATGGCGCAGTACTGGGCGACCGGGCGGCCGTTCGACATGCGTCACGTCGAGTCGCCCGTGTTCCTGACGGTGGAGGGCGAGCGGGTCGCGCACCAGGCCGTGTGGCTGAAGGCGATCGGCGACCTCCCCGACGACCCGGCCCTGCACCGCGCCGCGCTGGCCTACGCGAGCGACTACACGATCCTGGAGCCGACGTTCCGCCGCCACGGCCTGGCCTGGGCGGCGCCGGGCCTCAAGGCCGCGAGCCTGGACCACGCGATGTGGTGGCACCGGCCCGTCCGCGTCGACGAGTGGCTCGTGTACGTGCAGGAGTCGGCGAGCGCGAGCGGCGGCCGCGGGCTGTCCCTCGGCCGGATCTTCACCCGCGACGGCGTGCTCGTCGCCTCCGTCGCCCAGGAGGGCATGGTCCGCGTCCCGCGGTGACGGGCGGCGGCCATCGCGCCGTTCCGGAGTTCCTGAGCGACACGCCGACTACGGCGCTCCGATGGCGGCGTGTCGTCCGATTTCTCCGGAACGGCGCGATGGGGGTCAGCGGCGCGTGAAGCGGATGGCGTCCTCGACGTAGGGCGCCCAGGCCTGCTTCTCCGCCGGGGTGATGCGGCGGGGCTTCGAATCGGCGGCGTCCGCGAGCACGAGGGTGGTCGCCGCCCGCGTGTAGAGGATGCGCGGCGCCACGCCGGCCGGCGTGTAGATCTCGTACTGCAGCTCGAGGCTCGCGCCCCCGATCCGGCTGATCCAGACCTCGGCGTCGAGGGGCGCGCGCTGGAACGGGATGGGCTCGAGGTACTCGATCTCCTGCCGGGCGATCAGCGCGAGGGTCTCGGATCCGGGACGGCCGTCGAGCACCCGCGGGCCGACGCGGTCCGGGGAGTCGGCGTCCTCCCCCGTCACCCAGAACGCCTCGATCCGCACCTCCTCGAGGAGGTGCAGCATCGCCGCGTTGTTCACGTGCGCGTACGCGTCGATGTCGCTCCAGCGGAGCGGGACGGCGACGTGCAGCCGCATGTCAGACCCGGGTGAGCTTGCGGTAGACCCCGCGGCCGACGCCGACCGACTCCGGGCCGAGCCGTTCGGCCTTGTTCTCCTCGTAGGCCTGGAAGTTGCCCTCGAACCAGTACCAGTTGCCGGGCTGCTCCGCGGTGCCCTCGTAGGCGAGGATGTGCGTCGCGATCCGGTCGAGGAACCACCGGTCGTGGGTGATGACGACCGCGCAGCCCGGGAACTCGAGCAGCGCGTTCTCGAGGCTCGACAGGGTCTCCACGTCGAGGTCGTTCGTCGGCTCGTCGAGCAGCAGCAGGTTGCCGCCCTGCTTCAGGGTCAGCGCGAGGTTCAGCCGGTTCCGCTCGCCGCCGGAGAGCACCCCCGCCGGCTTCTGCTGGTCGGGACCCTTGAAGCCGAAGGTGGAGACGTAGGCGCGGGACGGCACCTCGGTCTTGCCGACCTGGATGTAGTCGAGGCCGTCGGACACGACCTCCCAGAGCGTCTTCTTCGGGTCGATGCCGCCCCGCGACTGGTCGACGTAGGAGATGTCGACCGTGCTGCCGATGATGAGCTCGCCGCCGTCGAGGGGCTCGAGGCCGACGATCGTCTTGAACAGGGTCGTCTTGCCGACGCCGTTCGGGCCGATGACGCCGACGATGCCGTTGCGCGGGAGGGTGAACGAGAGGCCGTCGATGAGCATGCGGCCGTCGAAGCCCTTCTGCAGCTTCTTCGCGTCGATGACCTGCGAGCCCAGGCGGGGGCCGACGGGGATCTGGATCTCCTCGAAGTCGAGCTTTCTCGTGCGCTCCGCCTCGGTGACCATCTCCTCGTACCTGGCGAGGCGGGCCTTCGACTTCGCCTGGCGGCCCTTCGCGTTCGAGCGCACCCAGTCCAGCTCCTCGGAGAGCCGCTTGGCGAGCTTCGCGTCCTTCTTGCCCTGGACCTGGAGCCGCTCCTGCTTCTTCTCGAGGTAGGTGGAGTAGTTGCCCTCGTACGGGTACAGGCGACCGCGGTCGACCTCCGCGATCCATTGGGCGACGTGGTCGAGGAAGTACCGGTCGTGGGTCACCGCGAGCACGGCGCCCGGGTACTTCGACAGGTGCTGCTCGAGCCAGAGCACGCTCTCGGCGTCGAGGTGGTTCGTGGGCTCGTCGAGCAGGAGCAGGTCGGGCTGCTGCAGCAGCAGCTTGCAGAGCGCCACGCGGCGCTTCTCCCCGCCGGAGAGGAACTCGACCTTCGCGTCGCCGGGCGGGGTGCGGAGCGCGTCCATCGCCTGCTCGAGCTGCGAGTCGAGGTCCCAGCCGTTCGCCGCCTCGATCTCGTCCTGCAGCTTCGCCATCTCGTCGCCGAGCTTCTCGTAGTCCGCGTCTGGCTCACCCATGGCGAGGCCGATGGCGTCGAAGCGGGCGAGCTTCGCGCGCAGCTCCGCGACGCCGTCCTGCACGTTCTCGAGCACCGTCTTCGACTCGTCGAGCTCGGGCTCCTGCATGAGGATGCCCACCGTGTAGCCCGGGGTGAGCTTCGCCTCTCCGTTCGACGGCGTGTCGAGCCCGGCCATGATCTTGAGGATCGTGGACTTGCCCGCACCGTTCGGACCGACGACGCCGATCTTCGCTCCGGGGAAGAACGACATCGTGACGTCGTCGAGGATCAGCTTGTCGCCGTGCGCCTTGCGGGCGCGGACCATCTGATAGATGTACTCCGCCATGCCCCGAGTCTATTCGGGGCTCGCTGCCGGGCCGCCCGAGGGCGTCAGAAGGGGGTGTCCGTCCACGGTGCCCCACCGGCCGGCTGCGGCTCGGCCGCGGCCGGCGTCGTGCTGATGGCGGGCACGCCCCACTCGCCGCTGTGATCGACCGACGGTGTCGGGGGCGCCGCCTGCGCGGGTGGCGCCGCCTGCGCCGGCGCCCCGCTCTCGGCCCGCTGCTCCCCGGTCGCCGGGGCCTGCTGCGGCCGCTGGCCGCGCTCGAACCGGCTCGTGCCGAAGGTGAGGTCGTGCCCGAGCGCGGTCGCCCGGATCTCCACCGAGCGCCCCTTGTGCCCGTCGGCGCCGTCCCACTCGCTGACGCTGAGGTCGCCGACGACGATCGCCCGCTGGCCCTTCTTCAGCGAGGCCAGCGCGTGCTTGCCGAGCTCACCCCAGGCGTTCACCCGGTACCAGCTCGTGCCGACGTCCTGCCAGTTGCCCTGCGCGTCACGCCGCCGGTCCGTCGACGCGACCCGGAACTGCACCACCGACCCGCGACTCGTCGCCCGCTCCTCGGGATCCTGCCCGAGGGTCCCGATCACCGTGATCCGATCGGCCATCCGTCCTGCTCCCTTCCGTCGGCGGCGCCCTGCCGCCGATCGGATCCGCGCACCGCATCCGTGCCGGGAACCGGTGCGCGGATCCGCAGGAAGGATCACCCGGGCATCGGCGCGAAACGGGACGCGGCCCGCCGCCATCGGAGGACGGGCCGCGCGGACGGGGGGGGGCGGAGCGGATCGCGCCTCAGGCCGCCATGACGTA
>JAICSU010000320.1 GCA_025936735.1 Amnibacterium sp.
GAGTAGATCGCGGTGAGGGTCGGGCCGAGGCACGGCGTCCAGCCGACCGCGAAGACCGCACCGAGCAGCGGCGCCCCGATCAGGCCGGTGCGCGGCTGCCAGGACGGCTTGATCGTGCGCTGCAGCGGGCCGAGGCCGCCGATGAACACGATGCCGAGCAGCAGCACCACGACGCCGGAGATGCGGGTGAGCGGGTCGCGCCACTGGACGAGGAAGAACCCGGCCGATCCGATCACCGTGCCGGCGAGCACGAACACGACGGAGAAGCCGAGCACGAACAGCACGGCGCCGAGCGCGAGCCGGCGCCCGGGGCGGCGGGTGCCGGTCGGCCGGTCCATCCCGCCGACGTAGCCGAGGTAGCCGGGCACGAGCGGCAGCACGCACGGCGAGGCGAACGACAGCGCCCCGGCGGCGAGGGCCACGGGGACGCCGAGCAGCAGGGCGCCCTGGCCGACGAGGGCGCTCACGCGTCGCGGCCCGCGAGCGCGGAGGAGATCAGGCTGTTCAGGATCGACGGGTCCGCCTGGCCGAGCATCCGAGCGGTCACCCGCCCGTCCTTGTCGAGGACGAGGGTGGTGGGGGTCGCGTTCGGCTGGATGCTGCCGGCGAAGGCGAGCTCGACGGCGCCGTGGTTCGCCTGGTCGAGGATGCTCGGGTAGGGCACCCCGTACTTCTTCTCGAACGGCTTGGCCTCGCCGACCTCGTCCCGCACGTTCACCCCGACGAACTGGACGCCCTTGCCGGTGTACTTCCTGGCGAGCGCCGTCAGCGTGGGCGACTCGGTCTGGCAGGGACCGCAGCCCGCGTACCAGAAGTTCACGACGAGCACCTCGCCCTTGTGCGCCGACGAGTGGAAGACGCCCCCGTCGGTCGTGGGCCCCGAGAAGCTGACGGGAGCCGTCGTCGGGTGCTGCCACTCCTCGACGCCGGTGCCGTCGATCGTCCTGCCGGCGCTCGGCGAGGTCCAGCCCTGCTGGGTGCAGCCGGTGAGCAGGAGCGCAGCGGCGAGCGCGATCGCGGCCGGCGTGGCCCGCCTCACGAGGCGCCCCGGTCGACGGCCCCGGCGAGCAGCGGGGCCGCCGGATCCGCGTACGCCGTCTCGACGATGCGGCCGTCGCGGCGCTCGAACGTGGTCACGCTCGAGAGCGCGCAGCGGCGGAGGCGCGGGTCGTGCGGCAGGGGCTTGTGCTGCACGCTGCGGTGCACCATCCAGATGGGCAGCTGGTGGCTCACGATCACGGCGTCGCCGCTGTCGGTCGTCGCGAACACCTCGCGGATGGCCTCGCGCATCCGCTCGACGATCGCGCGGTACGGCTCGCCCCAGGTGGGCACGAGCGGGTTGCGGAACAGCGGCCAGTCCTTCGGGTCGGCGAACAGCGCGGCCCCCGTGGAGACGCGACCCTCGAACCGGTTCGAGGACTCGATCACGCGGTCGTCCGTCTCGACCTCGAGATCGAAGATCTCGGCGATGGGCTGGGCGGACTGCTGGGTGCGCAGCAGGGGCGACGCGACGAGGCGGGTGACGGGCAGGTCGGCCATCGCCCTAGCCGCCATCGCGGCCATCTCCCGGCC
>JAICSU010000081.1 GCA_025936735.1 Amnibacterium sp.
CCCAACACCATGACGCAGGCGCAGGTCCAATCCTTCCTCAACGGCATGGTGCCGACCTGCGAGGCGGTGAAGTACCAGACGGGCCTTCCGTGCCTGAAGGACTACACCCAGACGACCTTTTCTCGCCCCGCCGACCCGATGTGCAAGTCGTACACGGGAGCGGCGAATGAGTCCGCGGCGGCGATCATCGTGAAGGTGGGCAAAGCCTGCAACATCAACCCGCAGGTGCTGCTCGTCGTCCTCCAGAAGGAGGAGGGGCTGATCACCGACACCTGGCCGACCGCCTCGCAGTACCGCAAGGCGACGGGTTACGGCTGTCCCGACAGCAGCAACGTCACCTGCGACGCCACCTACAACGGCTTCTACAACCAGGTGTACAAGGCTGCGTGGGCGCTCCAGCGATACACGATGCCGAAGGGCACCGGCCCGGGCACGGAGTACTACAGCGTGTACAGCAGGTATCCGGTCGGGCAGCCGGGCACGATCGCCTATCAGGACTACTACACGAATCCGAACTGCGGATCGAAGCTGGTCACCGTCAAGAACAAGGCGACCCACAGCCTGTACTACTACACGCCGTACACCCCGAACGCGGCGGCGCTCGCCGCCGGCTACGGCACCGGCGACTCCTGCTCGGCGTACGGCAACCGGAACTTCTTCCTCTACTTCACGCAGTGGTTCGGGTCCACGCACCTCGTCGTCACCGGCGCGATCAACACGTACTGGACGGCGCACGGGGGAGCCTCCGGCATGCTCGGCGCCGCTACCGCCAACGCGGTTACGTCGACGAGCAACGGCGGCGGCACCTACCAGACCTTCCAGCACGGCACCGTGTACAGCTCGCCGGCCGGCACCTTCTCGATCAGCGGCGCGCTGCTCAGCGGGTATACGGCACGGAAGGGCCCGGCGGGTCCGCTCGGCTGGCCGACCAAGGCGGCGACGTCCCGCACCCTCGCCGGGCTGACCGGCACCGTGCAGAGCTTCCAGCACGGTGATCTCTACCTGTCGTCCGCGGGAACGGGCGCGGTGATGACCGCGATCCGGACGGCCTACTCCGCGACAGGCGGCCCGCTCGACGCGCTCGGCTGGCCCACGGGTGACGCGGTCGCCACCAGCGCCGGCGGCGGCGGAACGATCCAGGCCTTCACCGCCGGCCGGCTCTACGCCCCGACCGGCAAGCCGGTCATCGCGGTGACCGGGCTGGTGCTCAGCCGCTACGAGTCGAGGAACGAGGCGGCCGGGGCCTTCGGCTGGCCGGTGTCGACGGCGAAGGCGGTGACGGCGCACGGGGTGACGAAGGTCGTGCAGTCGTTCGAGCACGGGTCGTACACGGTCAGCGGTTCCAGCATCGTCGCCGTCGACGGGGCGATCTATCCGGTGTACCTCGCGGCCGGCGGCCCCACCGGCCGGCTCGGGTGGGTGACGGCCTGGGCCGCGCATTCGTCCGCATCCGGAGGCGGATGGACGCAGTCCTTCGCCGGCGGGACCATCTACTACTCGTCCGTGTCGAAGAAGGCCTTCCCCGTGACGGGGGGCCTGCTGAACCGGTACCGGTCGAGGAACGAGCAACGCGGCGACTACGGGTGGCCGACGTCCGCCCCGACGTGGGTCAGGGCCCACGGCGTATCGAAGGTCGTGCAGTCGTTCGAGCACGGCTCGTACACGGTGACGGGTTCGAGCGTGGTGGCGACCAGCGGCGCGATCTACCCCGTCTACATGGCTGCGGGCGGCCCCACGGGCGACCTCGGCTGGGTGAGCGGCTGGGCGGTGCGCACGTCCGCGGACGGCGGCGGCTGGACGCAGGCGTTCGACGGCGGGACGATCTACTACTCGTCCGCGTCGCGGAAGGCGTTCCCGGTCACCGGGGTCCAGCTGGACCACTACCGGTCGAGGAAGGAAGCCGCCGGAGACTTCGGGTGGCCGGTGTCCGCCGCGACGACGGTGACGGCCAACGGTGCCACGAAGGTCGTGCAGTCGTTCGAGCACGGCATGTTCACGGCGACGGGTTCGAGCGTGGTCGCGATCAGCGGCTCGATCTACCCCGTCTACGTCGCCGCGGGCGGCCCGACGGGCGACCTCGGCTGGGTGAACGGCTGGGCGGCGCACACGTCCGCGGACGGTGGCGGCTGGTCGCAGGCGTTCGGCGGTGGGACGATCTACTACTCGTCGGCGTCGCGGAAGGCGTTCCCCGTGAGCGGGGCCGTGCTGACCCGGTACCAGTCGAGGAACGCGGCCGCGGGGGACTTCGGCTGGCCGGTGTCGGCCGCCGTGTCGGTCACCGCGAACGGGCAGACGAAGGTCGTGCAGTCGTTCGAGCACGGGTCCTACACGGTCACCGGGTCGAACGCGGTCGCGGTGGACGGGGCGATGTACCCGGTGTACCTGGCCGCAGGCGGCCCGACCGGTCCGCTGGGCTGGGTGAGCGCGTGGGCCGCCCGGTCGACCGCCTCGGGTGGCGGCTGGTCGCAGGCCTTCACCGGCGGCACGATCTACTACTCGTCGGTGTCGCGGAAGGCCTTCCCGGTCAGCGGCGCCATGCTCGCCTACTACGTGTCCCACCAGGAGGCGGCCGGCCCGCTCGGCTGGCCCACCGGCGTCGAGACCTCGCGGAACGTGCCGGGTTCCACGGTCAGCGCGCAGACCTTCCAGCACGGCACGCTGGTCTCGACGAACGGCGTGGTCACGGTGCACTGAGTGCGACGGGGGGCGGGGGGGGGCGGCGGCGGCGGGCCGGGCCCCGGGCGCTCCCGCCCCCGTCGTCCAGGGCATGGATACACTGACGCAGCCGCCGCCAGCGGCGCTGTACCCGGAAAGCGACCCCCCAGTGACCCCGAGTGAGAGCGCGGCCGACGAGGCCCACCCCTCGGTCGTCGCCGTCATCGTGGCCTACAACCGGAAGGAGCTGCTGCTCGAGGCGCTCGCAGCGCTGAAGGCGCAGACCCTGCCACCGACCGCCGTCGTCGTGATCGACAACCACTCCGACGACGACTCCGCGCAGACCGCGAAGGAGTACTGGCCGGAGATCGACGTCGTGCGGCTCGCCCGCAACACCGGCGGCGCGGGCGGGTTCGCCACCGGGATCGCGGTGGCCATCGCCCGTCACGAGCCGGACTGGGTCTGGGTCATGGACGACGACACCATCCCCACCCCGACGGCGCTGGCCGCGCTGCTGCGCGCCGCCGATCGCCCCGGGGTGGTGCTCGCGGGCAGCCGCGTCGTGTGGACCGACGGCCAGGACCACCCGATGAACACGCCCCGGCGGAAGCCCTTCGCGGGCCGCCAGGAGCTCTCGGACGCGACCGAGCTCGGCGTCGTCCCGGTCCGCTCGTCCTCGTTCGTGTCGATGCTCGTGTCCTCCGAGCGGGTGCGGGAGGCCGGGTTGCCGATCGCCGACTACTTCATCTGGAACGACGACTTCGAGTTCTCGACGCGGATGCTGCGGCACGGCCGCGGCCTGTACGTGCCGAGCAGCGTCGTCGTGCACAAGACGAAGGCCCGGGCCGACACGGACGCGGATCCCGGAGCCCGCTTCTTCTTCGAGGTGCGCAACAAGATCTGGCTCATGGTCTTCAGCCACGGGCTCAACCCGATCGAGAAGCTGGTCTACATCGGCTCCACCCTGCTGCGGTGGGCCCGCACCATCCGCCGGTCGCATCAACGCCGCTTCCTGCTCACGCAGCTGCGCCGGGGGATGATCGCCGGGTTCGGGAGCCGCCCGCGGCTGAACGCCGACGCGCTCTCCGACCTCGGCCCCGTCACCGAGGCGGTCGTGCGGGTCGAGGCCCCGGCGCGGCGGGGCACGTGACGGCGTTCTCCCTGCTGCTGCCCGTCTACGGCCGGGACGACCCGGCGCAGCTCGAGCGCGCGTTCGTGAGCTCCGTGGACGAGCAGACCCGTCGTCCCGACGAGGTCGTGCTCGTTCAGGACGGTCCAGTGCCGGACCCGCTCGCCGCGACGATCGCCGCCCTCGTCGCCCGCTCGCCGGTGCCCGTGCAGCACCTCGTGCTGCCGGAGAACGTCGGGCTCGCGCACGCGCTCGCCATCGGCCTCGACGCGTGCACCCACGACGTCGTCGCGCGGATGGACGCCGACGACGTCGCCCTGCCGGAGCGGTTCGCGCGGCAGCTCGCCGTGATCGAGGAGGGCTACGACCTCGTCGGCTCCGGGCTGCTGGAGTTCGTCGACGACGAGGGGGTCACGGTCGGGCGCCGCACGCCGCCGGTCGGCGAGGAGACCATCCAGCGCTACGCGCGCTTCCACGACCCCTTCAACCATCCGACCGTCGTCTTCCGGAAGGCGGCGGTGCAGCGCGCGGGCGGGTACCGCGCCGTCGGGCGGATGGAGGACTACTGGCTCTTCGCGCGCATGCTGATGGCCGGCGCGAAGGCCGCGAACCTGCCCGAACCGCTCCTCAAGTACCGCGTCGGGGCGGGCGCCTACGGGCGGCGCGGCGGCTTCGGCCAGTTCCGGACGGAGCTGCGACTGCAGCGGCTCCTCCTGCGGCTCGGTTTCACCACCCCGGGGCAGTTCCTCAGGAACGTCTTCGTGCGTGGCGGATACCGTCTCCTGCCGGTAGCGGTGCGGCGCACGTTCTATCGGCGGGTCCTGCACCGCGATTTCCGGGACGGCGCGGCGGGAGGAGCGGCATGACGGACCTGCTCGTGGTGGGCAGCGGCTTCTTCGGCCTGACCGTCGCCGAGCGGATGGCGGACGCCTACGGCCTGAACGTGACGGTGATCGAGCGCCGGAGCCACCTGGGCGGCAACGCGTACAGCGAGCCGGACCCGGAGACCGGGATCGAGATCCACCGGTACGGTGCCCACCTGTTCCACACCTCGAACGAGCGGGTCTGGGCGTACGTGAACCGGTTCTCGGCGTTCACGTCGTACGTGCACCGGGTGTACGCGAACCACGGCGGTGAGGTGTTCCCCCTGCCGATCAACCTCGGCACGATCAACCAGTTCTTCCGGGCGGCGTACGGGCCGGGCGACGCGCGGGCGCTGGTCGCGGAGCAGTCGGCGGAGCTGGGGGAGCGGATCCCGGCGAACCTCGAGGAGAAGGCGATCAGCCTGATCGGGCGGCCGCTGTACGAGGCGTTCATCAAGGGGTACACGGCCAAGCAGTGGCAGACCGATCCCACCGAGCTGCCCGCGGACGTCATCTCCCGGCTGCCGGTGCGGTACTCGTACGACAACCGCTACTTCAACGACACGCACGAGGGCCTGCCCGTCGACGGGTACACGGCGCTGCTGTCGCGGATGGCCGACCATCCCCGGATCGACCTGCGCCTGAACACGGACTTCTTCACCGCCGCCGAGTTCGGCAAGGCCGCCACCGTCGGGCGGCTGCCGATCGTCTACACGGGCCCCGTGGACCGGTACTTCGACGACAGCCTGGGAGCCCTGTCGTGGCGCACGCTCGACTTCGAGCGGGAGGTGCTGCCCGTCGGGGACTTCCAGGGGACCTCGGTGATGAACTACAGCGATCTCGATGTCCCCTACACGCGGATACACGAGTTCAAGCACTTCCATCCCGAGCGTGAGTCCCCGGACGATGCGACCGTGATCATGCGCGAGTTCTCCCGGTTCGCGGGCCCCGGCGACGAGCCGTACTACCCCGTGAACCGGCCGGCCGACCGCGACCGTCTCGTGCGCTACCGCGGGTTCGCGGCCGAGGAGCCCGACGTGGTGTTCGGCGGGCGGCTCGGCACCTACCAGTACCTCGACATGCACATGGCGATCGCCTCCGCGCTCAGCCTCGTCGAGAACCGCCTCGCTCCACGGTTCGACCCCGCCGGAACCCGATGAGCGCCGCGACCCGCGCCCGGCGACCGCGGATCGCGCAGCTCGGCTTCGGCCGCGATTCGACGGACCTCGCGGATCTCGCCCTCGTCGTCCTCGCCGTGCTCGGCGCGCTGCTCGCCCTCCTCACCCGGACGTGGCCGATCGTCGTGATCGGGGCGCTGCCGAGCCTCGCGGCGGACCTGCTGCGCGTGGAGCGCGACCCCCGCCTCCGGCGGCTCGCCCGCCGGATCCTGCTGGACCGGCCCCAGCGCTCCCTCGTGCGCACCGGCGCCGTCGTCGTCGGCGTCGCCGCGACCCCGCCGGTCGAGCCGTTCGCGGACTTCGCCGCGCTGCTCATCGCGGCGATGACGATCCACGTCGCCCTCACGCTCTACACGTCCTTCGCGCTGCGTCGCCTCGCGGAGGAGCGCACCGAGCTGCAGTGGCGCAACCTGGACGTGGGCGGCCGTGCCGAGGGTCCCGGCCCGCTGCCCGACCCCGTGCAGCGAGTGCTCCCGCTCGACGGCCTGCGCCTGCTCGGGGCCGTCGAGGGTCTCGTCCTCGCCGGCCTCGCGTGCACGGCGGCGGGCGTGCCCACCGCGCCCGTCGCGCTGGCGGTGCTGTCCGCGGTCGCCGCCGCCGTGGTCACCGTGGCCGGGGCCCGAGCGTGGGGCGACCGCGGCGACGCCGTCCGCGACACCGACGCCGCCGTGACGGACGCCGTCGCCGCGCTCGCCCCCGATGTCGTCTTCTACTTCTCGTCGCCCGCCTCCGGCACCTACGCCCTGACCGTGTGGGCGAAGGTCATCGACGCGATGCGTCGTCCGACCCTCGTGGTGCTCCGCGAGGCCGGGCACCTCGAGGCGCTCACCACCCTGGCGTCGCCCGTCGTCGTGGCGCCGACGGTCGCGACGCTCGAGGCCGTCACGCCGCCGTCCGTGCGGGTCGTGCTGTATCCGACGAACGTCGTCCGCAACAACGAGATGGTGCGCATCCCCGGTCCGATGCACTCGTTCATCGGGCACGGCGACAGCGACAAGGTCGGCAGCTTCAGCCCCCTGAACCGCATGTACGACGAGATCTGGGTCGCGGGCCGGGCCGCGATCGACCGGTACGCGGCCGTCGACGAGGGCATCGACCTCTCCGTGCTGCGGGCCGTCGGGCGGCCGCAGCTCGCGGAGATCCGCCGGGCGGTGCCGCCGACGGAGGAGGATCAGCGCCTCGTCGTGCTCTACGCGCCCACCTGGGAGGGGTTCTTCGACGAGGCCGACTACTCGTCCGTGGCGCGGATGGGGGAGGGGATCGTCCGCGGCGTCCTCGAGTCCGGGGCGGTGCTGCGCTTCAAGCCGCATCCGCTCACCGGCCACCGGCTCGCGTCCGCCCGGAAGGCGCGCGAGGCGATCGAGGACCGCCTCCGGCGCGCGGGGGAGGGCAGCGGCCTCGTCCCGAACACCCCGGACGCGCTGTACGCGGCCTTCAACGAGGCGGACGTGCTCATCACCGACATCTCGAGCGTCATCACCGACTTCCTCGCGTCTCGCAAGCCGTACCTGGTGACGAACCCCCGGGACGTCCCCGACGCGGACTTCCGCGCCCTGTTCCCGTCGGCCGGCGCGGCCGAGCTGCTCGGCACCGACCTCGCGAACCTGCCCGCCGCGCTCGCCGACGCGGCGGGGACGGATGCGCGCCGGGCCGCTCGCGAGGCGCTCGCGGAGTACCTGCTCGGCGCGGAGGCCCACCCGCTCGAGGCGTTCCTCGACGAGGTCGACCGGTTCGTCGAGCGCGCCGACGCCCGCGTCCGGACCTCCCAGGTGCCCGGCGGGGTGCAGCTGTGAGAGGTGCGGTGCTGCGCGACGCGGCGGCCGCCGGCATCGCGATCGCCTACGTCGTGCTCGTTCTCGCCGCCCTGCTGCCCGCGCCGCTCACATTCCTCGTCTTCGCGGTGCTCGTCGTGCTCAGCGAGCTCTGGCTCTCCCGGCAGATGCCGGACCTGCTGCCCCGCCTCCTGCGGACCCAGCTGGGCGTCCGGTTCCGGCTGCTGTCGCTCGACGTGCTCACCGCGGTGCTCGCCGCCCGGTTCGTGCACGAGCGGTCGCTCATCGTCGCCGTCGCGGTGGTCGCGGTCGTGCTGCTGCACGGTGCGCGGGATGCGGCGGGGATCTTCGCGAGGCGGCGGGAGTGGCGTCGCAACGGCGGCCCGGTCAGCTGGCGGAACCTGAGCGTGCCGGGGCTGCCCGTGCCGGTCTCGCCGCGTCCCGTCGCCGCCCTCAGCATCCCGTTGGCGCTCCTGACCCTGCTGCTGCCGTTCGGCTTCGCGGTGGGCGACACGACGGACCGGCCGTCCGCGGCGTTCGACGCCGAGCTGATCGTGATCGCGATCGTCGTGCTCTATCTCGCCGGCCGCCTGGTGCAGTACGCGCTGCTCAACCGGTCGAGCCACGACGAGGTGCGAGCCCGGCTGCTGGCGGCGATCGACCGGTACGCGCCGCAGGTCGTCGTGCACTTCAGCGGACGGCGCGGCACCGCCGAGCAGGTGCGGCTCTGGGTCCCTGCGCTGGCGGCGCTGGGCCGGCCGTGCCTCGTGCTCGTGCGCGAGCCGACGCACCTCGACGCCCTCGACGGCTGCGGCGTGCCAGTGGTGTTCGCGCCGCGCAGCCAGGACGTCGAGCTGTTCATGGTGCCGTCGGTGCGCGTCGCCCTCTATCCGAGCGACGTGACGAACATCAACAACCACCTGATCCGGGTGCCGGGCATCTTCGACGTGCTCATCGGCCACGGCGACTCCGACGAGCCGGAGAACCGCAGCCCGATCGCCCGGATGTACGACGCGATCTGGGTCTCGGGCCCGGAGGGGCGCGACCGGTACGCGTGGCCGGCATCCGGCGTGGACGATGCGCGGATCCGCGAGATCGGCCCCGTGCGGCCGCAGCGGACCGCCGAGCTGCCCGAGGCGCCGGGGAACCGGCCGGTCGTGCTCTACGCGCCGACCTGGGAGAACGTGCTCGACAGCACCGACCTGTCCTCGCTCGTCGAGCACGGCGCGGCGGTGCTCGAGGCGCTGCTCGCCCGCCACGACGTGCGGGTGCTCTTCGCGCCCGCGGCGCCGACCGGCTCACGGCTGACCGAGTACGCGGACGCGCTCGAGGCGCTGACCCGCCGCGTCGCCACCGCCGGCTTCGAGCACGGGGTGATCGAGCCCGAGCAGATCCCGGCAGCGCTCGAGGCGGCCGCGTTCGCCGTGGTCGACGTGTCACCCCTCGTCAGCGAGGCGATCCGGCTCGACCTGCCGTTCGCCGCGTGCGCGATCCGCGGGCACACCGCCGCCTCGATGCGGGCGATGTTCCCGACGCTCGACGCGGGCGCCGTGCTCGAGGACCTGCCGCGTGACGTCTTCCTCGCCCTCGACGACGCCCTGGGGCCGGACGTCCGGGCGCCGCAGCGGGCCGCCCTCCGCCGGCGCATCGACGGGCGCGACCCGGGGGACTTCCTGCAGCGCTTCGCCGACGCCGTCACCGACGCGATCGCGGCGCAGCAGGGGCGCCGCGCCTTCGCGCGCCCGTCCGCCTGAGCGGCCCGCCCTGCCCGGCCACGGGTCGGCGCGCCCCGCACAAACGACGGAGTTCCTGAGCAGGATGGCCCTGCATCCGCTTGATCGGGGTCTCGGGATGCGATTTCTCCGTCGTTCGTGCAGTGGGCACCGTGCTGCGGGCACCCCGTCGGGAGCACTTCAGCAGGACATATTCGCTTCAGCAGGTCGAAACCGCCGATTTCGTCCTGCTGAAGGGAAACCGTCCTGCTGAAGGGGAGGGGGCGTCGCGCGGCGGAAACCGCCCGCGCCCGCCCGTCAGGCGGGCTGCGGAACGCCGGCCCGGCGCCGGACGTCGACGATCTGGCCCGTGACGTCGGACAGCAGCGTGTCGATCGAGGCCATCGCGACGGTCTCCGCGGCCAGCAGGGTGCCCTCCGGCTCCTCGCCGAAGGCCTTCGTGCGCATGCCGGTCTTGGTCCGCTCGGGGTTGATGCAGTTGACGCGCACGCCCACCTCCGCCCACTCCTCGGACAGCGACTGAGTGAGGTTCACGGTCGCCGCCTTGGTGGCGGAGTACATGCCGTAGTTCGCCCGGCCGCGCGTGTACGAGCTCGAGGTGAAGAAGAGAAGCTGGCCCTTCGACTCCTTCAAGTAGGGCAGCGACTCCTGGGCGATGATGATCGGCCCGAGCAGGTTGACCTTGATCGTGTTCTTCACCCGCTCGTGGCTGAACGTCTCCAGGCCGCCCATCTCGAGGATCCCCGCGGAGTTCACGACGAAGTCGATCCGGCCGGTCTGCTGCTGGGCGAGCTCCAGCGCCGCCTTCACGCTCTTCCGCTTGCGGATGTCCGTGCCGGTGGCGGTGCGGGAGAACGGGAACACGGTCGCCCCGTACCGCTCGGCCGCATCCGCGATCGCCCGCCCGATGCCCTCGCTGCCGCCGAACACGACGACGGTCTTGCCGAGGAGGGCCTGCTCGCGCTCCTCGTTGCTGAGCCCACCGGGTTCGGCGGACTTGAGCTGGAAGAGCTTGTCGGCGATGAACACGTCGATCGACTCGGTGATCTTCATGTTCTCGTCGGATCCCGCGATCACCGAGATCGGCACGTCGGGGGTGTACTTCAGCACGACGGTGCAGTCGTCGGTGGCGACGAAGTTGCGGTCGCGCGCCGCTCGCTCGTACGCGTGCCGGATGACGGAGAGCAGGAACGCCTGCGGCGTCTGGCCGCGGCGCAGCAGCGACCGCGGGGGCACGTCGACGAGCACGTTCGTCTCCGTGTTGATCTGGATGATCGTGTCCGCGGAGGGGATGGCCGTGTCGACGGCGCCGTAGTGGTCGAGCGCGTCCACGCAGTCCTGCAGGATGCGCTCGTCCACGAAGGGACGCACCGCGTCGTGGAACAGGACCTTGCACTCCTCGTCGCCGAGCTGGGCGAGGGCCAGGCGGGTCGTGTCGTTGCGGCTCGCGCCGCCCGCGAACACGCGGGTGAGCTTGGGGTAGGCGCTGCGGTCGATGAGCTCCTCGACGGCCGACATGTGGTTCGGCTCCATCATCACGATGATCTCGTCGATGCAGTCGGCGGCGTTCACCGCGGCGATCGTGTGCTCGATGATCGGCTTGCCCGCGATCCGGGCC
>JAICSU010000092.1 GCA_025936735.1 Amnibacterium sp.
CCGCGACGCGGTGTCCCGCCTCGAGACCCTCGTGCTGATGGCCGGCATGGACCTGCCGCTGCGCGCGATCCGCGAGCAGATCAGCTCGGCCATCGACGTGATCGTGCAGATCAGCCGGATGAAGGACGGCACCAGGCGGGTCACCCAGATCACCGAGGTGCAGGGCATGGAGGGCGACATCGTGACCCTGCAGGACGCGTTCGTCTTCGACTACTCCGCCGGCGTCTCGGCCGACGGCCGGTTCCTCGGCCACGCGGTCCCGACGGGGGTCCGCCCCCGGTTCGTGGAGCGGTTCGCCGACATGGGCGTGCCCCTCGCGCCGAACATCTTCCTTCCGACGCCCCCGAGGATCCCGGCATGAACCCCCTGATCGCCGCCTTCGGCCTCGCCCTCGCGACCGTGGCGATGATCGTCCTGGTCGTGCTCGTGCTCGCGCCGGCGGGATCCCGCGTCCCCCTGGCGCGGCGCCGGCCGCCCGGCCGGGTGCCCGACTCGTCGCTCTCCAAGGTGACGACGTCCATCGTCGGCATCATCGAGCGCCTGCTCCGCCGCCGTGGCAGCGCCACGTTCACGACCGCTCTCGAGCTCGCCGGCGTGCGGATGGCTCCGGCGGCCTACGTCCTGATGGTCGTCTGCGCGGCCGCGGTGCTCGCCGCGATGGGCGCGCTGCTCGGCGGGCTCACCCTCTGGTCCGTGCTCCTCGCGATCCTGTTCGCCGTTCTCGCCCCCATCGGCTCCAAGGTGCTCCTCGCGTTCCGCACCGGGCGACGCCGCGCGGCGTTCGGGGACCAGCTCGACGACTCCCTCTCGCTCCTCGCGGGCAGCCTGCGGGCGGGGCACTCCCTGCTGCGGGCCGTGGACAGCGTCTCCCAGGACGTCGAATCCCCGTCCAAGGAAGAGTTCGCCCGCGTGGTCAACGAGACGCGGATCGGCCGGGACCTCGGCGACGCGCTCAACCTCACCGCCGCGAGGATGCGCAGCGACGACTTCCGCTGGATCGCGGAGGCGGTGGCCATCAACCAGGAGGCCGGCGGCAACCTGTCCGACGTGCTCGACCAGGCCGGCAAGACGATCCGGGAGCGCAACGAGATCCGGCGTCAGGTGAAGGCCCTGAGCGCTGAAGGCCGCATGTCGGCCCTCGTGCTCCTGCTGCTGCCGGTCGGTGTCTTCCTGCTCGTGTCGCTGTTCCGGCCCGGGTACTTCGCGCCCCTGTTCACGAGCGTCATCGGGATCGCGGCGATCGTCGCCGCGGTGATCCTCATGATCGTGGGGTCGCTCTGGATGAGGGTCGCCGTGAGGGTGAGGTTCTGATGCTCGGTCTTCCACTGGTGCCGCTCGCCGGTGCCGTCGCCACGGCCGGAGGCCTCGGGCTCGCCGTGCTGGTGCTCGTGCTCACGCGGCCCACGCCGGCGGCGGGATCCGACGAGATCGCTCCCGGCGCACCCGTCCTCGTGCCGTCGCGGCCGCGGGCGTCGGGGGTGGGACGGCTCCTGCCGGCCCCGTACCGTCGGGTGCTGGAGCGGCAGCTGCTCCTCGCCGGGCGGCCGGACACGTGGACACTTCCGCGGATGGTCGTCGTGAAGCCCCTGCTCGCGCTCGTCGTCGGGCTCCTCGCGTTCTGGTGGCTCAGCCTCGGGCCCGCCCCCTTCAAGGTCGGCGTGGGCCTGTTCGCGGTCCTCCTGGCGTTCTTCCTGCCCGACCTGCTGGTCTACAGCCGCGGGATCGAGCGGCAGCAGCAGATCCAGATCGAGCTGCCGGACACCCTCGACCAGATGACGATCTCGGTGGAGGCCGGCCTCGGGTTCGAGTCCGCGATGGCGAAGGCGGCGACGAACGGCAAGGGGCCGCTCGCCGAGGAGCTCATCCGCACCCTCCAGGACATGAGCATCGGCCGCAGCCGCCACGACGCCTACGAGGCCCTGGCGGCTCGGACGACGTCGACCGACCTGCGACGCTTCACCCGCGCCGTGATCCAGGCGGACACGTACGGCATCGCCATCGCCGACGTCCTGCACGTGCAGGCGAGCGAGATGCGGCTGAAGCGGCGTCAGCGAGCCGAGGAGAAGGCGATGAAGGTGCCCGTGAAGGTGCTCTTCCCGCTGATGTTCTGCATCCTGCCCGTCCTGTTCATCGTGATCCTCGCGCCCGCGGCGATCAACGCCCTGAAGGCGTTCGGCCTCGGCTTCTGAGCGGCAGCGGGGCCGCCGACGGCCGGCCGGCGACCAGGGCGACGGCCCAGACGAGAAGGATCACGTAGCCGGCGTTCCGCACCGTCAGGGTCACCAGCGTCACGACGCCGAGACCGAGGAACGCCGTGTAGGCGGCCGCCTGGGTGAGCAGCGCGACGGCCAGGACGCACGCGGCGAGGCGCGCGAACCGAGGCCGATCCGTCATGAGGCCGAGCACGACGGGCGGTCCCAGCCAGCAGACGTACTGCGGCGACCCCACCTTGTTGGTGACGACGAGGACGAGGGTCAGCGCGAGCAGCAGCGACGGGAACAGGCGAGCCGCGGACCCGGGGCGCCGTCGCGCCACCACCAGGGCGAGCACCACGACCGCGATCACCAGCACGGCCATCAGCACGGTCGTCGCGAGCGCCGCCTGAGGCGTCCCGTCCCCGGTCACCTCGACGTCGAGCAGCTGCCGGTCGAAGGCGGTGCGCACGTGGGCGGCACCGAACGCGCCGAGCCACAGCCAGATGAGGGTGACGGGCGCCTCGAACTCGAGGCCTCGCCCGGTCTGCTGGGTGAGGAAGGACAGCACGTGGGCGCCGCCCCCGAGCGCGACGTCGGCGCCCACGATCGCGACGCTCGCGATCGCGGCCGACAGCAGGATGGAGCGGCGGCGCGGTCCCGACACGGTGGCCGCGAGCACGGCCACGGCCGGCCAGACCTTCACCCAGGTCGCCACCGTCAGCAGGACGGCTGCGGTCCGAGGCCGTCGGATGAGCACGACGCCGCCGAGGAGGAGCAGGGGCGCCGCCACGGAGTCGAGGCGCCCGATGGATACCGGCCCCAGCGCGAGCAGCAGTAACAGCCACCAGCGCGCCGCAGACGGGTCGCGTCGCGCGACGACGTGGTAGGCGGCCGCGTCGAGCGCGACCACGAGGACGAGCCAGGTGGCGAGGTAGGCGCCGGGCAGCGCCCCCGCCAGAAGGATCGGGACGAGGGCGAGCACGGGGTAGACCCAGTCGGTCTGGATGCCCACGAGTGGGCCTCCGTGGACCCATCCGTCGAACCAGTGCCGGTAGACGAGCGTGACGTCGCCCGTCCCCGCGAGGGGTGCGACGAGGGCGAGGAGGGCGTGGACGACTCCGAACCAGAGCCACGGCTCGAGCCGGCGCGTGAGGCCGGCCGCTGGCGGCCCCGATTCCGCCGGCCGCTGCGCCGCCCGGTCGGCCGTTCCGGGAAGCGGGCGCGAGGCGGTCACGTGATCGCCATCGCGACGAAGACGCCCGCGATCATCGAGGGGCCGAAGGGAATGGATCCGCGCAGCGTCGTCCTGCGGAGCGCGAGAGCCACGACCGCGGCGAGGCCGTTGAGCAGGAACCCCGCCGCCAGGCCCACGAGCCAGGTCCGGAGTCCGAGGAAGCCGAGGGCGGCGCCGCAGGCGGCGGCGAGCTTGACGTCGCCCATCCCGATCCCGCCGCGGGCGATCAGGGCCAGGACGAGGTAGACGGCGAACAGGGCGATCGCGCCGACGGCGGTCCCGACCGCCCCGAGGGGACGGCCCCCGGCCAGCGAGGCGGCGACGAGGAGCAAGGTGACGACGGCCGCCGTGGGCCACACGAGGACGTCGGGCAGCCGCCGCTCCGCGACATCGACGACGGAGAGCACCACCCCGGCCACCGCCAGTGCGACGTATCCGAGCGCTTGCAGGTGCAGCCCGATCCGGACGGCCACGACGGCGAGGAGCGCGACGAGGGCCACCGTCGCGAGGATCCGCGCCCGTGCGTCCACGCCTGGGCGCGATCTGCAGTAGCGGCGGGCGAGGGACGGGAGCCAGGGTCCGAGCCCGACACCGATCACGGCCGCGACCGCGAGTCCGGGCCCCATGCTCAGCAGTATCCCCGGCGACCGGAACCGGTCGGCCGCTTGCGGTCTGCCCCAGTTCGGGGCGCCCGCCCGACCGGTGGCCGTGCCCCGGCCGCCAGCATCATCCGCCGGCGTACCGCTCGACGACCGCCGACGCGACCGACGTGGTGACGAGGATCCCCTCGACGACCCCGACCCCGACGGATAGCAGCAGGTAGACCCACACGGGTGCCGACCCACGACCGACGCGGCGCCGGAGGACCACGGCCCGCCCGATCAGGTAGACGAGCGGCACGACGGACCACCCCCAGTGGAAGGGACGGACGACGCCGCGGCGGATCAGGATGCGGCGATCGAGGATCGCGAGCACGATCGCGGTGACGAAGGTCACCAGACCGAGCAGCTGCGCGGCCAGGAAGCCCGGGGGGACCGGCGCCACCGCGTGGGTCGCCGCCGCCACGAGCACGGCTCTCGCATACTCCTTCAGGTCGATGAGGATCAGTGGGGCGGCGGAGATCAGGGGCAGCAGCACCATGCCCCAGACGGGCCAGGGACTCACGCTGGTGCTCGTCGACAGGACCGGCTGGCGGATCAGGCCGACGGTTGCGGCCGCCTGCGCGTGCCGCTCATCCGCCCGGTTGGCCCAGGCGATGCCGTTCCACCAGCGGCGGGCGCCGGATTCCGGGTCGATGTACCAGCCCGGGGCGGGCAGGACGGAGCGGCCGTCGTCTGTCATGGCCCTCCTCGATCTGCGCGACACGCCCATCGTGCTGCGAGAAGTCCCGATCGACGGGGGTATCCGACGGATTTGAACGAGAAATGAACGCCGGGTCCCCGGCCGGGTGCCGCGACTGCGCGAGCCGACGAGGCCGGCGGGGGCGCCCGCGGATACGGTGACCCGCGTGACCAGCCCCCTTCCGCGCACCTCACCGGGGCGCCGTGATCGGGGGCTCCGCGTCCGCC
Organism: Amnibacterium sp.; assembly: GCA_025936735.1. Classification (GTDB taxonomy): domain Bacteria; phylum Actinomycetota; class Actinomycetes; order Actinomycetales; family Microbacteriaceae; genus Amnibacterium. The sequence continues at coordinate 4,998 of JAICSU010000092.1, forward strand.
CCCGCGCCGTCGGCTGGCTCCTCGCCGGGCTCGCGTTCGTGCCCGTGGCGCTGCTGCGCGCCGGAGATCTCGCCGAGTCCGACACCTTCTGGCAGGTGCGGACGGGCGAGTACATCCTCGACCACGGGTCGATCCCGGTGGTCGATCCCTTCTCGTGGACCGCCCACGGGGCGCCCTGGCAGATGAACTCCTGGGGCTTCAACGTCGTGCTGGCGCTCGCCTACCGGGCCGGAGGGCTGCCCGGGGTCGCCGTGCTGTGCGCGGGGGTCGTCCTCGGGATCGCCGCCCTCACGCTCCTCATGGCGAGGCGGCTCGGCGCCGCGCCCTTCCCGGCGGGGGTGCTGCTCGTCGCCGCGTCGCCGCTGCTCATCGAGTGGCTGTCGGCCCGGCCGCAGCTCGTCGACTACGTCGTCGTGCTCAGCCTCTGCCTCGTCCTGCGGCGCGCGGCACTCGGGGCGCCCCGGCTCCGGGACCTGCTCGCCGTGGCGGTGCTGGCCGTGCTGTGGGTGAACCTGCACGCCGGGGTGCTGCTCGGCGTCGGCCTGGTCGCCGTCACCGCCGTCGTCGTCGCCGTCGTGCCCGGCACGCGAGCGCGCGCGCCCTGGTTCGTGGCCGCGGCCGCCGTGATGGCCGTCGCCTCCCTCGCCAACCCCTACGGCGCGGACGTCCTCACCCAGACCTTCTCGGTGCGTGCCGCGGCCGTCGACCTCGCCGAGTGGCAGCCGTTGAACCCCCTCGACCTCGTCCACTCGGTGCCCGTCGCCGTCGGGATCGCCGCCCTCGTCGTCCTCGTCCGGCGGAGGGAGCTGGTCCTCGCCGCGAGCCTCGTCGTGCTGGTGGCCGGGTCGTTCGTCGCGATCCGGTTCGTCCCCATGGTGCTGCTGCTCGCGGTGGCCGCGATCGCGCCGCTCGCCGGCCGCGGGGCCGCCGCCCGGTACCTCGCGAGCCGATCCGTGATGCTGCGCCGCACGGCCCTCGTCGGCGTGGCGGCCTTCGCGGTCGTCGCCGCTCCGAACCTCCTGCACCTCGGCCGGCCCGACCCGGCCAAGTACTCCGCGGCCGCCGTCCGCGCGATCCCCGGCGGATGCAGGCTCTTCAACTCCTACGACCTCGGCGGCTTCGTGCTTCTCGAGCGTCCGGACCTCGCCGTCTCGATCGACTCGCGGGCCGAGCTCTACGGCGCGGCCGCCATCCGGCGGTACGCCGCGGTCGTCGACGGCCGCACCGATCCCGGTCCCGCCCTCCAGTCGGTGCGCTGCGTCCTGCTGCCACCGCGCTCCGTGCTCGCCGAGAGGCTTCGCTCGGACACCGGCTGGCGCACGGTCAGCGAGGACCGGGCCGCCGTCCTGCTCGTCAGGACCTGATCCGACCGCGGACCGCCCGCCGCGCGTTCAACTTCCGTTCAACGGCGCTGTGCGGAGCACCGCCCCCGAGCGTTGCTCGGTACGGTCCGACCATGAGCCCGGCGCCGCATGAGCGTCTGCGGCCCTCAGCGAGGCTGCCCGCCCTCGACGGACTCCGTGGGATCGCCGTGCTCATGGTGGTGTTCGATCACGCGGGCTTCGGGGACGGGCGTCCGGTCGGGGGTGCCGGCGTCGCCGTCTTCTTCGTGATCTCCGGCTTCCTCATCACGAGCCTCATCGGGCGCGACCTCACCGATGGCATGTGGTCGTACCAGCGGTTCCTCCTCACCCGTTTCGTGCGCCTGTATCCCGCCCTCCTGCTGATGATCGGGATCACGGGCGCCGCCGCGGCGCTCACCGGCGCCGCTCGCGGCCTCCTCGTGGAGGTCCCGGGAGCGGTTCTGTACACCCAGGACTTCCTCTACCCCTTCACCCGGGGCAGCATCTACGACCACACCTGGTCGCTCGCGGTGGAGGAGCAGTTCTACCTGGTCTGGCCGTTCCTGCTCCCGCTCGTCCTCCGGCGCCGCTCGGCCGCCATGTGGATCCTGGGGACGGCGGCCGCGTGCTCGGTCGCCGCGCGCCTTCTGCTCACGGCCGCAGGTCAGGCGGATGCCGCCTACGCGAACGTGGTGACCAACGCCTTCGCGCTGCTGCTCGGATGCGGCATCGCGGTGGCCCGCCCGAGCCTTCCGCACCGGGCACCGTTCGGTGTCGCCGCCGCCATCGTGATCGGTCTTGCAGCGGCGGGCCCCTTCCTCCCGGTCCCCTACATCGACGGGCCCGTGATCGCCGCACTGGCCGCGGCCGTCCTGCTCGTCGCCGTCGTGCCCGGCGCCCCGGCGCTCGAGAACGTGCCGCTCCGCTTCCTGGGGCGCATCTCGTACTCCCTCTACCTCTGGCATTGGCCGATCCTGCTGCTCACCGGGACACGGTGGGCCGGCGTCGGGTCCCTCCCGGCCGTCGTGCTCGCGATCGGGATCGCGTCCGCCTCGACGCTGCTGATCGAGGAGCCCCTGCGTGCCGCGTGGCGAAGGGCGAGCAGGGCGACGCAGCAGGCCCCGCTCCCTCAGCCCGCGCGGGTCAGCGGATCGTCGTGATGCGGACGACCCGGTTCTGCGCCGCCTTGGCGGGGTCCAGGACGCCGTCGACCCTGTCCGGCGGCTGTGCGATGTAGCCCTTGCCCTCGGCGGTGACGCGTGCGCCGTCAGCTCCGAGCTCGACGAGCAGGTCCTTGACGGCGTCCGCCCTGGCCTGGGACAGGGCGAGGTCCGCGGCCTCGGACGAGGTCCCGGCCGAGCTCGTCGTGCCGACGAGGACCGCCCTGTGGCCGCTGCCGGGCCGGAGCCACTCGGCGACGGGCCGGAGCAGCGTCCGGGCCGCGGCCGCGTCCCGGAACACGGCCGTACCCGGCCCGAACGCGACAGAGCTTCCGTCGCCGAGGGCGGTGGTGCCGCCGAGCGCGACGCTGCCGCTGTCGGCGGGGACCACGCGCACCGGGAGGGAGGTGCGGACGGGTGCACCGGCCCGCACGAGGGGGACGATCGTCGGGGCGCCGCCTCCCGCGCGGACGATCGCGGCGTAGATCGCCTCGAGGCGTCGTACCTGCGCCTGCGGCAGGCGGGGCTGCGGCGCCGCCACCGCGGTGCCGAGGCCGACGAGGTCGACGGACAGCCCCTCGAACGTGTGCGCGTCGAGCACGTGGGTGCGCTTCAGGGTGCTCACCACGTCGCTCGGGTCCGCGTCGGTGAGGCCCGGGGTCGTGAAGTCGAGCGGACCCGTGTCGCTCAGCCCGTTGTCGATCGCGACGAGGCGGTGGATCGGGATCGCCGCGGCCTTCGCCGCCTTCGCGGCGAGCACGAGCGCGCCGAGAAGATCGGCGCCCCTGGTCGCCGGGGTCGCGTCGAGGACGAGGCGGCCGACCGCGGCGGTGTTCACCCGATCCGACTGGCGGCGAGCGGAGGGGGTGTCGCCGGTCACCGACATCGGGAGGGGCCGCTGGAGCTCCCTGGGCCTGCCCTCGACGGCGATCACGCCGATGAACTTCTCGGCGTCGACCGCCTCCGCCACCTGGGCGACGACCTGCGGGGGCAGGTCGGGCGCCGGCGCGTTCGCATGGGTGCCCACGACGATCTCGACGCCCTCGCCCTCGAGGAGCGCGACCGGCGCCGACGCGGCCGTGCGGGCGCATCCGGTGAGGATCATGCCGCCGGCGAGGACCGCGAGCAGGCCGGCGCGGGAGAGCGCCTGTCCGGGCGTGCGCGGGGTGACCGGGCTCACGCGTGCCTCCTCGTCCGGCCGGCGGCCGGAGGGGCCCGATGTGGTCCGGATGGTCGCGACATCGCCGGTCGCGGAAGTCTCCCTGGTCAGGGCTCTGTTCGGCAACGCCCGCGGCGTTCAACTGTCTGAACGGGTGCGCCGCATCCCCTGCAGCGTTCAGTTCTCCAGACGGAACCGCCCGGGCGTGGCGCGGGGGCCCTATGGTCCGGGTGTGAGCGCCACGACCGGACCGAGCGCGGCCGTCGCATCCGCGGTGCCGTCGACGCGAACGTCGGTCGCCCTGGCGCGCTCGCTGCGACGGGGGGACATCCAGGGCCTGCGCGGCGTCGCCGTCCTCCTCGTCATCGGGGTGCATGCCGGCGGGTTCCCCCGGTCGGGCTTCGTCGGGGTCGACATCTTCTTCGTGATCAGCGGCTTCGTGATCGCGAACCGGCTGCTGGACGAGACGGAGCGCACCGGCGCGATCTCCCTCCCGCGTTTCTATGCACGGCGGTTCCAGCGGATCGCGCCTGCAGCGCTGCTGACGCTCGGCGCGGTCGCCGTCGCGGCCACCTTCCTGCCCGTCGCTCGCCGGGCATCCGTCCTGACCGACACGGTCTGGGCGGCGCTCGGAGTCGGCAACCTCCGGATGATCCTCGTGCCGGCGGAGCGCGGGGGCGGGTTCCAGCAGGTCTCGCCCGTCGGCCCGTTCTGGTCCCTGGGCGTGGAGGAGCAGTTCTACGCCCTGCTGCCGATCGTCCTGCTCATCGCGTGGTGGATCGGTGTGCGCCGAAACGCCGCACATCGCTGGGTGCTCGGGGCCGTCGCTGGGGGAGTGGGCGCGTCCCTCGCGCTCGCGGCCGTCGCCGGCCTCTCGGACGCCGACACCGCCTACTACTCCACGGCGGCACGAGGGTGGGAGCTGGGGATCGGTGTGGTCCTCGGGATCCTGGCGCCGCACTTCCGGCGACTCGGGCCGCGCGCGCGATCGGTCCTCGGCTTCACGGCTCTCGTGGCACTCGAGCTCGCCGCGGTGACCTGGCTGCAGGAGTCGTACCCGCTACCTGCCGGTCTCCTCCCGGTCGGCGGCGCGGCCGCGCTGATCGTCGCCGGAACCGGAGGCACCTCGGCCGTCACCCGCGTCTTCGCGAGCGCGCCGCTGCGGTGGGTGGGGGATCGGTCCTACTCGCTGTACCTCTGGCACTTCCCGATCCTGGTCTTCATGCTGGTCGCCCAGCCGTCCGGACACTGGGACGTGATCGCGGAGTCGCTGATCCTCACCGTCGTCGTCGCGTCCCTGTCGTACCGGTTCGTCGAACGACCGGTGTCGGCGCTGTTCAGACCTCGGGCGCTCGGCCCTGCCGAAGCCGCCGCCGTCAGTACCGGTGGTGGGACTCGATCCCCGGGCGCGCCCCACGCCGCCGCTTCGCGGCGCCGCGGGTCCCCGGCGCGCACGGGGCCCGACCACCAGTAGGTTCTCGGCGACACCACCGGTACAAGGGCGGAACCACCCTTCGGGCGCCCCCGCCCTTGTACCGGTGGTGGGACTCGAACCCACACGTCTTGCGACAGAGCATTTTGAGTGCCCCGCGTCTGCCATTCCGCCACACCGGCC
>JAICSU010000082.1 GCA_025936735.1 Amnibacterium sp.
CCGCCCGTCTTCTGGGTCCGGGCCTCCTTCTAGGCTCGGACCATGGACCTGCTGGAATGGGACGCCGCCACCTACGACTCGCTCCCGCTGCCGCACGAGCGGTGGGGCGCGGGCGTCATCGAGCGGCTCGGGCTGCGCGGTGACGAGACGGTCGTCGACCTCGGCTGCGGCACCGGGCGCGACACCGAGCGCCTGCTCGACGAGCTGCCCGGCGGCCGGGTCGTCGCGGTCGACGGGTCGGTGCAGATGCTCGACCGCCTGCGGGAGCGCCTGGGCTCCCGCCTCGACCGGGTCGACGTGGTGCAGGCGGATCTCACGCAGCCCTTCCCGGAGGTCGTGCGCGGCAACGCGGTGATGAGCGTGGCGACCTTCCACTGGGTGCCCGACCACACCGCTCTCTTCCGCCGGGTGGCCGGCGCGCTGCCGCGCAACGGCCGCTTCGAGGCCGAGTTCGGCGGGCAGGGCAACATCGCGGGCTTCCTGCAGGCCGTCGAGCGTGCCGGCGGCCCGACGGACGAGTCGCCGTGGGAGTTCGCGAGCCGGGAGGAGACGACGGAGGCGCTGCTCGCGGCGGGCTTCCAGGACGTGCACGTGCGGCTCGTCGAGGACCCGGCCGTGCTCGAGCGCGGCCCGCAGCTCGAGTCGTTCATCGCCACCGTGATGCTGGCCGCGATGCTGCGGGACATGGAGCCGGACGAGGGCCGCGAGCTCGTCCGCCGCACGGCCGCGGAGCTGCCCGAGCCGGTCATCGACTACGTGCGGATGCAGGTCTCGGCCATCCGCGGCTGACCCGTCCTGAGCGGTGACGCAACCCCCGTCCTCATGCCGCGTTCCCGTCCGCACGCGGCCGGGATCCGTAGGCTGAGCGGGCACGCCCCCGTAGCCCAATCGGCAGAGGCAGGCGACTTAAAATCGCTCAAGTCAGGGTTCGAGTCCCTGCGGGGGTACCCGGCACCCGCGCCGCCCGATCCGCGGCGCTTCCCTACGCCGACGCGTCGGACCCCCTGCTCTCCTGCCTACATTGGCGCCAGATCAGTGCGGCGTGTCCGACAATACGGAGCACCGTGCCGCAGCGGACGACCTCGGGCCGTCCGGCGTGCTGGTCGAGGACCCGAGCGTCTGTCGACCTCGGATTGGGAGACCATCGGATCATGGAACGACTGCTCGTCGTCGTCCCGGCCTACAACGAGGCGGCCTCGATCGGTGCCGTCCTGCGGGAGGTCCGTGAGGTCCTGCCCGACGCCGGGGTCCTCGTCGTCGACGACGGGTCGTCCGACGGGACGCGCGAGGCGGCTCTCGCGGAGGGCGTGAAGGTGCTGACCCTGCCGTTCAACCTCGGCGTCGGCGGCGCGATGCGGGCGGGGTTCCGGTACGCCGTGCGGAACGGATACAGCCGGGTGGTCCAGGCGGACGCGGACGGTCAGCACGACCCGCGGCACATCCCGCTGCTGATCGACGAGCTCGCCGACGCGGACGTCGTGGTCGGCGCGCGCTTCGCGGGGGAGGGCGACTACACGGTGCGCGGCCCCCGGCGCTGGGCGATGCGGCTGCTCGCGTCCTACCTGTCGCGGCTCACCGGAACCCGGCTGACCGACGCGACCTCGGGCTTCCGCGCGAGCGGCCCGCGCGCCGTCCAGCTGTTCGCCCGGTTCTATCCGGTGGAGTACCTGGGTGACACGGTCGAGTCGCTCGTGATCGCCGCGCTGGCGGGGTTGCGCGTCAAGCAGGTCGCTGTCAGCATGCGCCTGAGGTCGACGGGGCGGCCGAGCCAGACGCCGTTCAAGGCCCTGGTCTACCTGCTCCGTGCCGGCATGGCCCTCGTGATCGCCCGGCTCCGGTGGCGCTCGAGGCGGCGGCTCGGGCTCGAGAGGGCGGTGGCGGTCGTGGTCCAGGGGGAGGATCGGGTATGAGCAGCGCGCACATCGTGGCCCTCGTGGGCGGCGCCTCGATCCTCATCGGCATGTTCGAGCTCCTGCGGCGAGGGCAGCTGCGGGAGAAGTACACGGTGCTGTGGCTCCTCGTCGGCATCGTGGTCGCGGTCTTCGGCCTCTCGCCGGGGCTCCTCAACGACATCGCGAAGCCGATGCACATCGCCGACCCGCCCAACCTGCTGCTCTTCGCGGCGGACGTCGTCCTGCTCCTCGTCACCGTCCACCTCAGCTGGGAGGCGAGCCGGATGGAGGACCGCACCCGCGCGCTCGCCGAAGAGGTGGCCCTGCTGCGCGAGAAGATCGAGCAGGAATGAGTTGAGGCTCCGTGACCACCCTCGCCGCATCGCCGTCCTTCAGGCGATCGTCGTCGGCGTTCTCTACCTCGCGCTCGCTTGCGCCGCCTACTGGCCGATCTCGCCGGTCGACCCGACTCACCTCGTCGGCGACTGCGCCTGCAGCGACGCGGTGCAGCAGGCCTGGTTCCTGCAGTGGGTCGCCTACGCGCTCGGGCACGGGCACAACCCGCTCTTCAGCACCTATCTGAACGCGCCCGCCGGGGTCAACCTCGCGGTCAACACGTCCATGCCGCTGCTCGGCCTCCTCGGCTGGCCGGTGACCGCGCTCGGCGGGTCGATCGCGGCGTTCAACCTGCTGCTCCGCCTGGCCCTCGCCTCGTCCGCGATGTCGATGTACCTGGTGCTGCGCCGCTACGTCCGTTCCCCGGCCGCAGCGTTCGTCGGGGGCCTGCTCTTCGGTTTCTCGCCGTACATGATCGGCGAGGGCCGGCTGCACGTGTTCCTCGTGTTCCTTCCCCTCCTCCCGCCGCTGATCCCGCTGATCGACCGCTGGCTGATCCGTGGCGACGGCAACCCGTACCGCTGCGGCGCCCTCATCGGGCTCATCCTGGGCCTCGAGATGTGGATCTCGGCGGAGCTCGTCGCGGTCTTCGTGATCCTCGCGGCGATCGCCGTGATCCCGATCGCGATCCGGCACCACCGCCTGATCCGGTCGCGGCTGCCGCTGCTCGCCCGCGGCGTGGCCGGCGTCGCGGGCGTCGCGATCGTCGTCGGGGGCTACGTGGCCTGGATGTTCGTCGCCGGACCGCAGCGCCCGCACGGGCCGCCCCACTCCGTCGCCAACCTCGACAGCTTCCACGCGGACCTCCTCTCGCTCGTCCTCCCGTCGGGCCCGCAGCTGCTCCGTCCGTCGCTCCTGCACCGCACCGCCGACCACTTCGTGAAGGGGAACCTGCACGAGAACGGGTTCTACCTGGGGCTCCCGCTGCTGACGCTCCTCGTGGTGGGCGCGGTGTGGCTGCGCCGGAACACGTTCGTGCTGAGCCTCGCGACCCTCGGCATCGTCTCGTTCGTGCTCAGCCTCGGCACCCACCTCACCGTGGCGAACCGCGTCACGCCGATCCCGATGCCGATCGCCGCGGTCACCGGGGTGCCCATGCTCCAGGAGATCGGGCCGACACGGTTCGCCCTGGCGATCCAGCTGGTCGCCTCCGTGCTGCTCGCCCTCATCCTCGACCGGCTCCTGCAGCGGGACACCATGACCCGTCCGCGCCGGTACGCCGCGGTGACCGTGCTCTCGCTCGTCGTCCTCGTCCCGCTCCTGCCGAGCAGCCTCATCCACAGCACCCCGGTGCGGACGCCGGCGTACTTCGCGAGCGACGCCGTCGACGAGATCCCGGACGGATCCACGGTCCTCCCGTACCCGTACCCCTTCTACTCGAGCAACATCGCCATGCTGTGGCAGACCTCGAGCGACATGCGCTTCCGGATGCTCGGGGGTGAGATCTACGTCCCGGGACCGACCGGACTGAGCGTCAACTACCCGCACGGAGGCCTTCCGCAGCCCTTATGGGCCGTCCTGGTCACCGGCGGCCCGAAGCGGGTCACGCACTGGAAGGCGCCCTCGTCCGCCCAGCGCGTGGCGCTCACGTCGGACCTGCGGACCTACGTCACCGCCCACCGGGTCGGCTCGATCGTGGTGTCGACGGACGGGGCCCAGGGGCGATGGGTGTCCGCGCTGGCGTCGTCGGCCTTCGGCGCACCCACCGCCGTGCACGGCACGATCTCGGTCTGGCTCCATCCGGGGGGACCGACGACGGGGTGACCGGCGGCCGGCCGCGGGTCAGGCGGCGGTCGGCGACGGCGCCGTGAACACCCAGCGACGGTAGAGGACGAAGTTCCAGCAGGTGGACGCGGCGACCACCGCGAGCTTGGCGATCAGGTAGGGGACCCCGACCCGGGGTGCCGCGGTCACCACCGCCACCGTGACGACGAGGTTCGCCACCACCAGCAGGGCGTAGCGGTAGGCGTGCCGCAGCAGCTGCTTGGTCTCACTGCCGGCCATCGTGAGCCGATTGCAGACGAAGTTGAAGACGAGACTGACGAGGAACGCGATCGCCGTCGCGAGGCTGAGCTGAACGCCGGCGATGCTGTGCAGCACGTAGAGCAGGCCCACGTCGATGAGCACGCTGCCCCCGCCGATGAGGAGGTACCGGACCAGGAGAGCCCTCGGGCTGTGCGGCCCCGGCTCGTCGCTCGTCATCGTCCTGCAGCGTACGCCGAACGACCCGGACCGGATGCGCCCTCGGTGCCGGCGTCCCCTCGGATGAGCCGCACGGCCACTGCGCGGCGGCGGGTTCCTGGAGCGGCGACGCGCTCTTCCGTCCGGTTCATCCACCGGCCGTGCTGAGCTCCGTGCCCGGCGCCGCGGTCGCACAGGCCGACTGCCTCGCCAGCACGCCGACCTCGAGGTGGATCACCGCGCCGTGGGGCCGCCAGGACGCGAGCTCGAACGTCATGCCCTCGTACGCCGACGGGCTCGGGAAGTCGTACACGGCCTCGTTCGTCACGGTGGGATCCGGCGCGACGTAGTCCGGCCCGACGATGCGCAGCCCATTGCTCGGATGAGCGCGCAGCCAGTTGGCCGCGTGGCCCAGTTCCATCCCGGGCACGGTCCAATACGCGTCCGCCTGCGCCATCGGCGCGCACCACCACCCCTGACTCTGCGAGTCGATCGTGGTCTCCGGCGGCGGGGACGCCACCGCGACTGCGCCGGGAGGAAGGCGTGCGCCTGCCACCCAGGCGTCCGCCTTCGCCTGAGCGGCGGCGTCCACCGTGGCGCCCGGGCGGGCGGTCGGGATCGCGGGTGCCTGGTCCATCGGGCCAGCGGCCGCGGGTGAGGGGTACCGGGACGCTGCGCTCGGGAGGGGGATCTGCGGATCGGAGTACGGCTCGCCCGCTGCCACCGCTGTGCAGCCCGCCGTGCACGAGGCGATGGCCCCCAGCAGCAGCACCGCGCAGAGCGCGCGGCCTCCGGCTCGAATCCCTGTGCTGGTCATCCGGCTCGCTTCCCTGGAGAGCGTCGGCGCCGTCGGCGAGGCTCGTCGCTCGATCGTCTCAGACGCCGACCGGTCGTGCCGGGATGAGGCGGGGCGTGGTGACCGGCGCGGGGGTGACCCCCTGCTGTCGGAGCCCGCCGCGTGCCCACCCTCGCTGTGGAGCCCCTGGCAACATCGCGATGCGTGCCTCGCGGACGCCGTGAGTCCTCCATGATGCCTCAGTGCGGTCGGACGTGATGGGTGGAGCAGAGGCCCCCGGATCGACGGCATCCCTGGGCGCTCCCTTCACCGTCCGTCGCTACTCGCGGCCGGGACTGAACGCGTACCGGATCCTCATCCTCGGCGATCAGTCGCCCCGGGACGGCCGTTCCGGGTTCGGCCAAGCGCTCGTGAACCGGCTCTGGCTGCGTACCCAGCACGGGCTGAACGTCGACGTCGTCGGCTCCGCGCTCACCGGGCTGCGATCGCTTCGGGCCGCGTTCGCGTCATGGCGCGTGACGCGCTACGACGCGGTGGTCGTCGTCCTCCCGCCACGCGGGTTCCGCACCCAGAGGCGGGCCGCGCGGGCGTTGGCGGCCGTGCTCGGGCGCCTGCTCGAGAACACGTCGGTCACGATCGCGAGCGACGACGGCGAGCTGTCGGCCGCGCAGGGACGCGTCGGTGCCAGGACGCGGGGCGGGGCGCTTCCCGCCGAGGCGTCGACGGCGGACGCCGTCGCCGTCCATGTCGACCAGCAGCTCCGGGACCTCGGCGTGCGAACCGCGCGAAGCGCCAGGAACCTCGGGCACGCCCCCCGCGTGCGCGACGGCGAGCGCAGCGCTCCGGCCGAACCGCGCATCGACGTCCGGCTCGGGTCGATCGTCACCATGGTGCGGGAGAGCTTCCTGGTCGACACGGCCGCGATCAACATCTTCGACGGCGACGATCTGTGGACCGTCGCGGCAGCCGGCTCCGACCGCGGCCGCCGCGCCCGGGAGGGCACGCTCTGCGAGGCGATCTCCGCGAACACGGGCCTCACGGTCGTCCCGGACGTGTGGGCGGACCCTCAGCTGCAGATGCTGGACGTGGCCCGCGGGCCGATCCCCATCCGGTTCTACGCGGCCTACCCGATCGAACCGGAACGCGGGCGGCGGATCGGCACGCTCTGCGTCTACGACCGGTTCCCCCGTGATCCCGACGGATACGACTTCACCCTGCTGCGCGACTTCGCCCAGCTCGCCGAGATCGAGATCGCCGAGGCCGGCCGGCTCCCGAGCACCGAGGTCTGACCACCGAAGCCGCCCGGGCGGCCGCCGTGCCGTAGCCTCCGCTCTCGTGGTGGATCTCGTGCTCCGGGAGCGGCGGACGGCCGCTGACGCGGAGACGGCGTCGGCCGCGCTCGGCTCCGTGCTCGGCGCGGGCCGCATCACGACGGGGGGCGAGCGGTTCACGTACGTCCAGGAGTCGCTCGTGGACGACGGCATCAGCATCACGAGGATCGCGTCGAGCGGCACGGACGTCCGCGCTGAGACGACCGGGTCGCCCGACCTGGCCGTCGTCCTGGTGCGCCGGGGCGCGGCCACGCTCCGCCGGGGGACCGACGAGGTCGACCTCGGCGAGGGGGACCTGGGCCTGCTGCCGACGTCCGAGTCCACCGAACTGCGGTGGGACTCCGCGACCGTCGACGTGTTCTCCTTCCCGCTGTCGTCCCTCGCGCGGCTGCTCGGAACCGAGCGCCGGGCCCTGCGCCTGCATGCGCCGACCCTGGTGCCCCAGAGCGCCTCGCTCGCGACCTACTGGCGCCACCTCGCGACGAACATGACGTTCCCGGTTCTCAACGATCCCGAGCTCTATCAGCGGGACCTGCTGCGCGGTGGCCTCGTCGACGCCCTGATCGCCGCCACCGTCGAGACGTTCGCGTTGTCGGACGCGGCGGAGGAGGAGGTCACCGGCGACCGCGAGGCCGTCCGTCAGGCCGTCGCCTTCATGCGGGAACGGCTCGGCGACCAGATCTCGGTCGCTCGGATCGCCCTCGCCGCCGGCCTGTCGGTTCGAGGCCTGCAGCTGGTCTTCCAGCGCGAGCTGGAGTCCACTCCCGTGGCGCACCTGCGGCGCCTTCGGCTCGAACGGGCCCGGTCCGCCCTCAGCGTCCCGGATACGGCCGCCACCGTCGGAAGCGTGGCGGCACGCGTCGGCTACACCAACGTCGGGCGCTTCAGCGCCCATTACCGGGACCAGTACGGGGAGATGCCGTCGCGCACGCTGCAGCAGGCGCGTGCCGCCGCACCGCCGGCCGCTCCGCCGGCTTCCGCCCGATGAGCGGCCGCCCGCCCGCGCCGGGCGGATGTCAGGGGAGCGCGAGGAAGGCGGCGGCTCGTGCGCCCCACCCGCGGATGTCCTCTGGACTCCGGGCGACCTCGAGGGACGCGTTGGGGAGCCGCTCCGCGAGATGCTCCGCCGTGCTGATCGGGTGGCTCGGGTCGGTGTCCCAGGCCAGGATCAGGGTGGGCAGGTCGATCTCGGCGAGGGCCTCGTCGGTGGGCAGGACGCTCCCGGCCGCGCCGCGGAGCACCGACGGCAGCAGGTCGTCCGGCACCGCGATGCTGCTCGCCCGGGTCCATCCGCCTTCCCGGAGGATCGGAGGCGGCGGGGCGACGGTCTGGAGCCGCTGGTAGGACTCGATCCCGCGCACCTCGATCATGCTCGCGGCCGCCCGGTACAGCCCCGCCTGCTCCACCCGGGCAGCGCCGTGCGTGGGAGGGATGGCCAGCACGAGGCGGCGGAACCGTCGTGGCGCGAGGTGGACCGCCCACAGCACGACGCCGCAGCCCGTCGACTCCCCGACGGCGTCCACCGGCGCGTCCGGGGAGACGGCGTCCGCGACGGCGATCAGGTCGCGAGCGAGGGCCGGCCACCGGTACTCCTCGGCGATCGGCGCGCCGGTCGACTCACCGTGTCCGCGGGTGTCGAACCGGACCAGCCGCGCCGGCACCTCCACGAGCGGCCGCCAGTCGAAGACCCCCGCGTCGTCCTCCCACTGGCGGCTCACCGCTAGCGAGTGCGCCACCACCGCGGTGCGCCCCGCGTCCGCCGGCCCTTCGGTGCTGTACGCGAGCGTGGCGTCGGGTCGAACGAGGTGCTCATCCATTTCGCGAAGTGTAGAAGGACCGGCCTGCGGGATCTGTCCATCCGGCCGCCGCCGCCGCGGGCGGATGCGATCATGGAACCAGTCGCTGACGGACGCCTGCAGGAGAGCCCATGGTCGAGCCCGCCCCGCCCGTCTCGCTTCCCGCGGTGCTGCAGGGCCGCTACCGCATCGGCGCGGTGCTCGGTCGCGGCGGCGCGTCGGTCGTCTACCGGGCGCGTGACCTCCTCCTCGGCCGCGACGTGGCCGTGAAGGTCTTCACCGCTCGCGCCGTCGATCCGCGCGACCTGCGCGTCCAGGAGGGCGAGGCCCGCCTCCTCGGCGGCCTGAACCACCCGGCGCTCGTGACGCTGCTCGACGCCGGGGTCGACACCACCGACCTGTCGGCGCCGCAGGCGTTCCTCATCATGGAGTTCGTCGACGGCCCCGACCTGCGCGGGCGCCTGCGCTCGGGCGCCCTGAGCCCCCTCGACGTCTGCTACCTCGCCTGGGACCTGCTGGGCGCACTCGGCTACGTGCACGAGCACGGCATCATCCACCGCGACCTGAAGCCCGCGAACGTGCTGCTCGCCGCGGCCCGCGACCGGCCCGCCCGCGGCAAGCTCGCCGACTTCGGCATCGCCGTCCTGCGCGGGCACCTCGAGGAGCCGGAAGGCGAGACGACGGGTACGGCGGCCTACCTCAGCCCCGAGCAGGTCGAGGGCCAGCCCCTCACGGCGAGCACCGACATCTACTCGCTCGGCCTCGTGCTCCTCGAGGCGCTCACCGCCCGAACGGCGTTCCCGGGCGGTGTGCTCGATTCCGCGCTGGCGCGCCTCGACCGCGACCCGGTGATCCCGGCCGACCTGCCCTCCGAGATCGCCTCGATCCTGCGGGGGATGACGCAGCGCGATCCGGCGGCGCGACCGTCGGCGAGCGAGGCGGCGGCGGCCTTCCGCGAGGTGCTCGTGGGCGAGCTCGGCGGCCAGCGCCCGCAGGTGCGGGACCCGGAGAGCGAGCGGCTCGCCGCCGTGCACGACTACAACCTCGTCGGCACCCCGCCCGACGCCGAGTTCGACCGCATCACCGCGCTCGCCGCGCGCATGTTCGACGTCCCCGTCGCCGTGATCAGCATCGTCGACGAGAAGCGTGTCTGGCTGAAGTCGCGCCAGGGGCTGGACGCGCAGGAGATCGCGCGCACCGACGGTCTGGGATCGACCGGGAGCCTGCACGAGGAGACGCTGATCATCGAGGACGTCGTCACCGATCCGCGCACGGCCCACCTGCCCCCCGCCCAGGAGTCGCCCTTCCGCTTCTACGCCGGCGTGCCCCTGATCACGACGAGCGGCTTCAACCTCGGCACCTTCGCCATCGCCGGGACCCAGCCCCGCCGCATGTCGGCCACCGAGATCGCCTCCCTCGAGGACCTCGCCGCGATGGCCCTGCACGAGATCGAGCTGCGGCGCGCGGCGCGGCGGATGGCCCGGCTCGGCTGACCGCTCGCGTGCGCTCCGGCGCACGCGTGGAGGTTCCCGCGCCGCGCGTGGGCCCTCGGGCCCGTCCGCACCGACGCGCGGCCGATCCACCTACAGCCGGGACGGCCCGTACGCGGTCAGCGAGCCGTGACGGCCTTCGGATCCGGAAGCGGCACGACGGCGGCGACCCGGGGCCGCCCGTCCGGCGTGCCGAGGTCGACGACCGCGATCCGGTCGAAGGCCACAGGGTCGCCCGGTCGCAGGGCACCCCAGGCGCCTGCCGTGACGTGGGGCCGATAGCCCTCGCCCGCCCACTCGGGGACGTCGGGGGCGAAGCCCGGCAGGGTGTTCAGGTCGGCGAGCAGGGCGAGATGCAGGTCGACGAGCTGCTGCGCGTCCGCGAGCACCGTGACCTCGATGTCGCGGTCCGGCCCGAACCCCTCCTGGTGGTCGCCGGTCGCCGTCACGATCCCCGTCCGCTGCACGTGACCGCGGACGAGCGCGACGACCGCCTCGACGCCGCAGTCCACGACGAAGGATTGCAGCACCGTCGCATGCATGCGCCACCGATCGGCGTCGGCGGTGAAGCCGGGCACGGTGGTACCCCCTTCAGCGGTCAGGGCGAGGTGGAGCATCGTCGCGACCCTAGCGGCCTCGGCGACTCACTGCAGGGCCGGCGAGTACCGGGTGTACTCCTCCCGGAGGCGGACGCCGTCGGGCTCGATAGAGCCCACGTCGTCCAGGAGGACCAGGAACGTCCCCCGCCCCCGCCAGCGGAGGAAGCGCGCGATGAGCGCCGGGGCGGTCTCGGACTTGCGTTCGTATCCGAGGAAGGCCGTGTGGGCCCGCCGCCCGACGAGGAGTCCTCGGAGCGTCGCCTCGAGCGAGTCGGGGTCGACGGCGAACCGGGCGTCGACCACGATGCCGAGGCGTTCCCCG
>JAICSU010000265.1 GCA_025936735.1 Amnibacterium sp.
ACCTTCGCCAGCGAGACGGACACCGAGATCGCCGCCGTGCTGCTCGGCCGGGAGTACGCGGCGGTCGGTGACCTGGTGGGCGCCTTCCGCAACGTGGTCGGACGCCTGCACGGCGCGTTCACCCTGCTCGCGGTGCACGCGGACGAGCCCGGCCTCGTCGTCGGGGCGCGCCGCAACTCGCCGCTCGTCGTGGGCCTCGGCGACGGCGAGCAGTTCCTCGGCTCCGACGTGGCCGCCTTCGTGCAGTACACGCGGCGCGCGCTCGCGATCGGTCAGGACCAGATCGTCGCGATCCGGCCGGAGGGGATCGAGCTGACCGACTTCGCCGGCGCCCCTGTGGAGGGCGAGGTCTACGAGGTCGAGTGGGACGCGTCCGCCGCCGACAAGGGCGGTTGGTCGAGCTTCATGGCGAAGGAGATCAGCGAGGAGCCCGAGTCCATCGAGCAGACCCTGCTCGAGCGGATCGTCGACGGCGTCGTGGTTCTCGACGAGATCGAGGACGGCTTCCCGGCGGAGGTGCTCGCCGCGGTGACGCGCATCGTCGTGCTCGGCGCGGGCACCGCCGCCTACGCGGGGCTGCTCGGGAAGTACGCGATCGAGAAGTGGGCGGGCGTGCCCGTCGAGGTGGAGCTCGCGCACGAGTTCCGGTACCGCGATCCGGTGCTGGACGCCACCACCCTCGTCGTCTCGATCAGCCAGTCGGGCGAGACCATGGACACGCTGATGGCGGTGAAGTACGCCGGCGAGCACGGCGCCCGCACCCTCTCGATCTGCAACACCCAGGGCGCGACCATCGCCCGCGAGTCCGACGCCGTGCTCTACACGCGCGCCGGGCCCGAGGTCGCCGTCGCCAGCACGAAGGCGTTCACCGCTCAGGTCGTCGCGCTGTACCTGCTCGGCCTGCACCTCGCCCGGGTGAGGGCGGCGCTGCGCGACGACGAGATCCGGGGGCTGACGGACGAGCTGCGCGCCCTCCCCGCGAAGCTCCGGACCGTCCTGAAGACGGGGCCGGAGATCCGCGAGCTCGCGCGCAGCATGTCGGACACCCGGAGCGTGCTGTTCCTCGGGCGGCACGTCGGCTACCCGGTCGCGCTCGAGGGCGCGCTGAAGCTGAAGGAGCTCGCCTACATCCACGCCGAGGGGTTCGCCGCCGGAGAGCTGAAGCACGGGCCGATCGCGCTGATCGAGCCCGGGCAGCGCGTGTTCGTGGTCGTGCCGAGCCCCCGCGACTCGACGAGCCTGCACCCGAAGGTGGTCTCCAACATCCAGGAGATCCGGGCCCGCGGAGCGCATGTGCTCGCCGTCGCGGAGGCGGGCGACGTGGCGGTGCTGCCGCACGCCGACGAGGTGCTGCGCATCCCCCTCGCCGGCACGATGTTCGAGCCGCTGCTGTCCGTCGCCCCGCTGCAGATCTTCGCCATGGAGCTGGCCGCGGCGAAGGGGCTCGACGTCGACCAGCCGCGGAACCTCGCGAAGTCCGTCACCGTGGAATGAGCCGGGGCCGGACGTGATCCTCGGCATCGGCGTGGACGTCGTCGACATCGCCCGGTTCGGGCGGTCGCTCGAGCGCACGCCCCCGCTCCGGCTCCGGCTGTTCGCCAGCAGCGAACGAGGGCTCCCGCTCAGCTCGCTGGCCGCCCGGTTCGCCGCCAAGGAGGCGCTCATCAAGGCGGCGGGCGATTCGACCGGCTTCACCTGGCAGGACATGGTCGTCACGAGCGACGCGGACCGCAGGCCGTCGCTCCGCGTGACGGGAACGGTCGCCGATCGCCTCGCCGTCATGGGCGTCACCGCGACCCACCTCTCGATGAGCCACGACGCGGGGATCGCCTCGGCCTTCGTCGTGCTGGAAGGGCCGTGACCGGGCACGGCGCCCCGGAGCGCGTCGCCCGGATCGACACCGCGGCCATCCGGGCGAACACCCGGCGCATCAAGGCCGTCGCCGGTACCCCCGATCTGATCGCGGTGGTCAAGGCCGACGGGTACGGGCACGGCATGGTGGCGGCGGCCCGCGCGGCGCTCGACGGGGGCGCCACCTGGATCGGCGTCGCCGACCCGGAGGAGGCGCTCGCGCTGCGGGCGGCGGGCGTCTCCGCGCCAGCGCTCGCCTGGCTGCTCGACGCGGGGGCCGACTTCGGTGCGGCGGTCGCCGCCGGCGTCGACCTCGGCGTCTCGACCGTCGATCAGCTCACCCGGATCGCCGCCACCGGCCCCGGTGGAGCGGTGCAGCTCAAGGTCGAGACCGGCCTCGCCCGCAACGGCCTCGCGCCCGAGGACTGGGACCGCGCGTTCCGCCTCGCTGCCGACCTCGAACGGAACGGCGCCATCCGCGTGCGCGGGATCTTCTCCCACCTCGCCAACACGTCCCCCGAGGAGGACGCGGCCGCGGAGGCGCGGTTCGCGGATGCGGTGCGCCGCGCGCACGACGCGGGCCTGCGTCCCGAGATGCGTCACCTCTCGAGCACGGCCGCGGCGCTCGGCCGCGACCAGTCGGCGTACACCGCCGTGCGGCCGGGCATCGGCCTCTACGGCGTCTCGCCCTACGACGACGGGGACGCGGTCCGCCTCGGTCTGCGCCCGGCGATGACCCTCGGGACGCGGATCGCGGCGGTGCGCCGGGTGCCGGCCGGTGCCGGGGTCTCCTACGGGTCCACCTGGCGGGCCGAGCGCCCGACCTCGCTCGCCCTCGTGCCCCTCGGCTACGCCGACGGCGTGCCG
>JAICSU010000155.1 GCA_025936735.1 Amnibacterium sp.
GTTTTTTCCGCGTTTTCCGCTTGTCCTCCCTCGTGGATGCGCGTCGGGAAGTCGCGCAGGACCGCGTGGAGCGCGTCGCTACCGCCCGTGGGCCGCGGGAACGGGCGGCCGACGGCACGCCGGGCGCGAGCGGATCCACGCCGAGAACCCCGGGATTCCGGCGCTGGGGGCGCTCCTGATCCCCGGCGAGGCGCCGTGGCGCCCTTTCTTCTGCCCCTGCCGGCACCGTCCTTCGTGTCCCCGCTTTCCAGGGCGAACCGCGACGCATCGGGCGTGGCGGGATAACACATCGCCGCCGAGCGGATCCTGAAGGGGGCCGAGCCGCACGCACACCGGGAAGCGTGTGCATAAGCGCACGGATCCGATGGCGCCGCCCTTATCGCGACCCGTGGACCGTATCGCTGTCATTCCCCCCGGAGCACGAGATCGGCGCGGTCCGCGGTCGGCCGGATGCGAGCGGCATTCGGCTCATCGACCGCCTGCACCCACGCCTCGGCGGCCGCCCGGCTCTTGCCGAATCGCACGTGCCTCTCGACCAGGCGCGAATAGCGCAGATCGCCGTCGATATCGACATACCAGGCCTCGTCGAGAAGAGCCCTGACCCGGTTCCACGGCTTCTCGGGCAGCAGCAGGTAGTTGCCCTCGGTGAGCACGACACGCGCCTCCGGAGGCACGGGGATGCTGCCGGCGATCGGCTGCTCGAGCTCCCGGTCGAACGCCGGCGCCCAGACCGTCTCCTCCCCCGTGGCGACCCGGGCGAGCAGCGCGGCGAACCCGGCGCCGTCGAAGGTGTCGACCGCTCCCTTCGCCCCACGCCGGCCCAGGGCGTCGAGCGCGACGTCGGCCAGGTGGAAGCCGTCCATCGGCACGACCGCGACGGCCACACGGCGCGCTCGGAGCGCGGCCGCCACCGCAGCGGCGAGGGTGGACTTGCCGGCGCCCGGCGCCCCGGCGATGCCGACGAGCACGCGGGGCCGCATCGCTACGAGCGCCTCGATCCGATCGGCGAGGAGCTCGGGGTCCGCACGCATCCGCACATTCTGCTCGCCTCCACTCCGCGTTCAGCCGGGCTCCGCTAGACCTGCTCGCAGACGGAAGGACGCACATGGAGCAGCGCACGCTCGGCGGCCAGGGGCTCGTGGTCTCGGCCGAGGGACTCGGATGCATGGGGATGAGCGCGTTCTACGGCCCCCACGACGATGCGGAGTCGACGGCGACGATCCACCGCGCCCTCGATCTCGGGGTCACCTTCTTCGACACCGCGGACGTGTACGGACCGTGGACGAACGAGCGGCTCGTCGGCGAGGCGCTCGCCGACCGGCGGGACGACGTCGTCATCGCGACGAAGTTCGGCAACGAGCTCGACCGCGACGGCACCCGCACCGGTCGCGTGAACGGTTCCCCCGCCTACCTCCGCGCGGCGGTCGACGGGTCGCTGTCCCGCCTCGGGATCGACGTGATCGACCTCTACTACCAGCACCGCGTCGACCCGGCCGTGCCGGTCGAGGAGACGTTCGGTGCGCTCGGTGAGCTGGTGCAGGCGGGAAAGGTGCGGTACCTCGGGATCAGCGAGGCGTCGGCGTCGTCGATCCGGCGCGCGCACGCGACCGCGCCGCTGACGGCCGTGCAGACGGAGTACTCGCTGTTCACCCGGGACGTGGAGGACGACGGCGTGCTCGCCACGGTGCGGGAGCTCGGCATCGGCTTCGTGCCCTACTCGCCGCTCGGCCGAGGATTCCTCTCCGGCCGCATCCGCTCGGTCGCGGACTTCGCCGAGGACGACTTCCGCCGCACGAGCCCCCGGTTCCAGGGCGAGAACTTCAGCAAGAACCTCGAGCTGCTCGACCGGGTCGTCGCGATCGCGGACGAGAAGGGGATCACCCCCTCCCAGCTGGCCCTCGCCTGGGTGCTCGCGCAGGGCGACGACGTCGTGCCGATCCCCGGCACCCGGCGCATCCCCAACCTCGAGGAGAACGTCGCGGCGGTCGGCGTGGAGCTCACGGCCGAGGATCTCGCCCGCATCGACGAGGTCGCGCCGTCCGGCGCGGTCGCCGGCGAGCGGTACGCGCCTCAGGGGATGGCGGCGCTGGGCCACTGACCCGGCGGCTCGGCAGCCCGCCCGCGAGCAGTCCCGACCGGTCCGGTCGAGCACCTCAGCAGGACGATCTCCCTTCAGCAGGACATGAGCGGCGGTTTTCTCCTGCCCGAGCAGAATCGTCCTGCTGGCGTGCTGGGGCTACTGCGCCCTCGTGCGCGAACGGCGCCCCAGGTGCGGCGACCCCGGCTGGATCTCGTGGTCGGCGACGCCGCGGATCGCCTCGCGCAGGGCGTCGACCGCGTCGACCGTCGGCGCCCAGCCGAGCTCGGCGCGCGCTCTGTCGGTGGACATGACCGGCACGCTCGTCGCGATGTCGAGCCAGCCCGGGTCGAGCCGGATGAGATGCAGCTGCCAGGCGAGCCAGATCGCCCCGCGCACCGGCGCGATCCGCACCGGCACCCACCGAGCGCCGAGCACCTCGGCGACCTCGTCGGGACCGACGACGGGCTCGGCGGCGATGTTGAACGCACCGCCCGCGCGGCGGTCGAGCGCGCGCCAGAAGGCGTCCCCGAGGTCGTCGACGTGCACGACCTGCGACACCGCCCGCGGCGGCATGGGCAGGATCGGCAGGGGCACCCGGGTCAGCCACCGCACCGGTACGAGGTGCCCGACGAAGAGCCGCACGAGGTCCGCGCCGGCCCGCGGGTTCATGACGAGGCCCGGCCGTATGCGGGTGAGCAGGACGCCGGGGTGGGCGAGCTCGAAGGCGTCCAGCATCCGCTCGATGCGGGCCTTGTGGCGGCCGTAGTGGGAGCTGGCGATGGAGCCGGTCGGCCACGTCTCGTCGACCCGGCGGCGCTTCGGGCCCTGGCTGTAGGCGCCGACGGACGAGGCGACGAGCACGTGCGGCACCGAGGCGGCCACGGCGGCCTCGAGCACGTGCCGCAGGCCGCCGACGTTCGTGGCGGCGAGCACCCGCTCGTCGTGGTTCGGCTGCAGGAGCCAGGCGAGGCTGATCACGGCGTCGGCGCCGGCGAAGGCCCGCGTGAGCTCGTGCACCGCGCTGTCGGCGGCGATGTCGATGGCATGCCAGGAGACGCCCGCGTACGGCGGCGGCGCGTCCTCGGCGGGGACCCGCCGGGCGACGCCGACGATCTCCACCTCCGGCTCCCTGGACAGCCGGCGCAGCACGCCGAGCCCCACGTTCCCGGTCGCTCCGACCACGACGACGCGCATCCGGCCCCTTCCCGTCGGTCCACGCTACGAACGGGCGACCGGGCGCACGCGGCCCGCCGACCGTTTCCCACCGGATGCTCGGCGCCGCCCGAGGGGACGGGGGCGGGATGCGCTCGCCGCGGTCAGCCCCGGTCGGCGTCCTGCAGCTCTCGGGGCTCGACGATCACGTCGACGAGGGCGCCGTTGCGCCACACCGTCATCTCGACGGGCACGCCGATCGCGTTCTCGACCATCAGCGCCTGCACCTCGGTGACGGTGCGGATCGGGCGGCCGGCGAGCGCCACCACGACGTCCCCGCGGCGCAGGCCGGCGCGGTCGGCGGGGCTGCCGCCGATCACGTCCGCCACCTGCAGTCCCGTCGGTGAGCCGATCCGCGCCGCGAGGGCCGGGGCGAGGCGGATGCGCGCGCCGGCGATCCCGAGCCAGGCGCGCCGCACCCGGCCGTTCAGGAGCAGGCCACGGATGATCTCCCGGGTCGTCGCGTTGATCGGCACGGCGAGCCCGAGCCCGATCCCGGCGACCGCCGTGTTGACGCCGACCATCCGGCCCGTGCCGTCGGCGAGCGCTCCGCCGCTGTTCCCCGGGTTCAGGGCAGCATCGGTCTGGATCACCTCGTCGACCACCCGTCCGCTCGTCGTCGGCAGCGAGCGGCCGAGGGCGGAGACGATGCCGGCCGTGACGCTCCCGGCGAGCCCGAGCGGGTTGCCCATGGCGACGACCAGCTGGCCGACCTTCAGCCGCGCGGCGTCGCCGAGCTCGACGGGCGGGGGCACGGGGCCGCGGGCCCGCAGCACCGCGAGGTCGGAGAGCGGGTCGCGGCCCACCACGTCGACCTGCACGCCCGTCCCGTCCGGGAAGCCGGCCTCGGCGCCCGACGCGCCCACCACGACGTGGGCGCTCGTGAGCAGTACGCCGCCCTCCCCGACCACGGTGGCGCTGCCGGCACCGCCGCCCCGCGGCGTCCGCACGACGATGCTCGCCACACTCGGCAGCACCCTCTCGGCCACGCCGACCACCGTGCGCGAGTACGCATCCAGGATCGATCCGTCGTCCATCCGAGGAGCATCCATCCGCACGGGCGGCGATGGGCGCCGGTTCGCTGCGGGCGGATCCGCGGTGCTCCTCGGCGGCGCGACGCGAGCACGTGCTCGCGGGCGCCGGCCGGGCGGGATGCTAACCTTGTCGGCGCACTGGGGCCCTTGGCGCAGTTGGTAGCGCGTCTCGTTCGCAATGAGAAGGTCAGGGGTTCGAATCCCCTAGGGTCCACGATGCGCAGAAGGCCGTCCCGAGAGGGGCGGCCTTCTGCGTCTCCGGTCACGCCTGCGGCGGCTGCGGACGTCTGCCCCGGTACACCGGCCGCAGATGTCGGCAGCAGCCGCAGAGGACCGGTCAGCCGGCGCGGCGGCGGCGCAGCACGCCGTCGAGGTCGGTGAGCACCGGCCCGCTCTCGGCCACGATGCCCATCGCGGCGAGCGCGGCCTGCGCGCCGCGGGGCTCGAGCACCGCGACCTCCTGAGCCACGGACGCGGCCCGGAGCGCGTCGTCGGACCGCGCGGCGGCCGCCTCGAGGGACGCGGCGACCGCGACCGCGTCGTGACCCGGCGCGGGCAGCTCGTCCTTGTCGAGGTAGAGCGGCTTCGGCAGGGGCACCGGCGTCCAGGTGGGCCGCGCCTGCTCGGTGCGCTGCCAGTCGGTGAAGCTGCGGGGCGCCTCGGGGACGACGACCGCGTGGTCGACGGCCTCCACCGCCCGGTGGGCGGCCGCGACGGTCGCGGCCCGCTGCAGGAGCGCGAGGCCGGCGAACACGCCGACCGCCCCGCCGGCGACGGGCATCCAGCTCCCGGACTGCAGCACCTGCTGCACCCCGAACCCGGCGAGCGCGAGGGAGACCAGCAGGATGCCGGCGGCGAGCACGCGCGACCGGCGCAACCGGGTCGCTGCGAGCGCGGACACGGCCTGCGCGCGCTGCCGCGGCTCACGCGGCTGCCTGCTGCGCCGGGCGAGGGTGCGCTCGGCCGCCGTCTCCCGCGGGCGGGCGACGCTCTCGGCCTGCCGGGCCGCGTCGCGCAGCGCCCGGTGCTGCTCGGCGACGCTGCGCGCCGACACCGCGGCGCGCACCTCCTCCGGCACCTCCGCGGTCTCGGCGAGGATCCGGAGCGTCTGCTGCAGCCGCACCGCGGTCCGCTCCGTCGTCAGGTACTGCCGGCGGCGCAACCACGTCGGCGTGAGGTACAGCAGCCACAGGACCGCGGCGAAGGCGATGATCGCTCCACCACCGACTCCGCCTGCCATATCACGAACGCTAGGCGCGGGCCGGGTGCCGGTGCGGGAGCGCACGATGGCGTGTCGCGCCCCGCGACACACCGTGCGGCGGCGTCCCCCAGTCCGGGTGCCGCTCGCGTCGCGATTCCTGCCGCTTCCGCGCACGGGATGCGGCACGGATCGCGACGCGAGCGGGGCGCGGTCAGGGGAAGGGCGTCCTGGCGAGCTCCTGGTCGGCCTCCGGTACCCTCGCGGCGTCGGGCGGCACCGCACCCTCCCGCCAGCGGCGCAGCACCCCGCCCGGCACCTCCTCCGCGACGAGCGCGAAGCAGAAGTGGTCGCGCCAGTCGCCGTTGATGTGGATGTACCGGCGCTTCAGCCCCTCGTACCGGAACCCGAGCTTCTGCACCACCCGCAGCGACTTGACGTTCTCCGGCCGGATGCAGATCTCCATGCGGTGCAGGCCGAGGGACTGGAAGCAGTGGTCCGTGGCGAGCGCGACGGCGATCGGGGTCGCGTTGCGGCCGGCGAACCGCTCCGCGATCCAGTAGCCGATCGTCGCGGATGACAGGGACCCGTACGAGATCGAGGTCACGTTCAGCTGCCCCGCGAGCTCGCCGTCCACCTCGATCACGAACGGCAGCCCCTGACCGTTGCGGGCGTTCTGCTGCAGCGCCCGGATGCTGCCGCGGGTGTCGAAGCCGATGGAGCCGCGGGGGCTCGTCGCCTCCCACTCGCGCATCCACGACCGGCCCTCCACGAGCTCACGCTCGACGGCACGGGCGTCACGCAGGCGGATCGGTCGGATGCCGACGGATCCGCTCGTCAGCGTCGGGATGGGCATCGGTGGGGTCGCGCTCAGTCCAGCTCGGCGGCGAACTGCTTCAACCACGGCCGGAGCTCCGGTCCGAGGTCCTCCCGCTCCGTCGCGAGCTGCAGGATCGCCTTGATGTAGTCGATCTTGTCACCCGTGTCGTAGCGGCGCCCGCGGAA
>JAICSU010000201.1 GCA_025936735.1 Amnibacterium sp.
CCGGGCGTCGGCGCGGCCCGCGAGCTGACCGAGGCGCCGGTGGTCGGGATCGGCGAGGCCGCGTTCCAGGCGGCGGTCACGATCGCGCGCCGGTTCGCGGTCGTGACGACGCTCCCGCGGAGCGTCCCCGAGATCGAGGATGCCCTCGAGCGGCACGGCGTGCGCGGCCGGTGCGTGGCAGTCGAGCCGCTCGGCATCCCGGTCGCGGACCAGGGCAGCCACAACGCCGACACCACCGCCGCGATCGTGGATGCCGGCCGCCGCGTCGTGGCCCGCGACGGGGCCGAGGCGCTCGTCCTGGCCTGCGGCGGGATGGCGGACGTCGCCCGGGCGGTCGCGAGCGAGGTCGGCGTCCCGGTGTGCGACGGCGTCGCGTTCGGCGCGATGACGGCCTACAGCCTGTGGCGGTGTGGTCTTCGGACGAGCAAGTCCGGGGCATACGGTTGGCCGGAGGCGATCGCGTACTCGGGCATGCCGGGGTTCCGGGAGTAGCCGGATGCACGCGGCGACCTTCCGGGAGCACGGCGGGCCGGAGGTGATGCGCTGGGAGGAGCTGGCCGACCCCGTCCCGGCCTCCGACGAGGTGATCGTCGAGGTGCGCGCGTGCGGCCTGAACCACAGCGACCTGGACTCCCGGGCCGGGACGTCGCGGTGGCCGTTCCCGCTTCCGTGGGTGCTCGGGGCGGAGTTCGCCGGGACGGTCGCAGCGGTCGGCCTGGAGGTCGAGGGAATTTCGCCCGGCGACCCGGTCACCGCCTACCAGCAGTACGCGTGCGGCACCTGCCGGGCGTGCGTGCGCTGGCGCCAGGACCTGTGCGAGCGCTTCGTCGTGTTCGGCACCGACCGCTGGGGTGGCTACGCGGAGCTGGCGGCCGTGCCGGCCCGGGCGGTGATCCCGCTGCGGGGCGAGGACGACTTCGTGCCGGCGGCGGCCGCCCAGTGCGTGGCGTCGACGGCGTGGTCCATGGTGGTGACGCTCGCCGCCGTCCGGTCAGGCGAGACGGTGCTCGTGCCCTCCGCGTCCGGCGGTGTCGCGAGCGCCGCCGTCCAGGCCGCGCGGATCGCCGGCGCGCGCGTGATCGCCTCGGTGGGGGCACCGGAGAAGGTCGACGCGGTCCGGGCGCTCGGCGCCGATGTCGTCTTCTGCTACCGGGACACGCCGCTCGCCGAGGTCGTCTCGGAGGCGACCGGGGGCCGCGGGGTGGACGTCGTCGTCGACACGACCGGCGGCCCGCGGTTCGGAGAGCACCTGGCGGCGATGGCGCCGGACGGGCGGCTCGTCACCTGCGGCGCCCACGCCGGTGAGATCGTTCCGCTCGACATCATCGAGCTCTTCCGCCGCGGCCGGCGCATCCTGGGCTTCCGGGTGGCGAGCCCGGACGAGATCCGTGCGGCGCTCCAGATGGCGCTCGAGGGCCGCATCGCCGTGCCGGTCGACCGCACGTTCCCGCTCTCGGCCGCGGGCGACGCCCACGCCTACATGGACGAGCGCCGCCACGTCGGGAAGATCGTGCTGGTGCCATGAGGACCGTCTGCTACCTGGCCCACTGCCTCCTGAACGCCAACGCCAAGGTCGACGAGGGCGCACGCTGCCAGGGCGTCCACTCGCCGGTCCTGGCGCTTCTCCGCGACCACGGCTGCACGATCCGGCAGATGCCGTGCCCGGAGCTCGCCTTCGGCGGGACGCGCCGGTTCTGGGCGGTGCGCGAGCAGTACGACACCCCGGCCTACCGGGCCCACTGCCGCCGCCTGGCAGAGCCCGTCGCGGCCCAGATGCGGGCCGACCTGGCTGCGGGTGCCCGGGTGATCGTGATCGGGATCGACGGCAGCCCGAGCATGGGTGTCGAGCTGACCGCGGCGAGCGACGAGTGGGGAGGCCGCCCCGACAAGCCGCGCGACGAGGACTACCCGGTCACGCTCGGCGCCGGCCTCTTCACCGAGGCGCTGCTCGACCTGCTCTCCGGGGTCGTCCTCGGTGTCCGCGTGGTCGGCATCGGCCAGGACCTCTTCGACTACGACGAGGCGGCCGAGCTCGCGAAGCTCGACGCGATGCTCGGAGGGGCGGCCGGCGATGCGGGGTGACGTCCGCTCGCGCCGGGTCGTCGTGGTGCCCGACGTCGTCGTGAATCCGCCGGACGGCGCGAGCGACCGCCCGAGCGACGTCGCGCTGTGCGGATGGGGCGTCGTGGCGCTCCCGCCCTCGGATCTCCCGGCCGACATCGCCCAGCCGCTCGTCACTGCGGCCGTCGACCAGGTGATCGCGTTCCTCGACGGCGGCTACGAGGTGGCGCTCCTGCCCTGCGCCGACGATCCCGGCATGCACCGGTTCGTGGCGGCCCTCGCGGCGTCGGGCCGCACCGTCGCGGACCTGGCGTAGCCTGGTGGGGTGCCGTCCCTCTTCCCGGCCCTCGCGGCGTTCCTGGCCTTCCTCGCGCACCTCGTCTCGGCGCCCGCCCCGGCGCCGCCGCCCCTCTCGGAGCTGATCGGCCAGAAGCTCGTCGTCAGGATCGACGGGCGCCGGCCCGACCCCGGCATCCTGGGACGGATCCGGCTCGGCCGGGTCGGCGGGGTCATCCTCTACCGCGGACGCAACTTCACGACGCCCGGCGGCCTGCGCTCGATCGCCGCGGCCCTCCAGGCGGCGGCGGCCGACGGGGGCCGGCCGCCGCTCCTGGTTGCCGTCGACCAGGAGGGCGGCGCCGTGAAGCAGGTGCCCTGGGCGCCGCCGGCGCTCTCGCCACCGCAGCTGGGCGCCGCCGGCTCGGCGGCCCGGGCGCTCGCCCAGGGAGCGGCCACGGGCGCCGCGCTCCACCGCCTCGGCGTGAACGCCGACTTCGCGCCGGTGGCCGACGTCCCGGCCTCGCCGCGCTCCTTCATGCTCCGGGCCGGGAGGACGTGGTCGGGCTCGGCCGCGGTGACGAGCGCGCTTGCGAACGCGTTCGCGTCCGGGCTCGAGCGTGGTGGTGTCGTCCCGGTCATGAAGCACTTCCCGGGCCTCGGTTACGCCGACCTGAACACGGACTCCCACGTCGAGGCGATCGCCGCCTCGCGCTCCCGGCTCGATCCCGGCCTCGCGCCCTACCGGCGGGCGATCGCGCGGCGCATCCCGATGATCATGCTCTCGAACGCGATCTACGACGCCTACGACGGGGCGAACGCCGCAGGCTGGTCGGGAGCGATCGGGACGCGGCTCCTGCGCCGCGACCTCGGCTTCACCGGTGTCACGATCACGGACTCGCTGGACGGCGCGGCGCACGCCCGCGGGATCGACGACGTGCCGCTGGCGCTGCGGGCGGCCCGCGCCGGCACGGACATGATCCTCGTCACCGGGTCGGAGGCGACCTCGCTGGGCGTCTACCGCTCGCTCGTCGCCGCCGCCCGGCGCGGCGAGCTGAGCCGGGCGCAGCTCGAGGCGTCCTCGCGGCGCATCCGGGCGCTCAAGCGGACGCTGTGACCGCTACGCGGTCTGGCGGGCGTCGAGCCTGAGCGTCCACGGCTCGACGGCCGCGATCTGGAGGTGCGTCTCGCTCCAGGGGTCGCGCGCGAGGGTCGAGCGCACGTCCTGCTCGGAGGCGGCCTCGACGACGTGGACGACGCGGAACTCGTCGGACAGCGGCCCTCCGAGCACGATGAAGCCCTGGTCGACCAGGCCGTCCATGAACTCGGCGTGGGCCTCCCAGCCGGACTGCTCCTCGAGCGGCACCCCCTGCTTCCAGTCCGATCCGGAGCGGTGGACTACGACGTGGAAAATGGCCATTCCGGGAGTCTAGGTGCGCCGCGCGGGGACGACCGTCAGGCCCGCGCCGGTCTCGGCATACGCGGGCTTCCCGCGCATGAGCGATGCGGCGGCGGCGACGAGACAGGCGATGATGGCGAACGTGAAGGCCGCGTGCAATCCGTCCTGGAACGGGCCGGAGATCAGGTTCGGGAAGAACGAGGGCCCCGTCAGCGCCGCCTGGTCGTGGGCCGAGAGGGCGTGCAGCGGGCCCGGGCCCAGCAGGTGCTGGATGGGGTTGTAGCCGAGGAAGGCGGCGAACAGGATCGAGACGGGCGGCAGGTGCGCCAGCCGCTCCGCGGTGGCGTGCGGGACGCCGTGGGCCTGGAGCGAGCCGAGGAGCGTCTCGGGCAGCGTCGCGGCCAGGCCGAGGATCATCAGGGTGAAGAAGATCCCGATCGAGAGCACCTGGGCGGAGTTCTGGAACGTCTGGTTCATGCCGCCGCCGGCCCCGCGGTCGCCGGCCGGCAGGCTGTTCATGACGCCGGCCCGGTTCGGGGAGGCGAACATGCCCATCGCGATCCCGATGAGCGCCAGCACGGCCGCGAACTCGGGGTAGCGGAAGTCGGTCGGGAGCAGCATGAGGAGCCCGAAGCTGGCAGCCGCCGCGAGCATCCCGCCGGTCGCGAACGGCCGGGCGCCGAACCGGTCGGAGAGGTAGCCGGACGCCGGCCCGGCGACCAGCATGCCGAGCGTCAGCGGGAGCATGTAGATCCCGGCCCAGAGCGGCGTTCGCTCGAAGCTGTAGCCGTGCTCCGGAAGCCAGATGCCCTGGAGCCCGATGATGAGCATGAACATGAGCCCGCCGCGGGCGACGGCCGAGAGGAAGGTCGAGAGCGTCCCGAA
>JAICSU010000138.1 GCA_025936735.1 Amnibacterium sp.
CGAGTGGGGGGGGCGCGGGGGCCCCCCACCCCTCTCCTGCTGGTCGAGCAGTCGTCAGCTGGAGATCGCCGACTGCTCCTTCTGCGAGCCGACCTGCTGGGTCGTGCCCGAGGTCGTCACCTCGACCTTGCGCGGCTTCGCGCGCTCGCTCACGGGGATCGTGACGAGCAGGACACCGTTCTCGTACGAGGCGGTGATGTGCTCGGTGTCGACGCCCTGGCCGACGTTCAGCTGGCGCAGGAACGAGCCGCTCTGCCGCTCGCGGGCGAGCCACTTCACGCCCTCGGTGCTCCGCAGGGTGCGTTCGGCACGGATGGTCAGCAGCTGCCCGTCGACGTCGATGTCGACCGACCCCGGGTCGATGCCGGGCAGGTCGGCCGCCAGCACGTAGTGGTCGCCGTCACGGTAGAGGTCCATGGGCATCAGTCGCGGGCCCTGCCTCGTGTCGAGGAGCGCGGAAGCCATGCGGTCCAGCTCACGGAAGGGGTCGAAGGTCGTCGCCATGATGTGCTCCTTTCTGAGTGGGGCGCGGATCCGGGTCCACGCGGATCCGCTGAAGGGAAGCGCCGCCGGCGCTCACACCGGCTGGCTTGAGTGTACTCCGCTCAACGCTGGAAGAGTTAGCACTCTTCCCCATCGAGTGCCAACTCTCGGTGGATTCCCAGCGCTCTCGGTGGACTCCGAAGCTGGGGCGTGGCGATGCGTTAGGTTTCGTGACCACCTGACCTTCCCTCCGACCGATCGGACCTGACTGCGATGGGCGCACTGATCTACGGCACGAACGCCCCGATCCCCGTCGACGACCGGGCCCTCATGCATCTGCAGCTGGTCGTCTACTCGAAGCTCCGTGCGCAGGAGTCGTTCGCGTTCAACTGGAAGGACGAGCCGGGCGTCGGCGACGGCCACGGCTCGATCTGGATCTCCCCCGGGGTGCCCATCGTGTTCAAGTACGCGGGGAGCCGCGACCCGTCCGTGAACCGCGAGTGGCTGCGCGTGCTCCGGGAGGCGGCCAACCAGCCGTCGGGGCTGCGGCTCATCCCCGAACCACCGGCCCCGGGTGGCCGCACCGAGCAGGGGGGCGCGTGAAGCACATCGCGTACACGGAGACCGTCATCGACACCGAAGGGCGGCTGGCGGACCTCGTGCTCGAGTACGCCAAGGTGCTCGCCGAAGCGAACTCGGCCGACACCGTCAGCATCCCCTACCGGGCCGAGAGCGGGTCGGTCGAGCGGATCACGATGCTCATCGGACCCGCCAGCCAGCTGACCGCGTGGGGGGAGGACGGGGACGACACCCTCGGTCCCGCGGCCGACGAGGCGGCGGCGGAGCTGCAGCGCCGGATCCGTCGGCACAGGCCGGCGTTCGTCGCCCCCGAGCCGGGCGAGCCGGACGCCGCGATCGACGACTTCGACGACCTCGGGCGCCCCGGCGACTGAGTCCCGTCAACGGAAGATGATCGTCCGCCGGCCGTCCAGCAGGATGCGGTCCTCCGCGAACCATTTCACCGCACGCGTGAGGGTGCGGCTCTCCTCGTCCTGACCGATCGCGACCAGCTCGCGCACCGACTGCGCGTGGTCGACCCGCACCACGTTCTGCTCGATGATCGGTCCCTCGTCGAGGTCGCTCGTCACGAAGTGCGCCGTCGCGCCGATCAGCTTCACCCCGCGCGCGTGAGCCTGCTTGTAGGGGTTCGCGCCCTTGAAGCCCGGCAGGAACGAGTGGTGGATGTTGATCGCCCGTCCCGCGAGCCGCTCGCACAGAGCGGGGGAGAGGATCTGCATGTAGCGCGCCAGCACGACCAGCTCGATCTCGTGCTCCTCGACCGCCGCCATGATCCGCTCCTCGAACAGGGCCTTGCCCGCGGGTGAGGTGATCGCGTGCGACTCGAACGGGACGCCGTAGAAGCCGGCCAGCCCGGCGAGCGTCGCGTGGTTGCCGAGGACGAGGGGGATCTCGACCGGCAGGTCGCCGGAGCGCTGCCGGAAGAGCAGGTCGTTCAGGCAGTGGGCCGCGGTCGAGACGAGCACGAGGGTCCGCAGCGGCCGGCCGACGACGTCGAGCCGCCAGGCGATGTCGAACCGGGCGACCACCGGCGCGAGCACGGCCGCGAAGCGCTCCCGGGACGCCTCCGCCTGCACCTGCAGGCGCATGAAGAAGCGGCCCGTGTCCGAGCTCGAGAACTGCTGGCTCTCGGTGATGTTCCCGCCGGCCTCGACGACGGCTCCGCTCACGGCGTGCACGATGCCGGGGCGGTCCGCGCAGGCCAGGGTCAGCACCCAGTGCGTGCTCGCCGTCACGGCGCTCACTGTATCCACAGCGGGCTGGTGCTCTCCGCGCGCATCCGGTGCCCTCCGGTCGGTTTATGGTGATGCCACCGCTCATCCGGAGGCCCGATCATCGACCGCACCGCTCTCGACGCCGAGATCCCGGCGGACGTCCGTCCCGCCGCCGAACGCATCGTCTCCGCCGTCGCCACCGTGATCGACGGGAAGGACGACGTCATCCGCGCGGCCCTCGCCGTCATGCTCGCGGGGGGCCACCTGCTGATCGAGGACGTCCCCGGCGTCGGCAAGACGGTGCTGGCCAAGGCGCTCGCACGGGCGACCGGCGGCACGGTGAGCCGCATCCAGTTCACGCCGGATCTGCTGCCGTCCGACGTCACCGGCGTCTCCGTCTTCGATCAGAACCTCGGCCGGTTCGAGTTCAAGCCCGGCGCCGTGTTCGCGAACGTCGTCGTCGGCGACGAGATCAACCGCGCGTCCCCGAAGACGCAGTCCGCGCTGCTCGAGTGCATGGAGGAGGGGCAGGTCACCGTCGACGGCGAGACCTGGCCGCTGCCGGAGCCGTTCACCGTCGTCGCGACGCAGAACCCCGTCGACATGGAGGGCACCTACGCGCTTCCGGAGGCGCAGCGCGACCGGTTCATGGCGCGCATCTCCATGGGGTACCCGGACCCGGAGTCGGAGCGGTCCATGCTGCGTTCCCACGACCGCACGGACCCGATGGACCAGCTCGAGCCGGTGCTCACGGCGGCCCAGTTCGCGGAGCTGGCTCGCGCCGCCCGCAGCGTCTTCGTCTCGCACGCGGTGGAGACGTACGTCCTGCACATCGTCGCCGCGACCCGCACCCACCCGGAGGTGCGGCTCGGGGCGAGCCCCCGCGCGAGCCTGCAGCTCGTGCGTGCGGCGAAGGCCGCCGCCCTGCTCGACGGCCGGGACTTCGTGCTGCCGGACGACGTCGAGGCGCTCGCCGGCACCGTGCTCGCGCATCGGCTCGTCCTGCGGCGGACCGGGCTCGACGCCCGCGAGGGGCAGACGGAGGCGGCGCGGCGGATCGTCGAACGGGTGGTGAAGGCGACGCCGGTCCCGTTGCAGTAGATGCGTCGACGACTCCCTCCGGTTCGGCTCACCCGGCGCGGCTGGGGGCTCGGGACCGTCGCGGTCGTCGGCGTGCTCATGGCCTACGCCACCGGCTGGCCCGCGCTGTTCGCCGTCGCGCTGTTCCTCGGCGGCCTCGTGGGGGCGGGGGTGCTCGCGGTCGCGCTCGTCCCGACGCGCGCCACCGCGGAGCGCCGCCTGGCCCCCGACGTGACGGAGCCCGGCCGGCCCGTGACCGTCCGGCTCACCATCGCCGGGCACGCCGCGGCGGGTGCCGAGTGGCGCGACGACACGACCCGTCGGCTGGAGGTGGTCGGTGCCGCGAGCGGCCGCCTGCCCCGGCTCGGCGGGGCGACGACGGCGGTGGAGGTCGAGTACGAGGTGATCGCCCGCCGCCGGGGACGGATCCCGGTGGGGCCCCTGCTCGTCGAGCGCACGGATCCGCTCGGCGTCGCGACCGCGAAGCGCCGGGCGGGCGACGCCGCCCAGCTCACCGTCCTGCCGCTCGTGCACGAGGTGCTGCCGCCCGTCGCCGCCACCCGTGTCGACCTCGATCCCGACGCCGCCGCCGTGTTCGGCATGGCGGGGGAGCAGCGCGACATCATCGCCCGGGAGTACCGGCCCGGCGATCCGATGCGCCGCGTCGACTGGCGATCCACCGCGCATCGCGGTGAGCTGATGGTGCGGGCGGAGGCGGCGGCCGCCGCCGTGTCCACCGCGCTCGCCCTGGACGTGCGGGAAGCGGTCTGGCCCGACGAGCGCACCTTCGAGTGGGGCGTCGAGGCCACCGCGTCGCTGATCGCCGCCGTCGGCCGGCGTGGATCGACGGTGCGGTTCGTGAGCGACGGCAGCACGCCGGTGCGCTCCGACGCGGATCGCGCCCTGATCGCGCTCGCCACGATCTCCCGTACGGAGGACGGGCCCGACCCGGCCGAGCTCGTGCGGCGGCTGCGCGGCCAGGACGTCCAGGTGCTCCACCTGATCACCGGTGTGGGGGCCCTGCGCGAGCTCACGCGGCTCCCGCCGCTCGGCCAGGGGACGATCGGCCTCGTCTCCCTGGTCGGCAGCCCGCTCGAGCCGGTGCCCGCTGCCCGAGGCTGGCGGATCCGGGTGGTCGACCCCACCCGGCCGATCGAGGAGGCGTGGGGCCGTGCGTGAGACGCGGGGCGACGGCCTCCTGTCCGCCGCGGGCGGGCTCGCCGTCGTCGTGGCGACCCTGTCGTTCCTCCCGATCGTGCAGGGCACGGACTGGTGGTGGGCCGCCGTCGTCTTCGTGATCGCCGCGACCGGCGTCAGCGCCTGGGCCCGCAGGCTCGGTGCGCCGACGGCCGCCGGGGCGGTGCTCGCGCTCACGACCGTCCCGCTGCTCGCGACGGCGTTCGACGGCCAGGGCCGGGGCCTGTTCGTCCTGCTGCCGACGACCGGATCCTCGAACGCGGTCCTCCAGGTGCTGAGCGACGCGTGGGCGCAGATCTACGCGGACTCGGTGCCCGCCGAGCCGTCCGCCGGCATCCTGCTGCTCATCGCGGTGGGAGCCGCCGGCACGGCCGTGCTCGTCGATGCCGTCGCCGTCGGCCTCCGCGCCCCGCTGGCCGCGATGCTGGCGGTGCTCGCCCTGGCGATCGTGCCCGGCCGGGCGCTGCACACCGGGACGAACGGCTGGCTGCTCGTCGCGATCGCCGTGGCGGTGCTCCTCGTGGTCGCCGCCGACCGGCGGCGCCGGGGCATCGCGCCCCGCGTGGCGGGACTCGTGGGCGGCGGGGCGGCGGCCCTCGCTCTCGCCCTCGTCGCTCAGGTCGTGCTGCCCGCGCCCTTCGCGTCCGACGCGCAGGGGCTGCCGCTGCAACCCCTGTTCGGCTCGGGGGTCGATCCCCTCATCCGGCTCGGCGACGACCTGCGCCGTGGCCCGCAGGTACCGGTGCTGAGCTACACGACGAGCACCGACGACGACGTCTACCTGCGGCTCGCGGTGCTCGAGGACTTCACCGGCGCGACCTGGATGCCGAACGAGGCGGACGACCACACCGCGGGCCCGAACGACGTCGCGCCGGCGGCGCCCGGCCTCGCGGACACCGGCGGCGCCCTCGTGATCACCCGGGTCGTCGCCGCCGACGACACGGCCATCGGCCAGCGCCTCCCGCTCCCCTACCCGGCGCGGGAGGTGGACGGTGTGTACGGCTTCGGATGGGACTCCCGGGGCCTCACCCTGATCCGCTCGGACACCACCCCCTCCGTGCGCACGTACACGGTCGAGAGCTTCCCGGACCACGCGACCACCGCCCGGCTGCGGGCCGCGACGACGTCCGTGCCTCCCTCCGACCGCCGCTCGCTCGCCGTGCCGGGAACCGTGCCCGCCATCATCACGAGGACGGCCGCGGCGTGGACGAAGGGCGCCGGCACCCCCTACGCGATGGCCCTGGCGATCCAGAACCACCTCCGCAACGGCGCGTTCCTGTACGACGAGCAGGCGCCGGCGCAGCAGGGCTACGACGGGGACGGGCTCGGCGTCATCGCGAAGTTCCTCTCGGTGAAGTCGGGCTACTGCGTGCACTTCGCGTCGACGATGGCCGTGATGGCGCGCCTCGAGGGCATCCCGGCCCGGGTGGTCGTGGGCTACCAGCCGGGCGAGCGCACGGTCGTGGCCGGGCGGAACGTCTACGAGGTGACGAGCGACGACCTGCACGCGTGGCCGGAGCTCTACTTCGACGGCCTCGGCTGGGTGCGCTTCGAGCCGACGCCGGGCCGGGGCATCGTGCCGGCCTACGCACCCCAGCCGACGAAGTCGCAGGTCTCGGACGCCCAGGCGGCCAAGACCGACCGCGAGAGCGCCACGCCGACGCCCGTGCCGACCACGACCCCGTCGGCCGCGGCCGCGGGAGGCTCGCGCGGATCGACGGGGTCGGCGGCGCCCGGCGTGCTGCGCGGCCTCGGCGTCGGGGTGCTCGTCGTGCTGCTCGCCCTGCTGCCGGCCGCCCTGCGCCGGCTCGTGCGCCGACGCAGGCTGGCCCGACTGGCCCGCGGGGGACCGGCGGAGATCGGCTGGCAGGAGGTCATCGACTCCGAGACGGACCTCGGGCACGCTCCGCCCTCCGGCCTCAGCCTGCGCGCGTCCGAGCTGGCCCTGCGACGGGACCTCGGCGACGCGCCGCGGGCCGTCTCGGCCCTCGCACGGATCCGCGAGGCGTACGAGCGGCAGGTGTACGGCGGCCGCGTGCAGACCGTCACGGCCGGCGACGTGGGGGTCGTCCTCGCCCGGTTGCGGGAGCGGGCGCCGCTCCCGGCCCGGCTTCGTGCCGCTCTGGTGCCCGCGTCGCTCGTTGGTACCATGGCCCGGTCGCGACTGGCGTTCAGGTGGTCACCACCGGGGAGCGACTGAGACACGAAGCGCCGTACGCCTGGGCCGCCCCGTACCGCCCGTGCGCACCGGCCCGGGTCCTTTCATCCCGAGGAGACGCCATGACCGACACCACCGCCGTCCGCTCGTCCACCTTCTCCGCGCCGCTCGCCGAGGTGGATCCGGAGATCGCCGCCGTGCTCGGCGACGAGCTGAACCGGCAGCGGACGACCCTCGAGATGATCGCGAGCGAGAACTTCGTGCCGCGCGCCGTGCTCCAGGCCGCCGGCAGCGTGCTCACGAACAAGTACGCCGAGGGCTACCCCGGCAAGCGCTACTACGGCGGCTGCGAGTTCGTGGACGTCGCGGAGCAGCTCGCCATCGATCGGGCGAAGTCGCTCTTCGCCGCGGGCTACGCCAACGTGCAGCCCCACTCCGGCGCGACCGCCAACGCGGCCGTCCTCGCCGCGCTCGCGCAGCCGGGCGACACGATCCTCGGTCTCGAGCTCGCCC
>JAICSU010000186.1 GCA_025936735.1 Amnibacterium sp.
GCCCCCGAGCCGCTGAGCCGCGGGCGCGCGCCGCCGGACCGCGTGGCGCCCACCGGTAGACCTGCCGGCATGAGCCACGACGCGTTCTCCGAGCCGCAGCCCACCGGCCTCCTCGACCTGCCGATCGGCGACGAGCCGGCCCTGACGGGCGACGGCCGTCACCTGACCGTGCACCGCTTGGGCCGGATGAGCTTCACCGGCGGCTTCGACCTGCCCGGTGAGTTCGATCTGCCGCCGGAGGAGCCCGTTCAGCTGATCGGCGACGTCCCGTGGGAGCTCGCCGAGGCCGAGGACTGAGCCTCCGGCCTCAGAAGGTGATGCCGCGAGCCGCGAACGCCGCCTTGACGGTGCTCGCCGCCTTCGCGCCGTCCCGGCTGCCCGCCGTGAGGTAGGTCGCCTTCGCCGCGGCGCTGAACGAGGTGTCGGGCGCGAACGAGAACTGCGCGTCGATGATCGTCGTGTCGGCGCGAGCCGTCGTCAGCCCGTTCTTGACATAGCCGTTGCGGATGTCCCAGAGCGCCCGGCTCCAGATCTCCCCGTCGTCGTGCACCTCGCCGTCCTTGTCCGCGACCGTCTTGTTCGTGTCGAGCCGCCGCAGGCAGTGGGGCACGGTCGAGGTGTAGGAGGTCGAGTCCCAGTCGGCGACGCACGCGGCGGGCGTCTTGTGCGCCCAGCCGTACTGCGCGTCGGCGGCGAGCCCGACCGTCACGCCGAGGTAGTCGCCGAAGGCCTCACCGATCGCGCCCGCCTCCTCGCTCGTGCCGAACCCCGGCACCTGCGCGTTCTGGACCGCGTGCCCGTACTCGTGGTCGATGACCTCGGCGTCCTCGGCGTCGTCCACGCCGCCCTTGCCGTAGCGGATGCGGAACGGCTTGTCCGTCTCGTACGAGTTGTCGCCGCCGTACTGGTCGACCTTCACGGCCTGCTGCTGGTCGTTCACACCGGGCAGGGTCGAGCCGAAGCCGAGCGATTGGATGTACTCCTGCGCCTGGTTCACCCAGAAGTACGCCATCACCTGCTCGAACTGGTCCTGGCTGCGGTCGTACACGAACGTGTTCGTGCTCGAGGTCGCCGGGGTCCCCGTCGCGCTCTCGACCTTGACCCACCGTCCCGTCAGCGTGCCGCTGCCGTCGAGGTTCCGCAGCTGCACCGTCGCGTACGCGGACGACGGGACGGCGGAGGCGCTGTCGTTCTGATCCGTGAGGCCCTCGTTCCCGGTCGACTGCACGGGGTTGACCTCGAAGACGCGCGCGGTCCCGGTGCTGCCGAGCGCGGGCTTGGCAGCGGCCTGCGCGGGCGCCGCGCCGAGGGCGAGGCAGCCGGCGACCGCGAGGGCGCTCATCGGGAGCAGGCGGGACAGGGCGGAGTGCGACATCGGACCTCCAGGTGGGTTGCAGGAAGCGTAATCGGGAGCAGGGGCGGCGGAGAAGCGATGTCGCCGGGCCGTGGGACCGTGCCCCCATGGGATCGCAGGTCAACTACTTCGAGATCGGCACGCCCGATGCGGCGGCCACCAAGCGCTTCTACGGCGAGCTGTTCGACTGGTCGTTCGGCGAGCCGTCGTCCGTGGGCTACCGCATGGTCGACGGCGACCGCGGGGGCGTCTGGGACACGACGGCCATGGGCGGGGCCTCGTGGGCCGTCTTCTACGTGCAGGTCGAGGACGTGAAGGCCGCCATCGCTCAGGCGGAAGCGCTCGGGGCGACGGTCGCCGTGCCGTTCGTCGACAACGGGCGCATCGAGTTCGCGCACCTCATCGACCCGCAGGGCAACCGCTTCGGCGTGTGGCACCCGAAGTCCGCCGACGCGGAGCGCTGATCGCGAAGCGCCACCGCGAAGCCCGGGACGCGCCTCAGCCGAGACCCGCGTCCCGGGCGAGCCGCACGGCGTCCACCCGGTTCCCTGCGCCGAGCTTGCGGAACACCGCCGACACGTGGTTGCGCACGGTCTTCTCGCTCAGGAACAACCGCTCCGCGATGGCCGTGTTCGTGAGTCCGGAGGCCATCAGCCGGAGGACGTCGCGTTCCCGCACCGTGAGCAGCCCGGCAGGCTCGTGCTCGAGCGCGTCCCGCACCTGGCCGTCGATCACGACCTGTCCGGCACCGACGGCACGGACGGCGGCGAGCACGTCGTCCCCGCTCGCACCCTTCACGAGGTAGCCCGACGCGCCGGCCCGCATCGCCCGGCGTGCCGAGCCGGCATCGTCGAACATCGTGAGGATCAGCACCGCGACCCCGGGCCGGCGCTCGTGCAGCGCCCGGATCGCGTCGATCCCGTCACCGCCCGGCATCGCGACATCGAGCACGACGACATCGGCGTCCGTGGCGCCGATCTCGGTGAGGAGCTCCGGCACCGACGCCGCCTCACCCACCACCTCGAGATCCGGCGCGCCTTCGAGCATCAGCCGGAGGCCTGCCCGGTAGAGCGGATGGTCGTCGGCGAGCAGTACGCGCACGGTCCTCACCTCAGCCCTCCCCGAACGGCAGCATCGCCGTGACGAGCGCGCCGCCCGCCTCGCCGCTGCCCGTGATGGCCGAGCCGCCCAACTCGGCCGCGCGCTCCCGGATGGACCGCAGCCCGACCCCGGGTGTGCTCGCGGAGCCGAGGCCGTGCCCGTCGTCCTGCACCCGTAGCCGGATCGACGTCGCGGTTCCGCTGACCTCGATCCGGCAGGCGCCCCCGCGGCTGTGGCGCACGCTGTTGCTGAGCGCCTCGGAGACGATCCGGAACGCCGCCGTCTGCACGGCGGCAGGCGGCTCGATCGGGAGGTCGACGTGCAGCTCGATCGCCATGGCGGCCTCCGCGTGCCGGTCGACGAGCGCCCGCAGCGCCGCCGCCAGCCCGTGGTCGTCGAGCACCGCCGGCCGCAGGTCGTCGAGCGTCCGGCGGAGGTCCGTCACGGCCG
Source organism: Amnibacterium sp. (assembly GCA_025936735.1). Classification (GTDB taxonomy): domain Bacteria; phylum Actinomycetota; class Actinomycetes; order Actinomycetales; family Microbacteriaceae; genus Amnibacterium. The sequence goes on from JAICSU010000186.1 coordinate 2,906, forward strand.
CCTGCATGTGTTCCCTCGCCTCGAGGAGGAGCCGCTCCGCCCGGGCGGGATCCTCGCGCACCAGGCGCCGGACGGCGTCGAGCATGATCACTTGACTGCCGAGGTCGGCGCCGAGCCCGTCGTGCAGGTCCCGGCGCAGCCTGCTGCGTTCGTTCTCGCGCGCGGCGAGGAGTCGCGCCCGCGCCCCGAGCAGCTCACCGCTCATCCGTGCCGCCCACAGCGCCGGTGCCGCGTGGGCGGAGTAGTCGAGGAGCGCCCGCCGGTCCCGTTCGGCGAGCCCCCGCTCGGACGCTCGAGGCTGCACCGCGATGGACCCGACGAGCCGCGAGCCGGCCACGACGGGGAACGGGACGACGGGCCCGGTGGCGCTGCCCCTCGCGACACCGATCTCCGCGCCGTCCTCCCCGACGACGGTGGCGGCGACGAACGGCAGGCGGAGACCCGTCCTCGCCGTCTCGGCGACCGCGGCGAGCAGGGATTCCACCGACTCCGTCCCGTCCAGGCGCCGGTCGAGGCGGGCGATGAGACGCTCCGGGTCCTCGCGCTGGCCGTAGAAGAGCCGGTTCATCCCGGTCTGCACCCGTCGGCGCACCGGCTCGAAGCAGAGTGCGGCGAGCACCGTGGCCACGATCTCCGGGCCCGTGCCCCGCGCTCCGAGCGCCAGCGACGAGTACCCGACCACCACCACGTAGACCGTGGTGACGACCGCCGTCATCACCACGTACACCGCGCCGCGGTTGACGACGACGTCGATGCCGTGCAGGTGGTGCCGGAGGACGGCGACGCCGACGGCGAGCACCAGCCCGGCGCCGAACACCGTCTCGGCGAGGCTGTCCAGCCAGTCCGGGTAGGAGCCGATGAGCGCCGTCGTCATCGCCGGCAGTACGGTCTCGCTCCCGACGAGCAGCAGCGCCGCCGCCACGAATGCGCGGATGCGCACGCGGTCGGGTGGGTCGGAACGCCGGTACCGCAGAACCAGGGCGGCGGCCGCCAGGAGCATCGCGACGAGGACGAGCAGGAGTCCGGCCGACTGCAGCGCCGCGGGCCAGTCCGCGACCACTCCGGCCGGGTCGGGGATTTCCGGCAGATTGGCGCTCGGCCCCGCGCTGAATCCGCTGCCGAGGCTCATGAGCACGAGGGCGACGACGGCGACGACGCCGCCGGCGGTCGCGATCCGGCCGACGGGCCGGCCCTGGGGGAAGACGAGGGGCAGACCCGCGAACAGCAGGACGGCGCTCACGGGCCAGGCGAATGCCGCCACCACCGCCGCGACCGCGCCGGCCGGGAGCTCCACGGCGCCGGTGACGAGCGCCGCTCTGGCCCATTGGGCGGCGAGCGGGGCGACGAGGCAGACGAGCGCGGTGCCCGACAGGTACCAGCCGAGCGGGAGCGCCGGCCGCTGCATGGCGATCACCGTGCCGACCGCCGCGAGCGTGATGCCGACGAGCACCGTCGGGATCGTGTACTCCTCGAGGGCGGCGAGGAGCGAGACGCGGTTCGCAAGGCCGAGCGCGATCGAGCCGGCGGCCATGACAGCGGCGAGCGATCCGAGGACGGACGCCGTGATGCCGGCTGCCGGCACGTGGTACGGCCGGGACGGGGTCCCGGCCGTCGCACTCATTCCCACGGCGTCATCGTGACGGGACGGCGCTCATCTGTCCACGATCGCGCGGCGTCGGCGCCGCTGACCGACGGCGGCGACGACGGCGGCCGCCCCGGTCGCGATGAGCTCCGGCACGGTGACGGCCGTCCAGACGAACGTCGGTACGCGCTGCGGCGTGGTGAGGTCCTCGACGATGGGACCCGCGCTCGCGACCAGCAGCAGCACCACGATCACCACGGTGGTGACGAAGCCGCCACGGGTCCGCGTGGCGACGAGCGCGAGCGGGACCGCCAGCACCACGGCCTGGATCAGTCCGATCGGCGGCATCAGACCGCCGACGACGAGCTGCAGCAGCAGCATGAGCACCACGGCGCCGGCGAGCAGCCAGAGCGTGGCGGCCGACGCCGTCGGCCGCCGCATCGTGCCCGTGGTGAGCGGTGGGGAAACGACCATGACCAAGTCCTCCGTCCTCCCGGGCGTCCGTCGCCCGATCGTGGAGTCAGCCAATCGCGGCCGGGACGTCCGGCACATCGGGCGGCGGTCCCGATCGGACCGGGACGACATGTCCCGACGGAGCTCGTCCCGCCGTCGGCGGGGCCATCCCTCGCGACGGCGGATGCGCTGGCAAGCACCGCCGCCTTCCCGTCGCGGTTAGTGGGGCCGTCGCCGCGTGGGATGGGGGCGCAACGCGACGCGACGCGGGGGGGGCCGGCCGAC
>JAICSU010000102.1 GCA_025936735.1 Amnibacterium sp.
CTCCCCGGCACCTACAGCTTCTGGTTCGACGAGGGCCGCGGCCACGCGCGCATCGGCCGCATCCTCGACCGCACCGCGAGCGCCGTCGTCCGGGAGCTGCTCGGTGTCGACTCGGGCGACATCCGCGCGGCGACGGAGGGCCGGTTCAACGGCTGGGTGTACCTCACCCCGGAGCAGCTCGGCGTGCCGTACGAGGACGTCCGCATCCAGACCACCCTCGGCGCGGTGCCCGCGTGGGAGGTGCCTGCGGAGGGGTTCGACTCGCCGCGCTGGGCGGTGCTCGTGCACGGCCGGCGCACGGTGCGGCAGGAGGTGCTCCGTGCGGTGCCGGTGTTCCGCGAGGCCGGCTGGTCGACCCTGCTCGTCTCGTACCGGGACGACGGGGAGGCGCCCGACGCGCACGCGCCCCGGTTCGGGCTCGAGGACGCCGAGTGGCTCGACATCGAGTCCGCGATCCTTCACGCCCTCGATCAGGGCGCGCGCGAGATCGTGCTCATGGGCTGGTCGATGGGCGGGGCGATCGCGCTGCAGACCGCGATGCGGTCGAGGCTCGCGTCCGTCATCACCGGCGTGGTGCTCGACTCGCCCGTGCTGGACTTCGCGGAGGCGCTGCTGCACCAGGGCGACGCCACCCGGCTTCCCGGGCCCGTCCGCCGCGGCGCCCTCGGCCTCGTCGGCAGCCGCCTCGGGCCCTGGCTCACGGGGCAGGACGAGCCGGTCGACATCAGGGGTGCGGAGGTCGTGGCGCGCGTCGCGGACCTCGACGTGCCCGTGCTGCTGCTGCACAGCGAGGACGACGGGATCGCCCCGATCGCCGTGTCGCGGCGCCTCGCCGCCGAGCGACCCGACCTCGTGCGGCTCGTGCCCTTCACGACGGCCCGGCACACGAAGCTCTGGAACCACGATCGTGAGCGGTGGGAGACCGCGGTGCGGGCGTGGCTGGAGCGGGACGAGGCGGGGCTCGACGCGGTCGCCGACGGGCCGGGACCGGTCCGCCGTCACCGGCGGGGCAGGGTCCAGCGGGCGTAGAGGCGGTCGGTCCCGTCGAGCAGCAGGCCGGTCAGGCGGGCGCTCGTGAGGGGCACCTCACCGGTCGTGAGCGGAGCGCCGGGGGACACGAGCACGGGCGCGATCGACTGATCGAACTCGTCGACGAGACCCTCGGCGACCAGCCGGCTCGCGAGGCGGCCGCCGCCCTCGCAGACGATCCGCCCGTATCCGGCGTCCCGGAGCGCGGCGACGACGGCGCCGGCGCTTCCGCCCGAGCCGTCGGGCAGCGGGAGCACGGTGGCCCGTCCACCGAGCTCGGCGTCGACGCGGCGGGCGGCCGACTCGGGACAGACGACGAGCAGGCGTCCGGGCTGCAGGTCGTCCGGGAACCGGCGGCCGGCGAGGTCGCCGCTCGTGGTGGCGACGGCGAGCGGCGCCCGCCGGGGCATCGTGTAGCCCTCCGCCCGCACGGAGCCCGCGCCGACGAGCACCACGTCGGCCGACGCCCGCAGGACGCGCAGCAGCGGCCGGTCGATGCCGCCGGCCAGGTCGTCCGAGCCGCCCGACGGGCCGGTGATCTGGCCGCCGAGCGCGCTGATCAGGTTGAGGCGCAGCCACTCGTCGCCGTCGAGTGCGTACCGCTCCGCCAGCCAGTCGCGGAGGGCCGTGCCGTCCAGCTCGACGGGGCCGGTGGCGGGCAGCAGGCCCGTGACCCGCATCAGGCCGCGGCTCGGAGCTGTCGCTTGATCCGTCCGAGCAGGCCCGTCATGCCACGCAGCCGCAGCGGCGAGACGGCCTCGCCGAGCCCGAGCGTCTGCGGGTAGTCGTCGGGGACCGCGAGCGCGGCCTCGACGGTCAGCCCGTCGAGACCGTGGACGAGGACCGAGGCGAACCCTCTCGTCGTCGGCGCCTCCGCCGGCGCCATGGCGAAGACGCGGACCACGCCCTCCTCCACCTCGGCCGCCACGAACACCGGCGCCTGGCACTCGGTCACCCGCTCCAGCCGTTCCGGGTGCTCGCCGTACCGCTCGGGCAGCGGCGGCAGGTCGTTCGCGAAGTCGAGGAGCAGCAGCAGCCGGTCGCGCACCGCGACGGCCAGGAACTCGTCGCGGATGTCGCTGAGGCTCGCGGGAAGGGCTTCGGTGGTCATGGGACCCCCATTCTCCCCGTCCCCGGCCGGGGACGTGCGCCTCAGGCGCGCGCCAGGGACGCGGGCACCTCGCCCGGCTGCTCGCCCTTCACGATCGGCACCCTGACGGAGCTGCCCCACTCCGTCCACGAGCCGTCGTAGTTGCGCACCTTCTCGTAGCCGAGCAGGTGCGCGAGCACGAACCAGGTGTGGCTCGACCGCTCCCCGATCCGGCAGTACGCGATCACGTCGTCGTCGGGGGAGAGCCCGGCGCCGGCCTCGTAGATCGACTCGAGCTCCGTGCGGGACCGGAAGGTGCCGTCATCGGCCGCGGCCTTCGACCACGGCACGTTCTGCGCCGACGGGATGTGCCCGGCACGCAGCGCGGACTCCTCCGGGTACTCGGGCGCGGTCGTGCGCTCCCCGGTGTACTCGAGCGGGCTGCGCACGTCGACGAGGGGCGAGCCGAAGTGGGCCAGCACGTCGTCGCGGAACGCGCGGATGCTGCTGTCGTCGCGCTCGACCACCGGGTAGTCGACGGGCGTGCGCTCGGGCACCTCGGTCGTGATCGGCCGCTCCTCGGCGATCCACTTCGCCCGGCCGCCGTCGAGCAGCCGCACGTCCGGGTGGCCGAACAGCGTGAACACCCAGAGGGCGTAGGCGGCCCACCAGTTGCTCTTGTCCCCGTAGATCACGACCGTGGTGTCCCGGCCGATGCCGCGGCTGCCGAGCAGCGCCGCGAAGCCCTCGCCGTCGATGTAGTCGCGGGTGACCGGGTCGTTCAGGTCGACGTGCCAGTCGATCTTCACGGCGCCGGGGATGTGCCCGGTCTCGTAGAGCAGCACGTCCTCGTCGGATTCGACGACGACGACCTCCGGGTCGTCGAGGTGCTCCGCCGTCCACTCCGTCGACACCAGCCGCTCGGGGTGCGCGTACTCCTGGAACCTCGGGTTCGGATCTGCTGACGTGCCCATCCTCGTCCTCCTCCTGCCGCACGACGCGGCGAGAGCGCCGCGATGGTCAGCGGGGGCCGACCCAGGGCGCTCTACACTGCTGCAGCCGTCGACGGCCGCACACCGACGATACGCACCTCAGCCGTGACCCATCTGTCGGAGGCCGTAACACGTGGACACGACCGCGCCCGCCCGGCTCGCCGACCGCGTCCCCGAGGTGGACGCCGGCCGGATGGCCGCCTCCCTCGTGCCGCCGCGCCAGTTCGCCGCGGCGAGCCTCGAGAACTACCGCCCCGACTCCGACTACCCGTCGCAGCAGGCCGCGGTCGACGCGGTGCGGGCGTTCACCGCCGACTGGACGAGCCCCCCCGGCGGCCTCTTCCGCCGTGGGCCCAAGCCGCCCGAGCGTCCCGGGCTCTACCTCGACGGCGGGTTCGGCGTCGGCAAGACCCACCTGCTCGCAGCGCTGTGGCGGCTGGCGCCGGGGCGCAAGTACTTCGGCACGTTCATCGAGTACACCGCCCTCGTCGGCGCGCTCGGCTACGCGGAGGCGGTCCGGCTGCTGACCGGCTCGACGCTGCTCGCGATCGACGAGTTCGAGCTCGACGACCCGGGCGACACGATGCTGATGTCGCGCCTGCTCGGCGAGCTCGTCGCCACCGGCACCCGGATCGGGGCGACCTCGAACACGCCGCCCAACGCGCTCGGCGAGGGCCGGTTCGCCGCCTCCGACTTCCTCCGGGAGATCCAGGGCCTGTCCGACCGGTTCACGACGGTGCGGATCGAGGGCCTCGACTACCGCCGCCGCATCCTGGAGGGGCACGCGCGGGTCGCCGAGGCGGCCGAGCTCGACGCGCTCCCGCAGGCGCCGGGGGTCACGGTGGACGACTTCGACGCCCTGATCGCACACCTCGCGACCGTGCACCCGGCCCGCTACGTGGGCCTCGTCGAGGGGATCGACATCGTCGGCATCCGGGACGTGCACGAGCTGCCAGGGCAGGCGGAGGCGCTCCGCTTCGTCGCGTTCGTCGACCGCCTCTACGACGACCAGGTGCGCATCGTCGCCACCGGGCTGCCGCTCGACGAGGTGTTCGGCGCCGACATGCTCGCGGGGGGATACCGCAAGAAGTACCTGCGGGCCATGTCCCGCCTCGTCGCGATGAGCGCCCCGGAGGGGCCGGTCGAGTAGTCCGGCTCCCTGCCGCCGGGACCGGGTACGAAACCCGAAGTTCACACAGCGCCCGGTTCCGTAACGCCTCCGAAACCGGGCGTGCCGCGCCGCGAAACGTGGCGCCGGGACACTTCCGGAACTCCCAGGTCCTCCGGCGGTCCCGGCGGCCACCGGCCCGACCGACCGCCGCACGAAGAGAGAGGCTCCAGCTCCGCATGGCACCGACCTTGTTCGACGCGACGACGGACGCGATCACCGTCGACCTGAACTCCCTGTGGCTCCTGGTCGCCGCAGCGCTCGTCCTGCTGATGACGCCCGGCGTCGCCTTCTTCTACGGCGGCATGGTCCGCGCCAAGAGCGTCATCAGCATGATGATGATGAGCTTCGGCGCCATCGCGCTCGTCGCGGTGCTCTGGGTGCTCTACGGCTTCTCGATGGCCTTCCCGAGCTCCACCCCCGACCCGTCGAACGCCTGGCTCATCCACGGCGTGCTCGGCAACCCCTTCTCGGACGCGGGGCTCGTCCCGCTGCTCACCAAGGGCGGCGCGGGTGCGGCCAACCAGCTGAACACGCTCTCGTTCGCCGGGTTCCAGGCGACCTTCGCGATCATCACGGTCGCGCTCATCTCGGGCGCGATCGCCGACCGCGCCCGCTTCGGCACGTGGATGGTCTTCGCCGGCGTGTGGGTGACGCTCGTGTACTTCCCCGTCGCCTCGTGGGTGTTCGACTTCACGCCCGGCAACGCGGACGGCGGCTTCATCGTCCACGGCCTGCTCGTCAACGACTTCGCCGGCGGAACGGCCGTGCACATCGACGCCGGCGCGGCCGGCCTCGCCCTCGCGATCGTGCTCGGCAAGCGGGTCGGGTTCGCGAAGGGCATGTCGAAGCCGCACAACGTGCCGCTGACCCTGCTCGGCGCCTCCCTGCTGTGGTTCGGCTGGTTCGGCTTCAACGCCGGCTCGGAGGCGGCGGTCGACGGGGTCGCGGCGCTCGCCTGGATCAACACCCTCGCGGCGCCGGCGGCGGCCACCCTCGGCTGGCTGATCGTCGAGCGGGTGAAGGACGGCAAGGCGACCTCGATCGGAGCCGCGTCCGGCGCGGTCGCCGGCCTCGTCGCCATCACCCCCGCCTGCAACATCCTCACGCCCTTCTGGGGCATGGTGCTCGGCCTCATCACCGGGGCGGTCTGCGCCCTCTCGATCGACCTGAAGTGGCGGCTCGGCTTCGACGACTCGCTCGACGTCGTGGGCATCCACTTCGTCGGCGGATGGATCGGCACGCTCTTCATCGGCGTGTTCGGCTCGGGCATCGGCCTCGTCGACACCGGCTCGTTCCGGCAGCTCGGCGCGCAGGCGCTCGGTGCGCTGATCGTGTCCGTGTACTCGTTCGTGCTCGCGTTCGCGATCGGCTGGGTCCTCGAGAAGACCATGGGCTTCCGCATCAAGAACGAGGAGGAGGTCGCGGGCGTCGACCTCGCGGTGCACGGCGAGGAGAGCTACGCGCTCGAATCCGCCGTCGTGTAGGCGCGGTCGAGGCGGGGCCGGCGCGGACCGGCCCCGCTTCCGTGAGCACCGGCGCCGGGGCCATCATGTGACGTGGCCGGGCGCGCCGTGGTTCCCGGGGCGGACGCCCCGGCGGCGGCCGACGACGGCCCGGACGCTGGGTTCTACGCCCGGGCGCTGGTCGATCCGGTGTTCCGCGCCCGGTTCCAGGCGGCGTACACCGGGGAGGACGATCCCCTCGACGCGCTCTGGTGGCTCGACCGGCCGGGCGAGGCCGGTCCGAGCGGCGCACCGGCTCCTGCGGCGCGCGCCGCCTCCGCGCGCCGCGCCCTCTACGGTCCCGGCACGGATCCCGCCGCCCTCGCCCGGTACGAGCAGGCGGCGGCCGAGGCGGAGCGTTCCCGGCGCGCCGCCGTCGCGGCGCTCGGCCGCATGCCCGCCCCGCCCCCTGCCGCCTCCGAGGGCGCCACGATCCCCGCGCCCCCGCAGGCCGCCGTCCCGTCCGCGCCGCCTCGCCGCCGCCTGCTGCTGCCCGTCGCCGCCCTGGCCGTCCTCGTGCTCGTCGCGGCGGCCTACGGCGCCGGCCGCACGTCCGGGGCGCCTCCGTCGCCGCCGCATCTCGTGGAGCACTTCCAGCAGACGGTGACCGGGAACCGCGCCACCGCGGTGTTCGAGCGGGCCCCCGAGGCCGCCGACCTGCTCGGCGGGGACCTCGAGCCGGTGGACCCCGTGAACCTGCGACGACTCGTGACGCTCGGCACGGTGCGCTTCCTCGCCGCCCGCACGCGCGGGGACGCCCCCGCCGTCTGCCTGATCGCGGCCGAGGGCACCGACCGGATCGCCGCCCGATGCGTCTCGGACGCCGAGTTCGACCGCGCGGGCGTCGTCCTGGTGCCGGAGGACGGGCTGCCGCCCGAGTTCGCCCGGGTCCGCTGGCAGCCCGACGGGGCGCTGGTGTGGTGGTCCCCGGAGGACTGACGCGCCGCCTCCATGGAGCAGCCGCATACTGTCGTCCGTGGGCACGGGTGCCGGGACGGTCGGGCGCGAGCCGGAGGATCGGGACCGGATCGAGCAGCGCATCCGCCTGCTCCGACCCCGGGTCTACGGGCGGGACCCGCGCCCCGAGGACGTCGCCGCACTCGCAGCCGCCCTCGCCGAGCTGCCCGCCGCCCCCGCGGCCCCGCAGCCGGTGTACCACGTCGAGGCGCCCGGGGAGGAACCGCTCCCTGCCGCGGCGCCCGGCGTTCTGGCGTCGGCGGCCGCCACCGTCCGAGCCGTGCCGTCCCGCGTGCTGCTCACCGGGGCCGTCGTCGCCGTGGTCGCGGCGCTCGCCGGCGCCGCCGGGCTGCTGATCGTCGAGCACCCCGCCGCCGCGGACGCGGAGCCCGCCGCGCCCCGCTCCGCCGCGGCGGTCTCCGTCGCCGCTGATCCGGCCGTCCTCGACCACGCGGCACGCCCCGCCGACCGGTCCACGGCCCTCGTCGGTCCCGACCTCGTGCACAGCAGCTTCCGGCGGCTCGCGGCGTACCCCGCCGCCGGGGTCACCATCTGGGCGGCGCGCGACCGGTTCGGCGACATCTGCCTCGTCGCCGTCGACACCTACTACCGGACGACCTGCGCGGATGCGGCGACCCTCGACTCCGCGGGACTCGTGCTCCAGTGGTCGGCCGGCCCGGGCTTCCCCGCCAGCACTACCGAGAGCTACACCGCCGTGTGGCGGCAAGGCCGCCTCGTGGCGGGCCGGAGCGCGCCGTGACGGCCGAGGTGCGCCTCCCGGGCCTGCCGCCCGCGTGGTGGACCGCTCGGCGTGCGCGCATCGCCGCCGTCCTCGTGCTCGTCGCGGCGATCGCGGGTGTCCTCGGGGCGCTCGCCGCCCGAGCGCTCACCGCCCCGACCGTGCCCGCCCCGCTCGCCTCCCTGCCGGTGCTGGAGACCGTCCCCCTCTCCGTCCTCGAACGCCCCCAGACGGCCGTCGACCGGCTGCAGATGCCGGCCGACAGCGACCTGGTCGCCGCATCCGTCCGCCGGATCGCCGTGATGCCCAGCGTGCCGAGCGTGATCTCCGCCGCGCGGAACCGGGCAGGCGACGTCTGCCTGGTGATGTCCGTGAAGCAGGGACGGCAGTACGACGCCTCGTGCGCCTCGCCCGCGGTGTTCGCCCGTCACGGCGTCACGCTGCAGTGGTCGCTCTCCGGGTGGTCCGCCGGTGAGGAGTTCGTCGAGCAGGGGTACCTCCCTCGGTTCTTCGTCCTGGCCTGGGAGCCGGACGGGGGACTCCGGTTCCTCACGCACGTGGTGGGGCAGGGATGAGCCCCTACGGGCGGGCACTGGCCGACCCGGCGTTCCGCCGGGCGGTGGAGGAGCACTACGCCGGCCGGCACCCCGTGCTGGACGCGCTCCGGTGGTTCGGGGACGACGCGCAGGCGGGGGAGGAGGGCCGCCCGTCGCCGTACGAGGGGCTCGAGGCCCGGCGCGCCGCGCTCTACCGGCCCGACGCCGACCAAGCGGAGGCCGCGACGGTCGCGGCGCTGCTCGTCGAGCGCGACGAGGAGCGGGCCGCCGTCTCCGCGGCGGTCGCGGCCGCGGAGGCCGGAGCCGCCCGACCCCACCCGGCCGAGGACGGGGTCGGACGCGTCCCTCGGCCGGCACGCCCCGCGTGGGTCGTCCTGCTGCTCGCCGTCCCGGCCGTGGTCGCGGCCTTCCTCGCCGGAACCGCGCTCGGACCGGTCGTGGGGCAGCGCGTCGAGCCGCTTCCGAGCATCGCGGCGGCGCAGGCGCCGGACCCGGTCGTGGTGAAGCCGACCGGGGCGGGGGCCGTCGCCGTCTTCGCCCGCGCGCAGAAGCTGTCCGACGTCCCGATCGCCACGCCCGACGGGGACCTCATCGCGCAGTCGTTCCGGCGGCTCGCCGTGCTGCGGGGCCCCGGCGTCGTGCTGTACGGCGCCCAGACGACGGAGGGGCAGATCTGCCTCGTCGCGATCACGGTCGACGCGCACATCACCGCGACCTGCTCCCGGGACGCCGACTTCCGGCTGACGCCGTGCTCGATCGACCTCAGCGTCACGAAGGACCCGGTGACGGACGATCCGATGGACACCCGCACCGAGGTCGTGGCGACCTGGTCCTACGACGGCGCCCTGCGAGCGGGGGCGGTCTCGTGAGCCGCCTCGCCCGGCGCTGGCCGTGGGCCGTCGTCGCGGGCGCCGCGGGGCTGGCGTTCATCGGCGGGATCGGAGCCGGGCTCGCCCCGCCCGCGCCCACCCCGTCGTCGACCGCGCAACCCGCCGTCTCCCCGACCCCCCACGTGCCCCGCACGCCCGTGCCGAACGCCCTGGCCCAGCTGGCGCGCCCGCAGGGTCCTGACGACATCCCCGCCATCCCCGTCGGCCACCGGCTGAGGCCGTCGACGTTCCGGGTCATCGATTCGAGCGTGCTGTCGAACATCTACGTCGCCCGTGACGTCGACGGGCGCGTCTGCGTCGTGGCGCTGCCGATCGACGACCAGTTCTCCGCCGCCTGCGCCGCGGATCCGAAGGGGCTGCGCACGCCGCTGCTGCTCTACTACACGGTGATCCCGCCCGGGCAGGGGCCGGTCGAGGCACTGGCGGGCGTGGACGCGACGGGGTGAGGCGGCGGACGCGGCGAGAAGGGGGACCCGAGGGGCGCGGGTCCGCGACGGTGGGCGATGCCAGACTCGAACTGACGACCTCTTCGGTGTGAACGAAGCGCGCTACCAACTGCGCCAATCGC
>JAICSU010000244.1 GCA_025936735.1 Amnibacterium sp.
ACGTCGGGCGCCGCCTGCTGCAGGTAGGCGACGACGCGCGGCATGCGGGCTTCCCAGTCGGCGAAGCCCTGGAGGTTCAGGGAGGTGATGCGCATGGCCGGGCCATTCTTCCCGAGGAGGGCTCGGGAGAACCTGCGGCCGGTCAGCGCCGGTCGGGTGCGGGCACGTCGTCCCAGCCCTCCTGCGGCGTCTCGCAGGTCTCGCGGAACACGTACTGCGAGGGCAGCTTGCGTTCCGCGCTCGTCCAGTCGATCGCCGGGCGGCGGTCCTGCTCGGGGAGGTAGCCGAGGCGGTACACGGCCATCAGCTCCAGCTCCGCCGGTACGCGCAGCAGTGCCTCGATGCGCGCCCACTGCCCCGGCACCTCCATCGGGAAGGACACGAACTGGATCCCCATGCCGAGCTCGGTGGTCGTCAGCCACACGTTCTCCATGGCGGCGCCCATGCTGAACACGGAATAGAACGAGGAGAGCTCGCCGGGGCGGTACTCGGCCCTGTCGAGCAGCACCGCGAGCAGCAGGGGCGCCCCCGCGACGAGCCGGCGGTTCTCCGCCCCGAGCGTCTGCGGCACCCGCATGGCGTTCATCAGCTTCTGCCCCCGGGACGTGAACACCTGACCCGTGAACGGGCGCAGGGGCGCGGGCAGCCGGTCGAACAGCATCCCGTCGCGGCGCCGCTCCATCTCGGCGCGGCTGAACCGGAAGTACGGCTTGTAGCGCTCGAAGAACGTGCCGTTGCTCATCGCCTCGGTCATGCTCCCGCCGCTGATGTCGGCGATCGCGTCGATCGTCCGTCGGTCCTCCACGAGCACGAACCGCCACGGCTGGCTGTTCAGCTGAGAGGGCGCCCGGCTCGCGACCTCCATGAGCAGTCGCTGGTGCTCCTCCGACACGGGGTCCGGCAGAAGGGGGCCGTTCGTGGTCCGGCGGCGGCGGATGGCATCGAGCAGGTCCATGGGGGTCAGCTCCTGACGAGTGCGGCGAGCGCGTAGAACGGGGCCGCCGCGGCGGCGACGACGTAGTGCCGGCGGGTGTGCGTTCCGGCGAAGGGGATGACGGCGAGCGGCACCAGCGCGGGCGCCAGCCGGCGGCCCGCAGGGCCGCGGCGATCGGCGGCCACCGCGACGACGGTCAGCGCGCCGGTCGCGATGTAGAGCGCGTGGTGCACCCAGCGGAAGCGGGAGGTGTCGAGGATCCGGGTCGCCGTCGCGACTCCGAGGGCGACGTTCGCGGTGTAGCTGCCGCACGCCGCCATGAGCATCGTCCGCGCGCGCATCCGCCCTCCTCTCCCCCTCCGGCATTCTCGCCGGTCCGGCAGCGGATGCTCGGCCGCGGGAGCCCCCAGATGGTCCCGAGGCGCGGGATCGCCTCGGCGCTGCCGGGACAATGGAGGGGTGACGTCCCCCTCCGCTGCCGCTCCCCGGCGGTTCGCGGCGCTGCGCGTCGCGGACTGCCGCACGTACCTCATCGGCGCCGCGCTGGCGATGATGGCGGACAACATCGAGCACGTCATCACCTACTGGGTGCTCTGGCAGCGCTACCACTCGCCGGTGCTGGCGGGCTTCGAGGTGTTCAGCCACTGGCTGCCGTTCCTGCTGCTGTCCGTGCCGTTCGGCGCGCTCGCGGACCGGTTCGACTGCCGCCGCGTCATCCAGGCGGGCCAGCTGCTCTTCGCGGCGGTGTCGATCGGCTGGGGCGTGCTGTTCGCGACGCACACCCTGACGGTCGAGGCGGCGTGCGTGCTGCTCGTGCTGCACGGCACGGCGGGAGCGCTCTGGGGTCCGGCGGAGCAGCTGATGCTGCACGACTTCGTCGGCCCCGCCGAGCTGTCGAGCGCCGTCCGGCTGAACTCGACGTTCCGGAGCCTCGGCATCCTGTTCGGGCCCGTGATCGGCGGCCTGCTGCTCGTCGGGCTCGGCCCGACGGCGGGCATCTTCGTGAACGCCGCCTTCTACGCCCCGTTGGTGCTGTTCCTGGCCCGGACCCGGGTGACCGGCCACTCCCGGGACGTCGTGTCCGACCGGGTGCGGTTCGGCTTCCGCGACCTCGGCCGCATCGCGCTCTTCGTGGGGCGCGACCGCACCCTCACCTCGATGATCGTCCTCGCGGGTCTCGGCTCGTTCTTCGTCGGGGCGTCGCTGCAGAGCGTCATGCCGGCCTTCGCGGGACGGCTCGGCGCCGGAACCGGTGACGCCGCCTACAGCGCGCTGCTCTTCGCGACCGGCGCGGGCGGCGTGCTCGGCGGTCTGCTGCTGGAGGCGACCGGCTGGCCGAAGCCGACGATCCGCTCGGCCGCGGTCGCCACGCTGGTGTACGGGGCGGGGATCCTCGGATTCGCGATGAGCCGCTCGTTCCCGCTCGCGCTCCTCCTGCTGTTCGTCGCCGGTGTGGCGAACCTCGCGTCGACGTCGATCTCGCAGACCGTCGTGCAGCTGCTCGCGCCGCCCGCCGAGCGCGGTCGCGTCGTCGGCCTCTACGGCGTCGCCGCGAACGGGCTGCGGCTCGGCAGCGGATTCACCGTCGGGCTGTTCGGGGCCGTCGTCGGCGTCGACGCGGCACTGACCTGGAGCGCCGCCGCGCTGTGCGTCGGCACCGTGGTCACCGGGGCGATCGCGGCACGCGGGCGCCGACGCGCGCAGCCGAGCCCGGCCTGATCGGGCGAGGCGGCGGAACGACGGTGATCGGACAGGGTGACGGCGATCCTGGCCGCATCCCGCCGTCGTCGCGTGGGATCACCGCCGTTCCGTCCCTGCCGGCCGCCTGGCCTCGCCTGAACCCCGTCAGAGGTCGACGGATCCGGTGACGCGGGTCTCGCAGGCGCCGCTGACCCAGACGCCCTCGGCGTCGCGCTCCACGCGCACGAGGCCGTTGCCGCCGAGCACCGTGCCCTGCCGGACCGTGTAGCCGGCGTCGACGATCCCCGCGCCGAAGAACCAGGTGCCGATGCCGGCGTTCAGGCTGCCGGTCACCGGGTCCTCGGGGACGCCGAGCCCCGGCACGAACGCCCGCACCTCGAAGTCCGCGGGCCCGCCCGCCGGATGCGGTCCGACGACGCCGAGCGGGAACGGCATGTGCGCGAAGTCGGGCACGATCGCGAGCACGCGGCCGGCGTCGGCGAGGCGGATGGCGAGCCAGCCGGGGCCGTTGTCGGCCCACTGCGCCTCCACGACGTCCTCGGCTGCGATCCGCAGCGAGGCGACGGCCGCCGCCAGGTCCTCCGCGGCCGGCGCACCGGAGCGGATGAGCGGCGGCGCGGCGAGCGCGAACCCGTCCTCGGTCCGGCGCAGGTCGATCAGGCCCACCCCGCACTCCTGCACGAGGCGATCGCCGCCGAATCCGGCGTGGTCGGCCCAGGCGGCTGCCGATCCGAGGGTCGGGTGCCCCGCGAAGGGCAGCTCCTCGGCCGGGGTGAAGATGCGCAGCCGGTAGTGGGCCCGCTCGTCCCT
>JAICSU010000134.1 GCA_025936735.1 Amnibacterium sp.
ACCTCCCACGCGGGAACCACGCCGAGGGTGGTCTGGATCCGCACGTCCTCGTACGGCACGCCGAGCTGCTCCGGCGTGAGGTACACCCAGCCGTTGAAGCGCCCCTCCGTCGCGGTGGCGAGGTCTCCCGTGTCGACTCCGAGCAGCTCCCGGACGACGGCGCTCGCGGTGCGGTCGAGGATGCGGCCGATGCGCGCGTGGCCGCGGCCCTCGTCGAACCAGAAGCTGTAGGTGCCGGGGAGGAGGGCGTCGTCCGTCGGCGCGAACCGGATCCGGCCGGCGTCCGGGTCGACGCCGAGCACCGCCGTCACCGCGGACCTGCGCCGGCCGGGGCCGACCATGCGCCGGGCGACACCGGTCGTCACCGCGCCCGCGAACACGGCGCCAGCGACGAGCACGCTGCCCGCAGCGACCGCACCGCCGATCACGCCGGTCGGGGGCCGCGGATGCGACCGGGACGTCATCGGCCGTGTCCTTCCACTCCAGGGAGGTCCTGAGTATGCCCGAGGGTGCCCTCGCCTCCGGGGAGCACCGGCCACCCCGAACGGGGCGGTCCCCCCGGTCGGCGCACCCCCGCGCGCGTCGCTCGCCGCCCGCCGCACCTGGCCCTACTCTCGGAGGGTGCCGATCGACGCGGGATCCGGGACGCCGGCGCCGTTCGAGCAGGCGCGGGCGTCGTTGGAATCCGCCCGGATCCGCAGCGACCTGGTCGTCACGTCGATCCCGTCACCGACGCAGGTCGCCCCGTACTCGGTCGCGCTCGCCGGCGACGTGCGCCAGAAGGTGCACGGCGAGGACTCCGAGCTCGGCACCGGCCGGTTCATCCTCCTGCACGACCCCGAGGGCCAGCCCGCCTGGGACGGCGACTTCCGCATCGTGTGCTTCGCCCAGGCGCCTCTCGAGGCCGAGATCGGCACCGACCCGTTCCTCGCCGAGGTGACGTGGTCCTGGCTCACCGACGCCCTCGACGCGCGCGGCGCGAAGTACACGGCCGCGTCCGGCACCGCGACGACCATCGTGTCGACCGGGTTCGGCGAGCTCGCCGACCAGGGCACCGGCGCGAAGATCGAGCTGCGGGCCTCATGGACCCCCACCGATCTCGACCTGGCGGCACATGTGGAAGGCTGGGGCGAGTTGCTGTGCATGCTCGCCGGACTTCCGCCGGCGGCCGAGGGAGTGAGTGTGTTGTCGGTACGACGAGCAGGACGTGACTGACGCGAGCGAGGAGCCCGTCCTGCGCGACGCGGCGCCGGTCGAGCCGGTCGAGGTCATCGACACGCAGGAGGGGTACCGGGACGCGGTGCGCCGCATCCGGGAGGGCCACGGTCCCATCGCCGTCGACGCCGAGCGGGCGTCCGGCTTCCGGTACTCGCAGCGGGCGTACCTGATCCAGCTGTTCCGCCGCGGCTCCGGCACGATCCTCCTCGATCCCCCGGCCATCGGCGACTTCACCGAGCTGGCCGCGGCGATGGCCGGCGAGGAGTGGGTGCTGCACGCCGCGAGCCAGGACCTCGCGTGCCTGAGGGAGGTCGGCCTCGATCCGGACCGGATCTTCGACACCGAGCTCGGCGCGCGCCTGCTGGGCTTCGACCGCGTCGGGCTCGGTCCCGTCGTCGAGCAGCTGCTCGGCCTGCACCTCGCCAAGGAGCATTCCGCCGCGGACTGGTCCACCCGGCCGCTGCCGACGTCCTGGCTCGTCTACGCGGCGCTCGACGTGGAGCTGCTGCTCGACGTGCGCGACCGCGAAGCGGAGCTGCTCGAGGAGGCGGGCAAGACGACGATCGCGCAGCAGGAGTTCGAGGCCGTGCGCGTGAAGGAGGTGCGCCAGGCGCCGGCGGAGCCGTGGCGCCGCCTGTCGGGGGTCCACGCCGTCCGCGGCGCCCGGAACCTGGCCGTCGCCCGGGAGCTGTGGCGCGCCCGCGACGAGTACGCCCGCGCCGTCGACGCCGCGCCCGGCCGGCTCGTCCCCGACGCCTCGCTCGTCGCCGTCGCCCGCACCCCGCCCGCCAGCAAGCGCGAGCTCGCGGCGATGCGCAGCTTCTCGGGGCGCGCCAGCCGGCAGGAGATCGACCGCTGGTGGGCGGCGGTCGAGGCCGGCATGCTCACGGAGGACCTGCCCGCGACCCGCGTCCCGTCCGATGCGCCGCCGCCGCCGCGCGCGTGGGCCGACCGGGACCCCGAGGCCGACCGCCGGCTGAAGGCCGCCCGGCCCGCGGTCGCCGCGATCGCGGAGGAGATGCACCTGCCGACCGAGAACCTCCTCACGCCCGACACGCTCCGCCGCGTCGCGTGGGAGCCGCCCGCGGAGCCGACCGCCGAGGCCGTCGGCGCGGCGCTCGCCGCGTTCGGAGCGCGGCCCTGGCAGATCGAGGCCACCGCGTCCGCGATCGCCGACGCGTTTGTCCGAGCCGCCCAAACACCGGCCGACTCGCACGAGGACCCTTCGTAGGAAGACCTCACCCGATTTGGGTGCCCGCGCGAAGGACGGCGAGGATCGGCCGATGGGTTTCGCGCCGATGCGGCGCGACCGGGAGGGACGGCGTGGAACAGCGCAGCGAGGTCGTGTTCGTCGACGGGGTCCGCACCCCGTTCGGCCGGGCGGGCGAGAAGGGCATGTACTGGGGGACGCGGGCCGACGACCTCGTCGTGAAGGCGATGGTCGGGCTGCTCGAGCGCAACCCCCAGCTGCCGAAGGACCGCGTCGACGACGTCGCGCTGGCCGCGACGACCCAGACGGGCGACCAGGGCCTCACGATCGGGCGGAGCGCGGCGCTGCTCGCGGGGCTCCCCCGCACCGTCCCCGGATACGCCGTCGACCGCATGTGCGCGGGCGCCATGACCTCGGTCACCACGGTGGCCGGCGCCATCGCCTTCGGGGCGTACGACGTGGCGATCGCCGGTGGCGTCGAGCACATGGGCCACCACCCGATGGGCTCCGGCGTCGATCCGAACCCCCGGTTCGTCAGCGAGCGGATCGTCGGCACCGATGCGCTCGTCATGGGCGCGACCGCCGAGCGCATCCACGACCGCTTCCCGCACCTGACGCGGGAGCGCTCGGACCGCTTCGCGATGCGGTCGCAGCAGAAGGCCGCCGCCGCGTACGAGGCCGGCCTCATCCAGCGCGACCTCATCCCGGTCGCGACGCGGAGCGAGGCGGGCTGGGGACTCGCCACGCGGGACGAGGTGCTGCGCCCGGACACGACGATGGAGGGGCTCGCGAGCCTGAAGACGCCGTTCCGGCCCCACGGCCGCATCACCGCCGGCAACGCGGCCGGCTTGAACGACGGCGCGACCGCCTCGATCATCGCGAGCGGCGAGGCCGCCGCGCAGCTCGGCCTCCCCGTGAAGATGAGGATGGTGAGCTTCGCGTTCGCCGGCGTCGAGCCGGAGGTCATGGGCATCGGCCCGATCCCCAGCACCGAGAAGGCGCTCGTCAAGGCGGGGCTGACGATCGACGACATCGGCCTGTTCGAGCTGAACGAGGCGTTCGCCGTGCAGGTGCTGAGCCTTCTCGACCACTTCGGCATCGACGACGAGGACCCGCGGGTGAACCCCTGGGGCGGCGCGATCGCGGTCGGCCACCCGCTCGCCTCCTCGGGGGTGCGGCTGATGCTGCAGCTCGCCCGCCACTTCGAGGTGCATCCCGAGGTCCGGTACGGCCTGACCGCGATGTGCATCGGCCTGGGCCAGGGCGGCAGCGTGATCTGGGAGAACCCGCACTTCGACAGGAAGGCGGCCAAGAAGGCGGAGAAGGCGGCGAAGGCATGACGGACCCGATGGACGAGCTGACGACCCTGTCCGCGGACGAGGTGGTCACCCACGCGTTCAGCCGGGACGTGGCCCTGCCCGACGGGGGCGTGCTCGTGCTCGTCACCCTCGACAACGGACGGGACCACACCCGGCCCAACACCTTCGGCCCCCGCGGCCTGCTGGAGCTCGAGGCGGCGCTGCTCGCGGCCGAGGAGCGGGCCACGCGCGGCGAGATCGTCGGCCTCGCCGTCACCGGCAAGCCGTTCATCCTCGCCGCCGGCGCCGACCTCAGCCAGGTCGGCCGCCTGCAGGACCGGGAGACCGGCAAGCGCCTCGTGCAGCTCGGCCACCGGGTCCTCGGCCGGCTCGGCCGGCTCGGCGTGCCGACGTTCTGCTTCATCAACGGCCTCGCCCTGGGCGGCGGCCTCGAGGTGGCGCTGAACGCCACCTACCGCACCGTCGACGCGTCCGCGCCGGCGATCGCCTTCCCCGAGGTGTTCCTCGGTCTGATCCCGGGCTGGGGCGGGGCGACCCTCCTGCCGAACCTCATCGGCATCGAGAACGCCCTGAAGGTCATCGTCGAGAACCCGCTGAAGCAGAACCGCACCCTCATGGCGCAGCAGGCCTTCGACCTCGGCATCGCGGATGCGCTGTTCCCCTCGGCCACGTTCCTGGAGCGGTCGATCCAGTGGGCGGCGGACGTGATCGCCGGCCGGGTGACCGTCGAGCGTCCGCACGCGCCCGGCCGCCTCGAGCGGCTCGCGAAGTGGGACATCGCCATCGGCATCGCCCGCAAGCAGCTCGAGGCCCGGATCGGCACGGTTCCCCGCTCGCCCTACGTCGCCCTCGAGCTGCTCAAGGGCGCCAAGAAGGCGACGACCCCGGCCGGGATCGCGGAGGGCTTCGCGGCCGAGGACGAGGCGCTCGCCGACCTCATCGCGAGCGACCAGTTCGTGGCCAGCATCTACGCCTTCGACCTGGTGCAGAAGCGGGCCCGGAAGCCGGTGGGAGCGCCCGACCCGGCGCTCGCCAAGCCGGTGACGAAGGTCGGGGTGATCGGTGCCGGCCTCATGGCGAGCCAGTTCGCGCTGCTCTTCGCGCGGCGCCTGAAGGTGCCCGTGCTGATCACGGATCTGGACCAGGCCCGGGTCGACGCGGGGATCCAGCGGATCCGGGACGACATCACCGCGTTGCAGGCGAAGGGCCGCGTCTCCGGCGACGAGGCGAACCGTCTCGTCGCGTCGATCACCGGCACGACGGACGTGGCGGACTTCGCCGGCTGCGACTGGGTGATCGAGGCGGTCTTCGAGGAGCTCGGGGTGAAGCAGTCGGTGTTCGCGAACGTCGAGCCGCACCTCTCCCCCGAGGCCGTGCTCGCGACCAACACGTCGTCGTTGTCCGTCGAGGCGATCGGCGCGAAGCTCGCCCACCCGGAACGGGTCGTGGGCTTCCACTTCTTCAACCCCGTCGCCGTGATGCCGCTCGTCGAGGTCGTCAGGACCCCGGCGACGGACCCGGCGACCCTGTCGACCGCGATGGTCGTCGCCCGTGCGCTGAAGAAGAACGCCGTGATCGCGAAGGACGCGCCCGGCTTCGTCGTCAACCGCATCCTGGCCAAGGTGCTGGGCGAGGCCATGCACGCCGTGGACACCGGGACGCCCTTCGAGGTCGTCGACACCGCGCTCGACCCGTTCGGCCTGCCGATGAGTCCGTTCGAGCTGCTCGACCTCGTCGGGCTGCAGGTCGGCGCGCACGTGCTCGACACGCACCACGCGGCGTTCCCCGACCGGTTCTTCGAGTCCGCGAACCTGCACGCGCTCGCCGACGCGGGCGTGCTCCTCGAGAAGGACGCCGCGGGCACCGTCAAGGGCTTCGACAAGCGGGCCGTGGCGCTTGTGCGGAAGAGCCTGCCGAAGGGCGCCACCGCGATGACGGCCGAGGAGTTCCGGCTCCGCGTCGAGGACGGCCTCGCCGACGAGATCCACCGGATGCTGGAGGAGGAGGTCGTGGCCGCCGCGGAGGACGTCGACCTCTGCCTCATCCTCGGCGCGGGCTACCCCTTCCACTCCGGCGGCATCACGCCGTACCTGGATCGGGTCGGCGCCTCCGAGCGGGCGTTCGGCGACACCTTCCACCACCCGCCCCTCCGCGGCGCCGCGCACCGGGAGGCGGCCACCACGCCGGCCTGACCCCCTCGTTCGGGCGCCGGAGGAGCCTCGCCCACCACGGCGGGTCAGCGGGTCCGGGCGTCCTCCTGGCGGGCTGCAGGCAGCTTGGCGCCCCTCATCTGGTCCACGATGTCGCGGGCTATCTGCTGAGACGTGAGGCCGGCGTCGGCGAGGATCTCGCCGCGGTCGCCGTGCGGCAGGAAGGCGTCCGGCAGGCCGACCTCGTTCAGCGCCGTGTCCACCCCGGCGGCACGGAGGTCCTGCCGGAGGCGGGTCCCTATGCCACCGACGCGCACGCCGTCCTCGATCGTGACGACGAGGCGGTGCTGGCCGGCGAGATCGATGAGGCTGGGCGCGATCGGCACCGCCCACCGCGGATCGACGACGGTGGCGCCGATGCCCTCGGGATCGAGCAGCGCCGCGACCTCGAGCGCCTGCTGGGCCATCACCCCGACGGCGACGATGAGGACGTCGAGCCGGTCGTCCCGCGCGAGCACGTCCACGCCGTCCTCGAGCCGCTCGAGGGCCGGAACGGCGGCGGGCACGCTTCCCTTCGGCAGCCGGAGCACCGTCGGGGCGTCCTGCACCGCGACCGCCTCCGCGAGCTCCTCCGCGAGGGTCGCCGCGTCGCGCGGCGACGCGAGGCGGATGCCGGGCACGATCTGCAGCATCGCGAGGTCCCACATGCCGTGGTGGCTCGCGCCGTCGGGCCCCGTCACGCCGGCGCGGTGCAGCACGAAGGTCACGCCGGCGCGGTGCAGCGCGACGTCCATCAGCACCTGGTCGAACGCGCGGCCGAGGAAGGTCGCGTAGACCGCGATGACCGGGTGGAGCCCGCCGAACGCGAGCCCGGCCGCGGAGGTGACGGCGTGCTGCTCCGCGATGCCGACGTCGATGACCCGGTCGGGGAACCGCTCGGCGAGGGGCCCGAGGCCGACGGGCAGCAGCATGGCGGCCGTGATGCCGACGATCCGCGGGTCCTGCTCCGCGATCGCGACCAGATCCGCACCGAAGGCGTCCGCCCAGTCGACGGTGTCCGTCGTCGCGACGGCGAGCCCGGTCTCCGGATCGATGACGCCAACGGAATGGAAGCGATCGGCATCGTCGTTGCGGGCCGGGGCGTAGCCGCGGCCCTTCTCCGTGATCACGTGCACGAGCACCGGGAGCTCGTAGTGCTTCGCCTGCTGCAGGGCGTTCTCCACGGCGGCCTCGTCGTGACCGTCGATCGGCCCCAGGTACTTGATGTCGAGGTTGGAGTACATGCGGTCGCTGTAGGCGAATCGGGCGAGGAAGCCGTGCAGCGCGCCGCGCGTGCCGCGGTAGATGGCCCGCCCCGGCCGGCCGAAGCGGTCGAAGAGCTGCTTGGAGCCGAGCTGGATGTCGCGGTAGGTGCGGCGGGTGCGCACCTCGTTCAGGTAGTGGGCGAGGCCGCCGATCGTCGGCGCGTACGAGCGCCCGTTGTCGTTCACGACGATGACGAGGCGCCGGTTGTTGTCGTCGCTGATGTTGTTCAGCGCCTCCCACGTCATGCCGCCGGTGAG
>JAICSU010000306.1 GCA_025936735.1 Amnibacterium sp.
ACCAGCTTCGTGATGCGCTACTCGAAGTCGCCGCGGTAGCGGGTGCCCGCCACCATGCCGGGGAGGTCGAGGGCCACGACGCGCTTGTCGCGGAGCGACTCCGGCACCTCGCCGTCGGCGATGCGCTGCGCGAGGCCCTCCACGATCGCGGTCTTGCCGACGCCCGGCTCGCCGATCAGCACGGGGTTGTTCTTCGTGCGGCGCAGCAGGATCTCGACGACCTGCTCGACCTCGACCGCGCGGCCGATGACGGGGTCGAGCCCGTGCTCGCGGGCCCGGGCGGTGAGGTCGGTGCCGAACTGGTCGAGGGTCGGCGTCTCGCTCGGTGCGGCGCCTCCGGCGGGCGCGGCGGTGCCCTCCGCGATCGACTGGAGCCGGTCGGGGGTGACCCCGAAGGCGGCGAGCAGCTGGCCGGCGGCCGCGTGCTGGTTCGCCACGAACGCGAAGAACAGGTGCTCGGGGTCGACGTAGGTCGAGCCGAACGCCCGCGCCACCTGCACGGCCTCGAGCAGCGCCCGCTGCGCGTACGGCGTCATCGCGGGGGTTCCCGCCACGCGCTCCCCGCCGGTCGGCATCCGCTCCTCGATCGCGTGGACGAGGGCGTCGACGTCGATTCCGGCGCGGTCGAGGGCCTCACGCCCCTGCTCGCCCGACACGAGGGCGTGGAGGACGTGCAGGGCGTCGACGTCGGCGTGACCGCGCTCGACCGCGAAGCGGACGGCGGAGGCGACCACCTCGTGCGTGCGCCGGCTCAGCAGCCGGCCGATGTCGATGGGGCGGCCCGCGGATGCGGACCGCTGGCTGGCGAGCAGCCGGGCCAGGAACTCGTCGAACGAGCCGTCACCGGCGGCGGGGCCGAAGTACTCGGGCAAGAGACCTCCAGGAAACTTGAGTGCCTACGACTCAATGTAACGCAGGAGGGGGACCCGCATTCCCGCCGGCCCAACATTCTTGAGCCGGGGCGGCTCAATCCGCTCAGGGCTGCAGCAGGCGGAGGGCCTCGGGAGCGGCCGGCACGACGGCGGGGGAGAGCCGGCGCAGCAGCTCGTGCCAGCTCGCATCCGCGGCGATCGTCTCCCTGATCAGGGCGACTCCGCGGTCCGGCATCGACGCGGTGATGAGCCCGAGCCCCGCCCAGAAGCGGAGCTCGTCGTTGCCGGGCGCCGCCTCGTGCGCCGCCGCGTACCGGTCGGCCGCGGAGGCGAAGTCGCCGTGCGCCATGAGGTCGTCGCCCTCGCCGGCGAGCACGTACGCGTCGTTGAGGGCCACCAGGCGCCGCAGCTCCTTCAGCGGCTCCGGTGCGTCGTCGACGCGCACGTCGACGACGCGGTCCGCGTCGGTGCCCTCGGCGGGTACCACGAGGATCGCGGCGGCCTGCCTGCCGCGGATGTCCCCGCCCGCCAGCTCGGCCGCGTCGAGGGCGGCGAGCAGAGCGGTGGTGAAGCCCCGGCCGAGCGCCTCCTGGTAGGCCTCCGCCATGGCGGGCCACACGTCCGCCGTCCGCATCATGTTCGCCTGGCACACGAACCCGTCGCCCGTCACGTGGCCGGCGGCGGGGATGCAGCTCGCGCCGGTGTGCCCGACCGCGAGCCCGGAGCGGTCGACGACCGCGAGCTGCCGGTGCGCGGCCGCCGGGTCCCCGTCGAGCAGCGCCGGCACGATCTCGGCCGCCGAGCGGCCCTCTCGCAGCATCGCGAGCGCTCTCGGCTTGTGCTGCACGTCAGGGTTCGCCTGCGTGGCGACGACGCCCACCCCGGCGGAGGCGGCGGGCACGACGGATCCGACGTTGAACCAGTGCGACTGGACGGCGACGCCGAAGGCGCCGGTGCGCGGGTCCCGCGCGACGATCGAGTAGGTCACGGTCCGATCCTGCCTCAGGC
>JAICSU010000103.1 GCA_025936735.1 Amnibacterium sp.
CACCGGCTTCTTCGGCTCCCGGCCCTTCAGCCGCACGAACGCCCTGCTCGCCGAGCAGGGCGCCCTCCCGGTCGATTGGCGCCTCCCGTAGGCTGCGAGCCGTGCGGGAGGCGGGCTTGCTGGAGGAGGGCCGTGCTTGAGGAGGAGTACGCGCCGCGACGCGCGAAGCCGTTCCACCTCCGCCGTCTGCCGCCGCCCGAGCCCGACTTCGACTTCACGATCCGCCCCGCGACGGCCCGCGACCTGCCCGACGTCCGGGGCATCTACAACCACTACGTGACGAACAGCATGGTGACCTTCGACGAGGACACCATGTCGCTGCGCGAGTGGCGGTCGAAGTTCGGCTACCTGACGCGCCTGAAGCTGCCGTTCCTCGTCGCGGTCTCGCCGTCGGGGCAGGTGCTCGGCTACGCGCTCTGCACGCCGTGGCGGCAGAAGCGCGCCTACCGGCACACGGCGGAGAGCTCCATCTACCTGTCGCCCGCCGCGACCGGCAAGGGGCTCGGCAGGGCGCTGCTCACCGCCCTCGTGGACGCGGGCAGGGAGGCGGGACTGAAGGAGCTGCTCGCGGTCGTCGCCGACCGGGGCGCCGAGGCGTCCCTGAAGCTGCACGAGTCGCTCGGCTTCAAGGAGGTCGGACGGATGGGGCGGGTCGGCTTCAAGTTCGACCGCTGGATCGGCACCGTGCTGCTGCAGAAGTCGATCAAGTAGTGGCGTTCGAGCTCCACCACCTCACCGCGCAGGAGCAGTGGGACCAGCTGCAGCGCCGGGACGCGACCGTCGCCGAGCTCGTCGAGCACGGCCTCGACCGGATCGAGCGGCTCGACTCCGCGATCGGGGCGTTCGCGCGGGTCGACGCGGAGCGCGCCCGCGCCACCGCCCGCCGGCTCGACGCCGAGGGGCCGGGAGCGGCGCCCCTCTGGGGCGTGCCGGTGGCGGAGAAGGAGCTCGCCCGGCGGGCCGGCACCGTGTCCGGCAGCGGGTCGCGGCTTCCCGCCGCGCCGGCCGCCGCGTCCGACCGGATCGTCGACGCGATCGACGCCACGGGAGCCGTCTCCCTCGGCGCGACGACCGCGCCCGAGTTCGGGCTGACCGGCTACACGGAACCGGTGGGCAGGCCACCTGCCCGCAACCCGTGGGATCCGTCCACCGGCGCGGGCGGATCGAGCGGTGGCGCCGCCGCCGCGGTGGCCGCCGGGTTCGTGCCGCTCGCCATCGGATCGGACGGCGGAGGGTCCGTCCGGATCCCCGCCGCCACCTGCGGCGTCGTCGGCCTGAAGCCCTCGCGGGGCCGCGTGCCCGCGCAGGGCGGCCAGGAGTCGCTCGCCGGACTGGTCACGGCCGGGCCGATCGCGCGGACGGTCGCCGACGTCGCCATGGCCCTCGACGCGCTCGTCGCGCCGGACGGCGTGCGCCGCCGCGCCCCGTACGCGCTCGTGCCGCCGGGCGAGGGCCCGTTCCTCTCCGCGGCCGTCCGCGGGGAGGGCCGCTTCCAGGTCGGCGTGCTCGAGGGCTCGGTGTGGGACGACGCGGTCGACGTGGCGCTCGATCCCGGATCCGCGGCCGCCGTGGGCCGCGCGACGACCGCCCTCGACGAGCTCGGTCACGGCGTGGACGCCGTGCGGCTGCCGGGGGAGCGGTACCCCGAGCTCTTCCGGGTGCTGTGGGCCGCCTCCGCCGCCGGCATCCCGGCGCATTCGGCGGCCGAGCTCGACCTCCTCGAGCCCTACACGCGAGCGATGGTCGAGCGGGGCAGGGCGCTGCCGGCCGAGACGCTGCTCGGTGCGCTCGCGGCCGCCGCGGCGTTCGAGCGGCGCGCGGTCGCGACGTTCGACGCCGTCGACGCCGTGCTCACCCCGGCGCTCGCCCTGCCGCCGATGCCGCTCGGCTGGTTCACGGCCGATCCGGATCCGGACGTCGTCTTCACCCGGCAGGTGCAGGCCGCGCCCTACTCGTCGTTCGTCAACGTGGCCGGGCTGCCCGCGATCGTCGTGCCGGTCGGCGCCGACGACACCGGCCGGCCCGCCGGCGTGCAGCTCATCGGGAGGCCGGGCGGCGAGGCGACGATCCTCGCGATCGCCCGCCAGCTCGAGCGACGCTTCGGCTGGCCGAGGCGCCATCCGCCGCTCTGGTGACCCGAGGGCGTCACCGGGGGGAGGTGAGCGCGACCGCCAGCGTGGCGAGGCCCACCGTCAGCGGCGCCGCGATCAGGCCCAGGGCCGCGAACCGCCACCAGGAGATCCGCACGCCCATCGCGGTGAGGCGGCCGTGCCACAGGAGGGTGGCCAGCGACGCCCATGGCGTGACCAGCGGACCGGCGTTCACCGCCACCAGCAGGGTGAGCAGGCGCGCGGGGGACGAGCCGACCGGCTCGAGCGCCAGGTAGGCGGGCAGGTTGTCGGCCAGGTTCGCCGCCACCGCCCCTGTCCCGGCGAGGCGGAGCAGCGCGAGCGGCCCGTCGCCCGTGCCGGCGACCCTCGCGAGCTCGCCGGTGAGGCCGAGGCGGCCTGCCGCGGTCACCGCGAGGAACAGCCCGCAGACGAACACGACGAGCGCGACCGGCAGCATCCCCGGGGCGAGTCCCGGCCGCCGCCGCACCGCGAACGCGACGGCGAGCACGACCGCGGCGGCCGCCGCCGGCACCCATACCGGCACCCGGAGCACCGGTTCGCCGAGCGCGAGCGCCGGCACGAGCAGCACCAGCACGACGGCGGCGACCGTGAACAGCACCGGATCCGCGACCACGTGCACCGGCGGCGTCGCGTACCGCTGCGCGATCTCGCGCCGGTGCACGAGCGCGAGCAGCAGCACCGGCACGACGACCGCGACGAGCGACGGCAGAGCGGACCGGGCGACGTAGCCGCCGCCGCCGAGGCCCGGACCGGCCGCCGCGAGCAGGTTGGTGAGGTTCGACACCGGGAGCAGCAGCGAGCCCGTGTTCGCGAGCCAGACCGTCGCCATCGCGAACGGCAGGGGCGCGAGTCCCACGCGACGGGCGAGGGTCACGACGATCGGCGTCAGCAGCACCGCGGTGGTGTCGAGCGACAGGAAGACGGTCGCGACCACGGCGACGGCGACCACGAGCAGCCAGAGCACCGTTCCGCGGCCGCGCCCGAGTCGGGCGGCGCCGTCGGCGATCCGGTCGAAGACCCCGGCTCGCGTGGTGAGGGCGGCGACGACGGTGATCGCGACCACGAAGCCGAGCACCGGGGCGATCCGCTCGCCGAGCGCGAGGGCGTCGGGGACGGGGAGCGCGCCGAGGGCGACCGCCACCGCACCGAGCAGGAGCAGGCCGACTCCGAGGACGGCCAGCACCACGAGCCGACTGTATCGGGACGCTGCTGCGCGTCAGCGCAGGCCGGCCCGCACCTCGCTCGCCGACCAGAGGGCCTTCGCGACGCCGAGGTCGTCCGCCCGCTTCGGCAGCCGGCCGGGCGCCGTCAGCCGGTCGAAGTAGTTGCCGGAGGGCGCAGGGACGTCCGGAGCGGCGGCGAGCCGCACGAGCGGCTGCGCGCCCTGCTCGGGCGAGAGCGCCCACCGCTGCCCGAGGCTCACCAGGGCTCCGCCGTCGCCGAATCCGCTCGCGACGAAGCCCGGATGGAACGCGTACGCCGACACCGGCGTGCCGGCGAGCCGCCGGGCCAGCTCCCTCGTGAACACGACGTTCTCGAGCTTGCTCGCGCTGTACGCCCGCCACCCCCCGAGCCATGGGCCGTGCCGCGTGTCGAGATCGTCGAGCCGGATGCGCCCCGACCTCGCGGCGCCGCTGGAGGTCTGCACGATCCGCACGCTCGCCGCCGGCGCCTCCGCCGCCGTGGCGAGCAGGCGCGGCAGCAGCAGGTTCGTGAGCAGGAAGCCGGCGAGGTGGTTCCGCTGGAACGTGACGTCGAAGCCGTCGACGGTGTCGCGCCGCGGACCGATGCCGCCGGCGTTGTTCGCGAGGACGTGGATCGCGGGCAGGTCGGCGAGCAGCTCGTCGCCGAGGCGGCGCACGTCGTCGAGCCGCTCGAAGTCGGCGAGGTAGGCGCGGCCGCCCGCCTGCGCGGCGACGGCCCGGGTGCGGTCCGGGTTCCGGCCGACCACGACCACCTCGGCGCCGAGCGCGGCGAGCTCGATCGCCGCCGCGCGGCCGATCCCCGAGCTCGCGCCCGTGATCACGACCGTGCGGTCCTCCATCCGCCCCGGCGCCGGCAGCACGACCCTCATGCGTGCCCGTCCGTCTCCAGCAGCCGCAGCCAGACCTCGCTGAGCGTCGGGTACGACGGCACCGCGTGCCAGAGCCGCCCGATCGGCACCTCGCCGACCACGGCGACGGTCGCGGACTGGAGCAGCTCGCCGACGTCCTGGCCGACGAACGTGGCACCGAGCACGACGTCGCGGTCGTCGTCGATCACGAGCTTCGCCCGCCCGGTGTAGTCGTCGGAGAGCACGGTCGCTCCGGCGACGTGCGCGAGGTCGTACTCGACGGTACGGATGCGGAGACCGGCCTTCCTCGCGTTGGCCTCGGTGAGCCCCACGGATGCCACCTCCGGATCGGTGAACGTCACCTGCGGCACGCTGCCGTGGTCCGCGGTCGCCACGTGCCGGCCCCACGGCGCGGTGTCGAGGGGCTCGCCCTTCGCCCTGGCCGCGATCACCCGCCCCGCCGCCCTGGCCTGGTACTTGCCCTCGTGGGTGAGCAGCGCTCGATGGTTCACGTCGCCGACCGCGTACAGCCACGGTTCGTCGGCGTTCGTGGGCGCCTCGACGAGCAGCGTGTCGTCCACCGACAGCCAGTCGCCGTCCGTCAGGCCGACGGCCGCGAGGCCGAGATCCGTCGTGCGGGGCGCCCGGCCCGTCGCCACGAGGATCTCCTCGGCCGTGACGGTCTCGCCGCCGTCGAGGGTCACCTCGACCCCGCCGTCGTCGGTGCGTCGCACGGCCGACGGGGACGCCCCGAACCGCACGTCGACCCCGCGCTCGCGGAGGGCGTCCGTGACCAGCTCGCCGGCGAACGGCTCCATGCCCGACAGCAGCCCCTGGCCGCGCACGAGCAGGGTCACCCGGGTGCCGAGGCTCGCGTAGACGGTCGCCATCTCGCACCCGACGACGCCGCCCCCCACGATGACGAGGGATCCTGGGGCCTCGGTGGCGCCCGTGGCCTCGCGGGACGTCCACGGCGACGCCTGCGCGAGGCCCTCGACGGCGGGCATCTGCGGGCCCGACCCGGTGCAGACGGCGACCGCCCGTCGGGCGATGAGGTCGACGACCGTGCCGTCGATCGCCGTGACCTGCACGCGCTTCGGGCCGGTGAGCCGGGCGCGGCCCCGGATGAGGTCGATGCCCGCGGAGCCGAGCCAGTCGACCTGGGACCCGTCGTCGTAGTCGCCCACGATCCCGTCGCGGCGCGCGAACACGTCGGCGGGCGCGAGGGGGCCGGCGACGGCCTGTGCCGCGCCCTGCACGTGCTCGGCGGCCCGGAGCGCGGCGCTCGGCCGCAGGAGCGCCTTGGAGGGCATGCAGGCCCAGTAGGAGCACTCCCCGCCGACGAGCTCCGACTCGATGATCACCGCCGAGAGGCCCCCGCGGTGGGCGTAGTCGGCGACGTTCTCGCCGACCGGCCCCGCCCCGATCACGACGAGGTCGTAGGTGTGCTCCGGCATCGTTGCTCCTTCGGTCCGGTCGGCAGGCTAGTGCCGCCCTCAGCCGTCAGCGGGTGCCGGCGGTCAGCGCGGAGAGGATGCGGAGGATCGGCGCGAGGTCCTCCCCGGCCTCCTCGGGGGAGGGCGGCGCGAACATGGTGATCGCCGCGCCGGCGAGCCGGCGGCCCGCGAGCGCGGCACCGATCGCGGCGGTGAGGTCGGCGGTGGTGACGCCGAACGGCTGCGGATCGGGCACCCCGTCGAACTCGGCCGGGTCGAGGACGTCGAGGTCCACGTGCAGGTACACCTCGTCGAAGCCGAGGGGGTCGAGCACGCCGCCGAGCCCCGCCCCGACGGCGTCCGGGTCCACCCGCACGATCGGCGACCCGGCGAGGTAGTCGGCCTCGCCGTCGTCGAGGCACCGGGCGCCGGCCAGCACGACGGACGCGGGGTCGAGCGGAGGATCCGACACCAGTCCCTCGGCCCCCTCGCCGAGCAGCGCCCGCAGCACCATGCCGGAGAAGGCGCCGGACGGGCTGGTGGCCGGGGTGTTGAGGTCGGGGTGCGCGTCGAACCAGATCGTGCCGAGCCGGGTGCCGCGGCTGCGCGCCCCGGCCATCGCGTGCTCGACGGCCGCCAGCTCGACTCCGCAGTCCCCGCCGATCACGATCGGCACCTGGGTGCCGGGAACCTGCCGCAGCGCCTCCGCCAGCCGCTCGCGGACGACGGCGAGGCTCGAGTAGCGGTGCACGCCGCTGCCGACCGCGTCGCCGGCGCCGAGCGGGATCTCCACGGAGACGGTGGCGGTCGACGGCAGGTCGCCGCGGATCGCGTCCGCCCCGTCGATCAGCCTCATCGAACGGCTCGACGCCGATCCCTGCCATTGGGGTACGACGACGAACCTGGCGGCCATCGTCGCAGCGTATCGGGCCGCGCGGCCGCAGCCGTCACCCGGTGGTGATCGTGGGGCGGGGCGCGGGCCGGGCTTCGCAGGCGCAGAAGGTCGTGTCCCCGACCCGGCGGGGACCGTCCTCGTGCAGGCGGAACAGCACGACGTGGAAGAGCCCCTCGCGGCGGCAGCGGAGGCAGGTGGCGTCGACCGGCGTGGGGCTGCCGGCGGTCACACCGGAGGGGGCGGTGGCGGTCATGCGGCACGGTGGCATCCGGCCGCTGCGCGGTGCGGGTTGCCGCGTCGCCGGTTCGCCGTGAGCGGACGAGGGCGAGCGGCCGTGGAGGCGCACATGGCAGCATGCCGGTACGGCCGCTGACGCGTCCGTGGCCGGAAGGGGACTACAGATGGGGTCGATCGTGCTCACCAGCCTGCTCACCGCCGCCTGGCTGCTCGTGCTGCTCGTCGCGCTCGTCGTGCTCGTGGTCGTGGGCGTCGTGCTCGTGCGCTTCCTGCTCGTGGCGACGGTCGCGGCATCGCTCTGGGCGGAGCGCAACGGCGCGGACTCGCGCACCTACTGGTGGCCCTTCCGGCAGGGGCCCCGGCGGGAGCCGCACGTCCGTGCCCACGCGGCGCCCGCGCCGGCAGGCCGACCCGAGCCGGTCCGCCCCGAGCAGGTCCGCCCCGAGCAGGTCCGCCCCGAGCCGGTCCGCCCCGAGCCGGTGGGCCCCGAGCCGGTGGGCCCGGCCCGCAGCCAGCCTGCGCCGCACCCCCAGCCGCAGGCGCAGGCAGCGCAGGAGGCCCGCCAGGACCCGCGCGTCGCGGCCGGCCCTCGGCCCCGGTCCGACGGCGGCCCGCTGGCCGGGCTGCGCGCGCGGATGGCGCCGCCGGCCCCCTCGCACGAGGAGCCCGCGCCGGTCGTCGCCGTGACGGAGGCGCCCGCTCGCCCGACGCGCGCCGAACCGCCGGCCGCTCGCCCCGAGCCCGCCGCTGCGCCCGCCCCCGAGGCGGAGCAGCCCGCGCCGCGGCAGGCCACGCGCCGCCCCGCCGCCCGCACCCGCCCGGCGCCGCCGCCCGA
The DNA here is from genome assembly GCA_025936735.1 of Amnibacterium sp. Taxonomy (GTDB): domain Bacteria; phylum Actinomycetota; class Actinomycetes; order Actinomycetales; family Microbacteriaceae; genus Amnibacterium. The sequence continues at coordinate 7,589 of JAICSU010000103.1, forward strand.
GGAGGACGTCGACGAGCGGGAGTCGGCGATCGACCGCCTCTTCGCACCGCTCGCCGAATCGGACCGCACCGAGCCGATCCCGGCCGTCCGGCCCCGCACGCCGCGCACCCCGCGGCAGCCCCGGTCCTGAGCGCAGGGCGGCGCTGCCTCGTCACGGGAGGCAGCCGGGGGATCGGCGCCGCCGTCGCGGCCGCGCTCGCTCGCGCCGGGGCCGCCGTCGCGGTGCACGCCGGCCGCGACCTGCCGGCGGCGGAGGCGGTCGCCAGGTCGCTGCCCGGCACGGGCCATGTCGCCGTCGTCGGCGACCTCGCCGACCCGGACGCCGCGCCCGCACTGATGCGGTCGGCGATCGAGGGCCTCGGCGGGCTCGACGTGCTCGTGAACAACGCGGGCGTCTTCGAGGCGCATCCGATCGACGGGGTCGACCTGGCCACCTGGCGCGCGGCCTGGCGGCGCCACGTCGCGGTCAACCTGCTCGGCCCCGCCGACCTGGCCTGGCTCCTCGTCGACCACCTCCGTTCCCGGCCCGAGGGCCCGACGGGCGGCCGGATCGTCGCCGTCGGCTCGCGGGGCGCCTATCGGGGCGAGCCCGTCACGTCCGCGTACGCCGCCACGAAGGCCGGCCTGCACGCGATGACCCAGTCGCTCGCCCTCGCGCTCGCCCCCCACGGGATCACGGCCACGGCGGTCGCGCCCGGCTTCGTCGAGACCGACATGGCCCGATCCGTCCTCGACTCCCCGGCGGGCGATGCGGTGCGGGCGCAGAGCCCGTTCGGCCGCGTCGCGACCGCGGAGGAGATCGCCGCCACCGTCGCCTGGCTCGCCCTCGACGCGCCGGACTGGGTCAGCGGCGCCGTGCTCGACGCGAACGGCGCCTCCCACCTCCGCTGACCCGAGCAGCTGGAGGGGGCGGCGCGGAGGCGGGTCAGCCGGCGGCCGCCACCACCCGCCGCGCCTGCACGAGCAGGGGCTCGTCGACCATCCGCCCGTCGACGGCGACGACCCCGCCCGCTGCGGCGGCCTCGAGCACCCGCCGCGCCCAGGCGAGCTCGTCGTGGGTCGGCCGGTACGCGGCCCGCACGATCGGCACCTGGCGCGGATGGATGCAGACCGTGCCCGCGAAGCCGCTCGCCGCCGCGTCCTCCGCCTCGGCGGCGAGTCCGGCGTCGTCCGCGAAGTCGAGGTGCACGGCGTCGTAGGCGGCCTTCCCGCAGGCGCCCGCCGCGAGCAGCACGGCGGCGCGGGCCGCCCGAGCGACGTCCCGGTACCGGCCGTCCCCGCCCCGGCTGGAGCGGCCGCCGAGCGCCGCGACGAGGTCCTCCGCGCCCCACATCAGCCCGACGGTGCTCGGGGCGGCGGCCAGGGCGGGTGAGGCGAGCACGCCCGCCGGTGTCTCGCAGAGCGCGATCACCTCGTACCGGCCGAGCGCCGTGAGATCGGCGACCGACTCGGCCTTCGCGAGCATGACCATGCGGTAGCCGGCCGCGTCGACCGCGGCGAGGTCGGCCTCGAGCATCCCCGCCGCGACCGGGTTCACCCGGACGACGGTCCGCTCCACCGGCAGGTCGGAGGCGGCGACGGCCGCGCGGGCGGCGTCCTTCCGGTCGGCCGCCACCGCGTCCTCGAGGTCGAGGATCACCGTGTCGGCCGCGTCGAGCGCCTTCCGGTACCGGTCCGGCCGGTCCGCGGGGCAGAACAGGAGCGCCGGCCCGAGCTCCGCGCTCACGGCAGCCGCTGCATCAGCGCCGCGCGCACGGCGACCGCGACGACCTCGTCGCGCTGGTTCCGCGCGGTGTGCTCGAACACGACGAGGCCCTGGTTCGGCCGCGACTTCGAGAGCCGCTTCGACACGATCCGGGTCTCGGCCG
>JAICSU010000214.1 GCA_025936735.1 Amnibacterium sp.
CGCGATGGTCTCGGCCTCCGCCCTCGTCGCGGCGCGGCTGGCGTACCGGACGCCGTCGAAGACCGCGGCGGCGGACTCCAGCTCCCGCTGCTCGGCGGGGAACGCCTGCGCCGCCCGCCGGGCGAAGCCGTCGGCCGTCGTGCCCGGGAAGACCGTCAGGACCGTGCGCTCGTCGAGGCCCCGGGCGAGGCCACGGAAGCGCTCGAGCACCGCGGTCGACCAGTCGCCCGCCGCGAAGGCGGCGGCCGACGACCGCCGCAGCTCGTCGGCGGTCCGCCGGTCGTCCTCGCCGAAGAGGCCGCCCGCGACCCGGCTGCGCCGGTTCAGCCGCGGCATGCCGAAGAGCACGAGCGCCACGACCAGCAGCGCCGCGACCACGACGAGCGCAGCGACGAGCAGCACCGGCGGCGCGACCGACGTCTTCGAGGTGAAGAGGCTCTGGAACCACGTCAGCACCGCCTGCGCGACGATGTCGAACGGGGTCGGCCTCGCCGCCTGGTACGGCGCCTTCGCCAGCTCGTGCAGGAGCCACTGGCGCGCCTGGTCGCCACTCGGCTGCACCGGCACCGCCCCGGGAAGGACTCCGATCACGGGGCCGCCGGCTCGAACGGATCCGTGCCGCCCTGCTCCGCGACCCGCTGCAGCTCGAGGTCGAGGCCCTCCCGGCGGAAGCGCCGGTCGAGGTAGGTGAGCGCGAACGCCGACACCTGAGCGACGACTCCGATGCCCTGGACGAGGGAGGAGACGATCGTGGCGGGGATGGAGGTGATCAGCGCCGTCTGGATCGCGACCGTCGGATCCGTGGTCCCGCCGGAATCGGGGAAGAGCAGCCCGCCCACCGCGCCGCCGATGAGGCTGAACGGGAAGCTCACGATCTGACCGGCGACGCCGACCATCAGGACCACCAGCACGAAGATGCCGAGCGTGCGCCAGAACGCGCCGCGCATGAGCACCCAGGAGCGGCGGATCGCCGCGAAGACGCCGAGGCGCTCCAGCACGATGGCGCTCGGCACGGTGGCGAGCTTCACGAGCAGGAAGCCGGCCCCGACCGCGAACCCGAGGCCGCCGAAGACGCCGACCAGCACGGCGAGCACCACGCCCACCGTGGTGCCGGTGAGCGCGATGCCGGTCACGAGCAGGGCGAGCGCCACGATCACGACGATCTCGACGGCGGCGACGAGCACGCCGAACCCGATCAGCGGCCAGATGGACTTCAGCGCCCGGCGCAGCACCTCTCCCGCGCCCGGCCGCTTGCCGAGGGCCCCGCGCGCGACGGCGAGCGTGAGCATGCCCTGCAGCAGCGCGGTGCCGAAGACCGCGATGGCGGCGATGACGAGTCCGCCGAGGACCCCCTCCGCGATCACGCCGGCGGCGATCGCGCCGCGGTCGGCGCTGCTGGCCTGCTGCAGCCGGTCGACGGCGGAGACGCCGACGAAGCCGAAGAGCGCGAGCGTCAGGGCGACCTGCACGACGTTCACGATGAGCGTCGGCACGATCGTCGCGCGCGGGTTGAAGCGGAGCACGGCGAACGACGCGCCGAGCAGCTGGCCGAACGACAGCGGATGCAGCGGGATCAGCCCCGGCTTCGGCGGCGGCACGTAGGCGCCGGGTGCGGCGTAGGCGCCGGGCTGCTGCCCGTACCCGGCCTGCCCGTATCCGGCGGACGGCGGCGGCCCGGCAGGAGCGGGCGGCGTCCAGCCGGGGATCCGCTCACCGTACCTCGGCGGCTCCTCCGGGCTCGGACGCTGCCCGCCGGCCCGCCCGCCGGACGGCGAAGCCCATTCGTCCCCCTGATCAGCCATGACGCAACTCTCGCACGCCGGGCCCCGCGCTCGTGGGAGGCGGGCGCGATACCCGGCGATGTGCGGCCGAGGCAGTACGCTGAGGCCCACTTCCGCGCACCCGAGCGCGAAGCGGCTCAAGGAGAACTCGAGGCATGACCGGGCGCATCCTCGTCGTCGACGACGACACGGCGCTGGCCGAGATGATCGGCATCGTGCTGCGGACCGAGGGGTTCGACCCGGTCTTCTGCGCGGACGGCGCGAAGGCGCTCGCCGCGTTCCGCGGCGCCAAGCCCGACCTCGTGCTGCTCGACCTGATGCTGCCGGGCGTCGACGGCATCGAGGTCTGCCGCGAGATCCGCGCGGAGAGCGGCGTCCCCGTGATCATGCTCACCGCGAAGTCCGACACCACGGACGTCGTGCTCGGCCTGGAGTCGGGCGCCGACGACTACGTCGTGAAGCCGTTCGACCCCAAGGAGCTCGTCGCCCGCATCCGCACCCGGCTCCGCCCGGCGCCGGCCGTCCCGGGCAGCCGGCTGCGCATCGGCGACCTCGTCGTCGACGCCGCGGGCCACGAGGTGCTTCGCGGCGACACGCACATCCAGCTCACGCCGCTCGAGTTCGACCTGCTGCACACCCTCGCCGCGAAGCCGCATCAGGTCTTCACCCGCGAGATGCTGCTCGAGCAGGTGTGGGGCTACCACTACAAGGCCGACACCCGCCTCGTGAACGTGCACGTGCAGCGGCTGCGCGCGAAGGTGGAGCAGGACCCCGAGAACCCGAAGATCGTGACCACGGTGCGCGGCGTCGGCTACCGCGCGGGCGCGGCCGTCTGACCCGCATGTCCTCCGGCGCGACCGCCGGGCGGCCCCTCCCCGGCACCCGCCTGCTGAAGGCACGCCGCGCCGCGACGGCGCCCGTGCACCTCTGGCGGCGCTCCCTCCGCGTGCGCACCGTGGTCGTCACGGTGCTGCTCAGCACGATCGCGCTCGTCGTGGTCGGCGAGGTGCTCTCGTTCAGCATCTCCGGCGGCCTCTACCGGGATCGGGTGCACCAGGTGCTCGGCTTCAGCGCGCGGGCCGAGACCGCCGCCCAGAAGACCCTCGGCACCGCGACCTCGTTCGACCCGACGACGCTCGGCGGGCTGCAGCAGAACGCCATCGAGCAGGCCAGAACGGCGGCCGGCACACCGAGCGGCCTCTCCTGGCAGAGCAGCCCCGGCCAGTCGGGGAGCGTGCTGCCGGAGGCCACGATCCCGGGTGGCGTGGATGCGGTGATCTCGCCCGAGCTGAAGCAGGCCGTCGAGGCGGCGCCGACGGGGCAGCACTGGCAGCCGGTCGCCCTGCCCTCCGGTCCCGGGCGCACCCGGCCCGGCATCGTGGTGGGGGAGCCGCTGCAGGTCGGCGGCAACCAGTACGAGCTGTACCTCGTCTACGACGTCTCGGACGTGCAGAGCACCCTCGACTTCGTGCAGCGCACGCTGCTGATCGGCGGGGCCGCGCTGCTGCTGCTGATCGGCGGCGTCACGACCGTCGTCGTGTCCCTCGTCGTGCGGCCGATCAAGGAGGCGGCGCTCGTCTCCGAGGAGCTCGCCGGCGGCCGGCTCGAGCAGCGCATCCCGGAGCGCGGCGAGGACGTCGTGGCGACGCTCGCGCGGTCGTTCAACCGGATGGCGGACGGCCTGCAGCGGCAGATCACCCAGCTCGCGAACCTCTCCCGGGTGCAGCAGCGGTTCGTCTCCGACGTGTCCCACGAGCTGCGGACACCGCTCACGACCATCCGCCTGGCGAGCGACGTGCTCTACGACGGACGGAACGCCCTCGCGCCGCCCGCCGCGCGGAGCGCCGAGCTGCTGCGGGACCAGGTCGAGCGGTTCGAGGCGCTGCTCGGCGACCTGCTCGAGATCAGCCGGATGGACGCGCAGGCCGCCGACGTGGCCGGGGAGCCGACGAACGTCGTCGAGCTCGCGCGCGAGGCGATCGACTCGCTCGCGGGGCTCGCGGACGAGATGGGCACGCCCGTCCGGCTCATCACCCCAGGCGGCCACGTCGAGATCGAGGTCGACGCCCGCCGCATCGCCCGCATCGTGCGCAACCTCCTCGCGAACGCGATCGAGCACGGCGACGGGCGCCCGATCGAGGTGACCGTCGACAGCTCCGCCACGGCCGTCGGCCTCGGGGTGCGGGACCACGGCGCCGGCATGCCGCAGCACCACGCGGACCGCGTCTTCGACCGGTTCTGGCGGGCGGATCCGTCCCGGCAGCGGCGCATCGGGGGCACCGGCCTCGGCCTCGCGATCAGCCTCGAGGACGCGCTGCTGCACGGCGGGAGCCTCGAGGTGTGGAGCCGCGAGGGCGACGGCACGAACTTCGTCCTGACGCTGCCGCGGTCGCCGGACACCCCCATGATCGGCCGGCCCGTGCCGCTC
>JAICSU010000049.1 GCA_025936735.1 Amnibacterium sp.
GGCCGTCCTACGGAAGGAACCCCCAGATGCCCACTCGCACCGCACGCACCGCCTGGGACGGCGGACTCATGGACGGCACCGGACAGGTCGAGCTCTCGAGCTCCGGCGTCGGCACCTACGAGGTGTCCTTCCCGCGCCGCGCCGCCGACGACGCCGAGGGCGTGACGAGCCCCGAGGAGCTCATCGCCGCCGCCCACTCGGCCTGCTACGCGATGCAGCTCTCCGCCGTCATCGCGGACGCCGGCGGCACCCCGCACTCGCTGGACGTGACGGCGGACGTCTCGCTCGGCCCCGACACGCAGGGCTTCAGGATCACCGGCATCCGGCTCACCGTCCGGGGCGAGGTCGAGAACCTCGACGCCGACGGGTTCGCGAAGGCCGCGCAGGCCGCGAAGGACGGCTGCCCGGTGAGCAAGGCGCTCACCGGCACCACGATCACGCTCGACGCCGCGCTCGTCGACTGACCGGGAGCACGCCGGCAGGCCGCCCACGGGCTACAGCCAGTCGCGCCGCTTGAACATGACGTAGAGGAGCACGCAGACGGCGACCATGAGCAGCAGCGCGTACGGGTAGCCGAGGCGCCACTGCAGCTCCGGCATGAACCGGAAGTTCATCCCGTAGACGGAGGCGATGAGCGCTGGGGCGAAGCCGATCGCCGCCCACGACGACACCCGCTTCACGTCCTCGCCCTGCTTCAGGCTGGACGCGGTGAGCCGCGCCATCTGGTCGTTCTGCCGCTGCCCGACGAGGGTGGCGTTCACGGTGAGGGCGTTCTGCAGCAGCACCCGGAACGATTCGACCCGCTCCTGCACTCGGGCGACGTGGTCGAGCACGTCGCGGAGGCCGCGCCGCACCTCCAGCTTCGACTCGTCGCCCTCGATCTCGGCCCGCAGCTGCGAGATGATGTCCGCGAGCGGCGCGACGGCGCGCTGGAACATCATCACCTCGCGGGACAGCTCGTAGATCCGCTGCGAGACGTTCCGCTCGCCGCCGAACAGCTGGTCCTCGATCTCGTCGATGTCGTTCTGCAGGCCGGCGACGACGGGCACGTAGTCGTCGACGATGCGGTCCGCGACGGCGTAGAGCACCGCGAGCCCGCCCACCTCCAGCAGGTCGGGCCGCTCCTCCAGCCGCTTGCGCACGCTCTTGAGGTCCGGCGCCTCCGCCCGCCGGATCACGACGGCGAACTGCGGATCGATGAAGACGTGCACCTCGCCGAAGTCGACCCGCTCGTCGCTGTCGATGTACCGGGCCGGGCGCAGCACCACGAACCGGATGGCGCCGTAGCGCTCGAGCTTCGGGCGCTGGTGCCCTTCCAGCGCGTCCTCGACGGCGAGCGGATGCAGCCCGAACTCGTCCGCCACCTCCCGCACCTCCGCCTCCGAGGGGCGGTAGAGACCGATCCAGCCGAAGCCGTTGCGCTCCTTCACGAGGTCGAACGTCTGCTCGAGATCGGCGGGATCCGCGGTGCGGCGTCCGCGCACGTACACGGCGTTGTCGACGATGGGCACGGCGGGAAGCCTAGGAGTCCGGGGTCCATCCGCGCGTCGCGTCCGGCCGCGGCGTGTAGCCTCCGGAAAATGACGCGGATCGCCGCCATCGCGACGGCCCTGCCCGACCACGCCTATCCGCAGGACGCGATCACCGAGCTGCTCGCCCCCATGGTCACGCAGGACCCGCGCAAGCAGGCCGTCATGCGCCGCATCCACTCGTCGGCCCGGGTGGACACGCGGCACCTCGTGCTGCCGCTCGAGCAGTACCGCACCGCGCTCACCTTCGGTCAGACCAACGACCGGTTCGTCGGTGAGGCGACCCGGCTCGCCGGCGCCTCGATGCAGCAGGCACTCGACGCGGCGGGGGTGGCTCCCGACGAGGTCGACTTCATCGTCTTCACCTCCGTCACCGGCATCTCGGCGCCGTCCGTCGACGCCCTGCTCGTGCCGCTGCTCGGCCTGCGGGACGACGTGAAGCGGATGCCGATGTTCGGGCTCGGCTGCGTGGCGGGCGCCGCCGGCATCGCGCGGGTGCACGACTACCTGCTCGGGCATCCCGACGAGGTCGCCGTGCTGCTGTCCGTGGAGCTCTGCTCGCTCACCGTGCAGCGCGACGACGACTCGATGGACAACATCGTCGCGAGCGGCCTCTTCGGCGACGGGGCGGCCGCCGTCGTGCTCGTGGGGGAGGCCTGGGCCGAGCGGCGCGGCGCCCGCGGGCCGCGCGTCGTCGACACCCGCAGCCGCCTCTACCCGGGCAGCATCGGCACCATCGGGTTCCGGCCGAGCGAGACCGGGTTCCGGGTGATCCTCACGGCGGGGGTGGTCGACGTCATCGACGCGAACTTCCCCGGCGACGCCCGCGCCTTCCTCGGGGGCCACGGCCTCTCGGTCGACGACGTCGGTGCCTGGATCGCGCATCCCGGCGGCCCGAAGGTGCTCGAGTCCTTCCAGCGCGGCCTCGACCTGCCGGACGGCGCGCTCGCCCGCAGCTGGGAGTCGATGGCGAAGGTGGGCAACCTCTCGTCGTCGAGCGTGCTGCACGTGCTCGCGAGCGAGCTCGCCGCACCGCATGCGAACGGCGAGTGGGGGCTGCTCTTCGCGCTCGGTCCGGGGATCAGCGCCGAGTTCGTGCTGCTGCAGTGGTCCGAGCCGGGAGCGGTGCCGCTCCCGGCCGCGGCCTGACCGGAACCGCCCGTGACGCCGTTCGCCGCAGGGTGGTGGATCGCCTACGGCTGGTACCTGGCGCTGCTCGCCGGCACGGTCGGCGAACGGGTGCTCGAGCTGGTCGTCTCCGCCCGCAACCTCCGCTGGGCGCTGGCGCACGGCGGCCGCGAGGAGGGGCGGGGGCACTTCCCGGCGATGGTCGCCCTGCACACCGGCCTGCTGGTCGCCTGCGCCCTCGAACCGCTGCTCGCCCCCCGGCCGTTCCTCCCGGTGCTCGGGATCCCCGCCGTGGTCGTCGTGCTCGGCGCTCAGGCGCTCCGGTACTGGTGCATCCTCAGCCTCGGCCGGCGCTGGAACACGCGGATCGTGGTCGTGCCCGGCCTGCCGCTGGTGCGCCGCGGTCCCTACCGCTTCCTGCCCCATCCGAACTACATCGTCGTGGCGGTCGAGGGCGTCGCGCTGCCCCTCGTCTTCACCGGCTGGCTCACGGCGCTCGTCTTCACCGTGCTGAACGCGGTGCTGCTCGTGCGGTTCCGGATCCCGGCGGAGGAGGCCGCCATGTCCGTCGCCCTCGCGGAGCGGTCGGCATGACGGTCGACCTCGCCATCGTCGGCGGAGGCCCCGTCGGCCTCGCCACCGCCATCGCGGCACGGCTCGCCGGGCTCGAGCCGGTGGTGCTCGAGTCCCGGACCGGCCTGCTGGACAAGGCGTGCGGGGAGGGCCTGATGCCCGGTGCGCTCGCGGTGCTCGCCCGGCTCGGCGTCGACCCGCCCGGCGTACCGCTGCGCGGCTTCCGGTATGCGGACGCCCGGCGCAGCGTCGAGCACCGGTTCCCTGGCGCCCCGGGGCGCGGCGTCGAGCGGATCGCGCTGCACCGAGCCCTCGCCGACCGGGCCGCGGGGCTCGGCGTGGAGGTGCGGCGGGCGCGGGTGGGCGCCATCGTCCAGGACGCCGACGGCGTCACGGTCGGCGGCCTGCGCGCCCGGTACGCGATCGGAGCGGACGGCCTCCACTCGACGGTCCGCCGCGCCGCAGGGCTCGCCGGGGGCGACGGGGGCCGTTCCCGCTTCGGCCTGCGCCGGCACTTCGCGCTCGCCCCGTGGACGGACCTCGTCGAGGTGCACTGGCGGGACGGGTTCGAGCTGTACGTGACCCCGGTGCGCGAGGACCTGGTCAGCGTCGCGGCCCTGGGGGAGCGGGGGCTCGACTTCGGCGGAGCGCTCGCCGCCGTGGCGGAGGTCCGCGACCGGATCGGCGACGCCGCCGCCGTCGACGCGCTGCGGGGTGCGGGTCCGCTGCTGCAGCGGACGGTGAGCCGCGTCGCGGGGCGGATCGCGCTCGTCGGCGACGCGGCCGGCTACATCGACGCCCTCACCGGCGAGGGGCTCGCGATCGGACTCGCGGGTGCGGAGCAGGTCGTCGCGGCCGTGGCCGCGGGGGACCTCGCGGCGTACGACCGGCGCTGGGTCCGCACGACGCGCGCCCACCGGCTCGCCACGCAGGCGGTCCTGCGCCTCGCCACGTCGCCGGCGCGACGCTCCGTCGTTCCGCTCGCCCGCGCGGTGCCCGCCCTCTTCGGCGCCGTCGTCGACGTGCTCGCGAAGCCCGTGGCCCGATGAGCGCCGGCTTCCTCATCCGCTCGCCCGACGAGGAGGACTGGCGCGAGGTGCGGGACCTACGTCTGGAGATGCTCGCCGACACCCCGATCGCCTACCTGGAGACGCTGCAGGCGGCCCGTCGCCACGACGAGGCCTACTGGCGTCGCCGGGCCCGGCCACGCTCGGACGGTGGCATCACGGTCGTCGCCGTCACCGACGCCGGCCGCTTCATCGGCACGATGGCCGGCATGCCGGGCGTCGGTGGACCGACGCTCGTCGGCGTCTACGTGACCCCCGCCTTCCGTGGCCGTCGCGCCGGCGTCACCGACGCCCTCCTCGACGCGGTCGAGGCGTGGGCGCGCGAGCACGCCGACGTGCTGCGCCTCGAGGTCAACGAGCTGAACGCCCGCGCCCGCGCCGCCTACGAGCGACGGGGCTTCGTGCTGACCGGCCGCACCAGTCCGTACCCGCTCGATCCGCCGTCCCTCGAGCTGGAGATGATCAAGCGCCTCTGACGTCCCGGATGTCGGCGCCGGGCGGCAGGATGGCGCCGTGACGGTGAAGGGCGGTCAGGGCGTCCGGCAGGTCTCGACGCCCGACGTCGACAGCTCCCGGGCCACCGTGCTGCACGTCGACATGGACGCCTTCTTCGCGAGCGTCGAGCTGCTCGAGCACCCCGAGCTCGTGCGCCGCCCGGTGATCATCGGCCACGACGGGGGCCGCGGCGTCGTGTCCTCCGCGAACTACGCCGCGAGGCGCTTCGGGGTGCGATCGGCGATGCCCGTCGGTCGTGCTCTCCGGCTCTGCCCGCAGGCCGTCGTGCTGCGGCCGCACTACGAGAAGTACCGGGAGGCGTCCGCGGCGGTCATGGCGATCTTCCGGTCGATCACCCCGGTCGTGGAACCGCTGTCCATCGACGAGGCGTTCCTCGACGTCGCCGGTGCGGTGCGGCTGTTCGGGCCGCCCGCCGCGATCGCGGCCGAGATCCGGCGCCGCGTGCTGCACGAGACGGGGCTCACCTGCTCGGTGGGCGCCGGTGCCTCGAAGTTCATCGCGAAGCTCGCGTCCACGCGCTCGAAGCCCGACGGGCTCCTCGTCGTACCGCCGGACCGGGCCCTCGACTTCCTGCATCCGCTCCCGATCGACGCGCTGTGGGGCGTCGGCCCCGCGACACGCGACTCGCTGCACCGCCGCGGCATCCGCACCGTCGCCGACCTCGCCGCGACGCCGCCCGGCGTGCTCACGACGTGGCTGGGACCGACCGCGGGGCAGAAGCTGCACGACCTCGCGTGGGCCCGCGACCCCCGCCGGGTCGCGACCCACCACGTCGAGAAGAGCATCGGACACGAGAACACGTTCCCGGAGGACATCCGCGACGAGCAGCAGCTGCGGCGCGAGCTGCTCGAGCAGGCCGGCCGGGTGGCCGCGCGGCTCCGGGCCGCGGGGTACCGGGCGCGCACCGTCTCCCTGAAGCTGCGCTTCGCCGACTTCACGACCGTGAGCCGCTCCCACACCCTCGCCGAGCCCACGGACGTCACCCGCCGGATCCATGAGGAGACGACCGCGCTGCTCACGGCGGAGCGGCTGCGGGGGCGGGCCGTGCGGCTGCTGGGCACGCGGGCGGAGCAGCTCGTGCGCGCCGAGGACGAGCTGCTCGGCCTCTGGTCCGACGACGAGCAGTGGCGTGGTGCGGAATCGGCGGCGGACCGGGCGGCAGCCCGCTTCGGGGCCGGTGCGGTGCGACCCGCGGCGCTGCTCGGTGGCCGGGCGCGGGATCGCGAGCGCCTCGTCGACACCGAGGGCTGACCGGTGGTTCCCAGCAGCGGTCAGCACACTGTCAGCATGGCGGGGGGACGCGGACCGGGGCCGCTCAGGCGTGCGCCGATCCGGGGGGCGCGGTCGCGCCCCGGACCCCCATCGCTCCGGCCGTGACCGCGCTCTCCCACGCGGAACCGCCGGTCGTCCGTGGCCGGCGGCGCGAGTCGTCCCGGCACCGCACCTCCCGCACCGTCGGGCTGCCCGGCTGGTTCGCCTGGCTGCTCCGCAGCGGGACCCCGCTCGTCTCGCTGCTTCCGGCCGTCGTCGCCGTCGTGCTCGTGCAGTCCCTCAGCCCCGCCGCGCAGCGGCTGCCCGCCGGCGGCGCGCGCTTCGCGCTCGCGGGGGCGTGGGCGACGACCGCCCCCGGCGGGGTCGTCGGCTACCGCCACTGGTTCACCACCCCGGTGATCGGCTGGCTCCAGCTCGGCGCCCTCGACCGTGCACTGCTGGGCGGGACGGCCCAGTCCGTGCTCGCCGCGGCGCACGGCGTCATGCTCCTGCTCACGCTCGCCGGCGTGGTGCTGCTGTGGTTCGTGCTGCGCCGGGCGGGGGCGAGCGGCCTCGCCGCGGGGGCGGCGAGCGCGACGTTCGGCGTCGTGCCGATCGCGGTCGCCGTGCACACCGTCGTGGGCCCCGCGGCCGTCGCGCTCGTGTGGCTGCTCGTCTCGGCGCTGCTCGTCCTCGGCCGCCGGGGACCGGTCGCCGCCGTCGCGATCGGCGCCTCCGCGGGCGGCGCCGTGCTCAGCGACCCGCTCGCGCTCGCGGTCCTCCCCGCGCTCGCCTGGGTGCTCGTCGCCCCCGCCGTCCGTGGCCCCCGCACCCTGCGCGCGGTGGGCGGCGCGCCGCGCAGCGCCGCCCGCCCCGCCATCGGCGCGGGCTTGGGGTTCGCGGTGGTGATCCTCGTGGCCGCCGTCGTCGCGGTCGCGCTCGCCGCCCCGGAGCCCGGTGCGGCCGCGCGGACGGCCGACGCGATCGGCGCCGCCGCGGCGGCGCAGACGTCGTTCCCCGTCGCGGGCGCCGCGAGCCTCGTCGCCTGGCTGCGCACCGACCCGCTGTCGCTCCTCATCGGCGTCGTGGCCGTCATCCTCGCCGCGCGGTCCCGGTCGTTCGTGCCCGTGGCGGCGGTCGCCGCCCTCGTCGCGCTCGTCGCCGTCTGGCCGGACGGGGCGGATGTCGCCGGACCCGTCGTCCTGCTCCTCCCGCTGCTCACCTTCGCGACCGCCCTCGTGATCGACCGCGCGGTGGTGGCCCTCGGCCGTCCCCGGTTCCTGGTCAGCGCGATCGGGTCGGGCTGGCTGATGGCCGTGGTCGCGCTGCTCGTCGTGGCGAGCGTGGTGTGGATCGACTCCCTCGGGTCGCTGCAGACGGGTGCCCATCAGCCTCTCGGCCGGGCGGAGCGCTGGATCGACACCGGGGTGCAGCCCGGGCAGGTCGTGCTCGTCGATCTCGGCCTGTGGCCGGATGTCGCACACGGAGCCCGCGCGACCGTCGGCTGGTACGCGGCGGCCGAGGGCCGGCCGGCGCCGAGCTCCCGGCCCTGGTCCAGCGCCGACTACCTCGTGACGACCGGCGACGGCCTCAGCGCCTCGACGGGAGCGGCGGAGCAGACGCTCGCCCGGTCCCTCGAGGTCGCGCGGTTCGGCAGCGGCTCCGCCGCCGTGGAGATCCGTGCGGTGCGCAGCACGGCGCTCTCGGCGCCCTCACCGGCACAGTCGACGCCCGCGGAGCGGCGCGCCGCCGCCGCTCGGCGCCAGACGGGCGCGGAGCTCGCCACCAACCCCCGTCTGACGGTCGGCGGTGCGGACCGCGCTCTGCTGCAGGGCGGCGACGTCGACAGCCGGGTGTCGATCGTGCTCGGTCAGCTGCTCGCCGTCCACCGGATCACGGTCGGCGGGTTCCCCGCGGTGCGCGGCGACAGCGGCGGCGTCCGCCGCCAGGTGCTGATCAGCGCCATCGACGGCCACCCGGTGCCGAACGACCCCGACGCGACCGGCACGATTCTCCGGTATCTCTCGGCATTGCGGGGCCAGTATTCGACATCGGCCATCGACGCGACCGACGCGGGCGTGCTCGCGACCTTCGCCCCGGATCCGACGTTCGTCCCTCCGTCCTGATGTGAATGAGGAGACTTCCGTGATTCCGTCGTTCCGGCCGCTCGCCGCGGTCATCGCTCTGCTCGGCGCCCTGCTCGTCGCCCTGCTGCCCGCCGTGCCCGCGTCGGCGGCGACCCCCACCGGCTGGGTGCGGGTCGCCCACCTGTCGCCCGACACCAAGCAGGTGGACGTCACCCTGTCGAGCCTCTCCGGCGACACGGTGCTCTACAAGCTCTCGAGCGTCGGGTACGGGGCGGTCTCGCCGTACATCCACCTGCCCGTCGGCACGTATGCGATCGCGATGGTGCCGGCCGGGGCGCCCACCGGCACCACGCCGGTCGTGAAGGCCTCGGTGGCCGTGACCACCGGCAGGGCGGTGACCGTCGCCGTCATGGGGCTCAACAAGGATCTGCAGACGCACGTCTACACCGACGTCCTCGGGACGGTCCCGTCGGGCAAGGCGCGCGTCCGCGTGCTGCAGGCGTCGACGAAGCATCCCACCGTCACCGTGAAGGCCACCTCGACCACGGTGGCGTCGTCGGCGGGGTTCGCGAGCATCAGCCCCTATCAGAACGTGCAGGCCGGGACCGTGCCCGTCACGTTGACCGCCGGCGCGATGACGAGGACGATGAACGTCCCCCTCCCGGCCGGCAGCGTGCACACGCTGTTCGTGCTCGACACGGCGTCCGGCGGCCTGGCCGTCAGCGCGATCCTCGACAGCTGGGCCTCCGCGGTCACGCCCACCGGCTCCATCGACACGGGCGCCGGGGGTCTCGCGGGGCCGGCTGATCTGGGCACGCTGGCAGCGGCTCTCGCCGCGCTCGCGGCGGTGGGCGCCGTCGGCGCGGGCGCGGAGCTCGTCCGCAGGCGGCCGGCGGATCTCTGATCCGATGACCGCGTCCCGTGGGTCCCCGCGGCGTCGCATCGTCGCAGCGCTGATCACGGCGGCGGTGCTGGCCGACGTCGGCGTCGCCGTGGGGGCCGCGGTCAGCGGGATGGGCGGAAGCGGGGCGGACGATGCGGCAGCCGCGCGGCTGTCGGCGCCCGGCCCTCGGCCCTCGGTCCTCGGTCTGACGGCGGGCGAGGTGGCGCGCGGCGCCGCCGGTGGTCTGCAGGACCCGCAGACGGCGCCGCCCGCGGTCCGGTCCAGCGCCGTGCCGACGCGGGTGATCATCCCGGCGATCTCGGTCGACGCCCCCCTGGAGATCCTCGCGCGCGACGCGAAGGGGGTCCTGCAGCCGCCCACCGAGTGGGCGGACGCCGGTTGGTACGCGAAGGGCCCCGTCCCCGGCGACACGGGCGCCGCCGTCATCGCGGGCCACCTCGACACCACGAAGCGCGCCGCGGTGTTCGTGAGCCTGCGGCAGCTCCGGCCCGGTGACCGGATCGACGTGCGGCTGTCGGACCACCGCACGGTGCACTTCACGGTCACCTCGGCCCGCGTCGTGAAGAAGGCGCTCTTCCCCACCTCGGACGTCTACGGTGCGACACCGGACCCGGAGCTGCGGCTCATCACCTGCAGCGAGCCGTTCGACGAGGTGCACGGCGTGTACGCGGACAACCTCGTGGTCTTCGCGAGCCTCGCCCACTGATCCTCGAGCACTTGAGCAGGCTGATAGCGCTTCGGCAGGCCCCGGGTGATCCAGCGGCCTGGGCCCCGCGGCCGGTACCGGCGCGCGGCGAAGCCGCGTGACGGCCGTGACCGTGGGAATGAAGCGCTGACAGCCTGCCGAGGTGCTCGGTCAGAGGGCGACGGCGATCGCGGCGGACTCCGGCGGGAGGACCAGCGCGCCGCCGTCCAGGGCGACGCCCGCGGCGGTCGTGAGCACGAGCGATCCGGCCGCAGGCAGCCTGGCCTCTGCGGTGCCGAGGTTCGCGGCGACGGTCACGCCCCCGCGGCGCAGCACGATCGTGCCTGCCCCGTCGTCGGCGACCGCGTCGATCGTCGGGAAGCGCGGATCGGTGAGCTCCGGCAGCCGGTGACGCAGGTCGATGAGGCGCCGATGCAGGTCGAGGAGCGCGGCGTGCGGGCCGCCCTGCGGCTCGGACCAGTCGAGCTTCGATCGCGTGAACGTCTCCGGGTCCTGCGGATCCGGGACGACGGCCGGGTCCCAGCCCATCTTCGCGAACTCCGCGATCCGCCCCTCCGCGGTCGCCTTCCCCAGCTCGGGCTCGGGGTGGGAGGTGAAGAACTGCCACGGTGTCGAGGCGCCCCACTCCTCGCCCATGAAGAGCATCGGAGTGAACGGCGTCATGAGGTTCAGCACGGCGCCGACCGCGAGCCGCCCGGGGGAGAGCGTCGCCGAGAGGCGATCGCCGGTCGCGCGGTTGCCGATCTGGTCGTGGTCCTGCGCGAAGGTCACGAGCCGGCTCGCCGGCAGGGTCAACCGGTCGATCGGCCTGCCGTGGTGGCGTTCGCGGAAGCTCGAGTAGGTGCCGTCGTGGTAGAAGCCGTGCGTGAGCACGCGCTGCAGCACGCCGAGCCCCGCGAAGTCCTCGTAGTACCCGGTCGTCTCGCCGGTCAGGGCCACGTGGAGGGCGTGGTGGAAGTCGTCGCTCCACTGCGCGTCGAGGCCGTAGCCGTGCGCCTCCCGGGAGGTGATGAGCCGCGCGTCGTTCATGTCGGACTCCGCGATGAGCGTCAGCGGCCGACGCACGTGCGCGGACAGCACCGCCACCTCCTCCGCCAGCTGCTCGAGCAGGTGCTTCGCGCGGTGGTCGACGAGCGCGTGCACCGCGTCGAGGCGCAGCCCGTCCACGTGGTGGTCGCGCAGCCACATCAGCGCGTTCTCGATGATGTACCGGCGCACCTCGTCCGACTCGGGGCCGTCGAGGTTGACGGACGCGCCCCACGTGTTGCCACCGGCCTCGGCGAGGTAGGGGCCGAACTCCGGCAGGTAGTTGCCGGAGGCGCCGAGGTGGTTGTAGACGACGTCCTGGATCACCGCGAGTCCCCGCTGGTGGCAGGCGTCGACGAACCGCTGGTAGGCGGCCGGGCCGCCGTAGCTCTCCTGCACGGCGTACCACAGCACCCCGTCGTAGCCCCAGTTGTGCGTGCCGTTGAACGCGTTGACGGGGAGCACCTCGACGAAGTCGACGCCGAGCTCCACGAGGTGGTCGAGTCGCTCGACGGCGGAGTCGAGGGTGCCCTCCGGCGTGAACGTGCCGATGTGCAGCTCGTAGATCACGCCGCCCGCGAGGGGACGGCCCGTCCAGGCGTCGTCCTGCCAGCGGTGCGCCGACGGGTCGAAGCGCTGCGACGCCTCGTGCACGCCCCGGGGCTGCCGCCGCGAGCGCGGGTCGGGCAGCAGCCGGTCGTCGTCGCCGAGCAGGTAGCCGTACTCGGCGTCCGCCGCGAGGTCGGCGAGCTCGCCGTCGGCGGGCTCCCACCAGCCGTCGTTCCCGCGGACGAGGTCGTGGTCGGCGACCCCGTCCGGGCCAGCGAGGACGCGGACCCGGACCCGTTCGGGTCTCGGCGCCCAGACCGCGAGCGGAGAACGGACCGTCACGGCTTCCCCCCTTCTTCGACGAGCAGTGCGACGGGATACTGCGCGAACAGCTCGGCCAGGGGCAGGGAACCTCCTGGGAAGTCGCGGCCGGTGATGACGTCGCGCACGGGCGCCGAGCCCACGTCGAGCACCGTGTCGCGCCACCATCCGGACTCGGCCAGACCGACCGGCAGTCGCGTGGCGACGGCGATCGCGCCGCCGCGATCGAACGCGACGACGTGCTCGGCGGCCGGCCCGGTCGCCGCCAGCGGGGTGTACCCGGTGAACAGCTCCGGCCGGGTGCGCCGCAGGCGCAGCGCCTGGGCGACGACGAGCAGCTTCGCGGCGCCGGTCTCGTCGATCACGGGCAGCGCGCCGGCGTCGATCTGCCGCAGCAGCTCCCGGCGCGCGGCGTAGTCGACCGGCCGGCGGTTGTCCGGGTCGACGAGGGACGTCTCCCACAGCTCGCTGCCCTGGTAGACGTCCGGCACTCCCGGCGCGGCGAGCTGCAGCAGCTTCGCCGCGAGGCCGTTCGACCAGCCCGCCGGAGCGAGGCTGACGGCGACGCGCTCCACGATGGCGTGCACCCGCTCGTCGTCGTAGACCGCGTCGACGGCCGCGTGCATCCGCTGCTCGAAGGCCTCGTCCGGGTCCGTCCACGTCGTCGAGACGCCCGCCTCCCTCGACGCCTTCTCCGCGTACGCGTGCAGGCGGTCGCGCTCGATCGGCCAGGCGCCGATCGCCGCCTGCCAGAGCAGGTTCGCGAACACGGGGTCGCCGATCGGCACGATGTCCTCGAGCGCGTCGAGGGTCTCGATCCACTCGAGCGGCAGCTCGGCCAGCACGTCGATGCGCGCACGGACGTCCTCGCCGCGCTTCGTGTCGTGCGTCGAGAGCGTCGTCATCGCGGCGGGCCAGTGCTCCTGGCGAGCCGCCATGCGCTCGTGGAACCGCTCGACGGACTCGCTGAACACGGCCGGGTCGCCGCCGACCTCCGTGAGGCTCGTGAGGCGCGGATAGCGGTAGAACGCGGTGTCCTCGACGCCCTTCGCCATCACCATGCCGGAGGTCTGCTGGAACCGCTGCGAGATCGGGGAGCCGACCTCCTTCAGCTGCCGCACCACGGCGTCCAGCTCGGGCGCGAGCTCGGGACGGCGACGGCGGGCCTCCTCGGCCGCCTCGTCGAGGTACGCCTCACCGAAGGGCAGGTACGAGCGATAGACGGGGAAGCAGGTGAGCAGCTCGGCGACGGCGTCGGCGAGCCGGTCGCGGTCCAGCCCCGCCTCCCATTCGCCGTCACGGACGAGGCGCAGCACCTCGGCCTGCAGGATGCCGTCGGTGACCGCACGCTTGGTCGTGTGCATCAGCTCGTGCCAGTCGACGGGTTCGCCGGCGAGCCGTGAGACGAGTGCCGTGAGGGGCTCCTCGCCCTTCGGATCGACGAGCACGCGGTCGAAGTCGCCGAGCGCGTCGTACCCGGTCGTGCCGGCGGTGGCCCAGGTGCCGGGCATCGCCTCGTCGCCCTCGAGGATCTTCTCCACGAGGACGTACACGCCGCCCGTCGCCGCCCCGAGGCGGTCGAGGTAGGCGCCGGGATCGAGGAGGCCGTCGGGGTGGTCGATCCGCAGGCCGTCGACGAGGCCGCGGCGCACCCAGTCGAGGATCGCGGCGTGCGACTCGTCGAACACGGCGGGCAGCTCGACCCGGATGGCGGCGAGCGTGTTCACGGCGAAGAACCGGCGGTAGTTGAGATCGGCGTCCGCGCGGCGCCAGTCGACGAGCTCGTAGTGCTGCCGGGAGTGCACGGTGATCGGATCGGCGCCGTCGTCCGCCGTGCCGGGCGCGATGGGGTACCGGTTGTCGTAGTAGACGAGCTCCTGGCCGTCGACGGTGAGCTTCTCGAGGTCGCTCGACCTGCCGAGGACCGGGATGCGCACCTTGCCGGTCCCGAACTCCCAGTCGACGTCGAACGCCTCCGCGTACCGGGAGTCGCGACCCGCGGTGAGCAGGTCCCACCACCACGGGTTGCGCTTCGGGGTGGCGACGCCGACGTGGTTCGGCACGATGTCGACGAGCACCCCGAGGCCGGCGCCGTGCGCCGCCGTCGCGGCCTCGACGAGCCCGGCGTCGCCCCCGCGCGCCGGGTCGACGCGGTCGTGCCGCACCACGTCGTAGCCGTGGTCGGAGCCCGGCTCGGCCTCGAGCAGCGGCGACAGGTAGACCCAGTCGGCGCCGAGGTCGGCCAGGTACCCGGTCAGCTCGGCGACCGAGTGCAGGTCGAACGCCTGCCGCACCTGCACCCGGTAGGTCGAGACCGGCACGCGGCCCCTCGGCGTCACTTGCCCGCTCCCTTCCCGACGGTCGGGATGGGCCCGGTGGCCGAGGTGGTGGCGTAGGACGCGAGCGACGCGGCGACCGAATGGTCGGGCTCGACCTCCGGCTCCTGGTGAGCCTGCAGCACGACGAGCGAGCGGGCCTCGACGGGCAGCTGGCTGCCGGCCTTGACCGACATCCGGTCCGCCGCCTTGCCCGCCGTGTCGACGACCACGTCCCAGGCCGTGTTGAAGGACTTCGGCGGCAGCTTGAACTTCACCCGGTTCTCGGCGGCGTTGAAGTAGAGCAGGAAGTCGTCGTCCGAGATCGGCTCGCCTCTCATGTCGCGGTCGCGGATGCCGGCGCCGTTCAGGTAGACGCCGACCGCCTTGCCGAACCCGCTGTCCCAGTCCTCCGGCTGCATCTCGGTGCCGTCGGGCCGCAGCCACACGATGTCGGGCTTCGGCGCGCCCTCCTCACGCTTCGCGGGGCGACCGTCGAAGAAGCGCGCGCGCCGGAAGATCGGGTGGTCCCGGCGGAGACGGGACACGGCGGCGGTGAACTCGATGAGCGGCTGGTCCGACTGGTCCCAGTGGATCCAGCTGATCTCGCTGTCCTGCGCGTACGAGTTGTTGTTGCCGCCCTGCGTGCGGCCGAGCTCGTCGCCGTGCAGGATCATCGGCACGCCCTGGCTGAGCAGCAGGCTCGCGAGGAAGTTCCGCTGCTGGCGCGCCCGGATCTCCAGGACCGCCGGGTCGTCCGTCTCGCCCTCCGCTCCCGAGTTCCAGGACCGGTTGTTCGACTCGCCGTCGTTGCCGTTCTCGCCGTTCGCCTCGTTGTGCTTCTCGTTGTACGACACGAGGTCGCGGATCGTGAAGCCGTCGTGCGCGGTCACGAAGTTGATCGACGCGACGGGGCGCCGGCCGTCGTTCTCGTAGAGGTCCGCCGAGCCGGTGATCCTCGCGGCGAACTCGCCGAGCGTCGAGGGCTCGCCCCGCCAGAAGTCCCGCACCGTGTCCCGGTACTTGCCGTTCCACTCCGTCCACTGCGGGGGGAAGTTGCCGACCTGGTAGCCGCCGGGGCCGATGTCCCAGGGCTCGGCGATCAGCTTGACCTGGCTGACCACCGGGTCCTGGTTGATCAGGTCGAAGAACGCCGAGAGGCGGTCGACCTCGTGGAACTCCCGGGCCAGCGAGGAGGCGAGATCGAACC
>JAICSU010000178.1 GCA_025936735.1 Amnibacterium sp.
CGCTGCGCAGCAGTCCCGCGTCGCGGAGAGCGGGCACGAGCGGGTCGAGGGTGCGGTGCACGTGGGCCGGATGCACCTGGCCGGTGAAGAGGAAGCCGTCGGCCTCGCTCTCCTCGGCGAGGCCCCCCAGGTGGTCGGCGATCTCGGTCGGCGTGCCGATCACGGCGAGGCCGTCCGCCCGGGCGCGCTCCGCGAGGATCTCGCGGAGGGTGGACCCGGCCGGGGCGCTCCGCACGAAGTTGTCGAGGGTGCCCTGGTTGCTGTTCGTGGTGATCTCGGGGAGCGACTCGTCCAGGTCGAAGCGCGCGAAGTCGACGTTCGTGAGGTACGAGATCGACTGCAGCTGCTCGTCGACGGCGCCCTGCGTGAGCTCGGACCGCCGCGCGCGGACCGCGGCGGTCTCCTCGGCGTTCGCCGTCGGGACGGGGTTCACCACGAAGAGGACGGTCAGGTCGTCCGGGTCGCGGCCCTGCTCGGCGGCGACCGCCCGGATGTCGTCCCGGTGGGCCTTCATCCGCTCCGGGGTCGAGGCGAGCGCGAGGATGACGTCCGCGTGCCGGCCCGCGAAGGTCCTGCCGCGGCCGGAGGCCCCCGCCTGCACCATCACCGGCTCCTCCGCGGGAGGGAGGGCGTTCAGGGGTCCCCGGACCCGGAAGAACCGCCCTTCGTGGTCGATCGTGTGCACCTTCGTGTGGTCGGCGTAGACGCCGGCCGCCGTGTCCTCGAGCACGGCGCCGGGCTCCCAGCTGCGCCAGAGCGCCTTCACGACCCCGACCCACTCGTCGGCGCGGTCGTAGCGGAGGTCGTGCTCGGTCTGCTTGTCGAGTCCGTAGTTCTGCGCGGCGAGGTCGCTGCCGGAGGTGACGACGTTGTAGCCGAGGCGGCCGTGCGCGAAGTGCTGGAGGGTGGCGAGCAGCCGCGCGGCCGTGTAGGGCTCGGTGAAGCTCGCGGAGAGCGTCGGCACGACGCCGATGCGGGAGGTCGCGCCGAGCAGGTAGGGCACGAGCGGGACGGGGTCGTGCTTCGGCACGAACCGGGCGGCGGCGAGGTTCACCTCGGCGGTCCCGCGGTAGGTGTCGGGGACGGCGACGCCGTCCTCGATCACGAACAGGTCGAGCCCGGATCCCTCGAACAGCCGGGCGGCGTCCTGGTAGATCGTGGGCTGCGTCCAGTCGTAGCCGACCTTGTACGTCGGATCGCCCCAGCCCTGCACGCCGAAGCCCGCGCCGAGGAACCAGCCGAAGTGCTTCAGCGCCATCCGGCGTCCTCCTCCATCCCGGGCGCGAGCGCCGACAGGTAGTTGGCGCCGCCGTCCGGCGCCATGACGACCACCACGGCCTCGGCGGGCAGGTCGCGGGCCACGTCGAGGGCGACCGCGACCGCGAGCCCGGACGAGGGCCCGAGCAGCAGCGCCTCCTCGGCGGCGAGGCGCCGGGTCGTCGCGAACGCGACCTCGTCCGGGACCGAGCGGATCTCGTCGGGCACGGCCGGGTCGAAGATGCTCGGCCAGTGGCTCGTGGGCCAGCGGGTGCCGACCCCCTCGATCCCGATCGGTCCGGCCTGCTCCCCGCCGTAGGTGGATCCGGCGGGATTCGCGCCGACGACCCGCACGTGGCCCCCGGAGACCTGCTTGAGGAAGCGCCCGGTCCCGGTGATCGTGCCGCCGGTGCCGATGCTCGCGACGAGGTGGGTGACCCGGCCGCCGGTCTGCGCCCACACCTCCGGCCCCGTGTGGGTGAAGTGCGCGGCGGGGTTGGCCGCGTTGTCGTACTGGCCGCTGCGCCACGCGTGGGGGCGCTCCGCGGCGATCCGGTCGGCCACCGCCCTCGGGTTCGCCGGGTCGTCCGGCCCCGCGTCCCAGTCGGCCTCGACGAGCTCCGCGCCGTACAGCGCGAGCAGGGCGAGCTTCTCCCGTGACATGCCGGCCCCGTGCACGATCACGACCGGGTGGCCCGTGAGCCGGCCGACGAGGGCGAGGCCGATGCCCGTGTTGCCGGAGGTGGACTCGACGATCGTCGCGCCGGGGAGCAGCTCGCCCGCGGCCTCCGCCGTGCGGATCATCTGGAGCGCCGGCCGGTCCTTGGCGCTGCCGCCGGGGTTGCGGCCCTCGAGCTTCACGACGACCTGCGCGGCGAGGTCCGCGGCGAGGGCGTTCAGCCGGACCATCGGCGTCGAGCCGATGAGGTCGAGCACCGAGCCGGCGACCCCGGGAAGGGCGGGCGGCGCGATCGGATGCGTGAGCTCGGGCGTGGTCATCGCCTTCCAGGGTAGGAGGCGGAGCTGCCCGCCTCCGTCCGCATGACGGCCGGAGACGTCGCGGGTCAGTCCCGGGTCAGGCGTTCGACGAGGCCCGCCTTGGTGAGGTTCGCCACTCCGGGCAGGCCGCGGCGGCGTGCCTCCTCCCGCAGGCGCACCAGGGTCCACTCCTCGCTCGGCACGTCGGGGGCGGGCTTGTGGGGCAGCGGCGGGGTGAGCGGGTCGGGCGTCCGGGCGACGGGTCGGGCTTCCGCGGCGACCTCGTCGAGGGTCTCCGCGACGATCTCGGCCACCACGGCGGGCTCCTCGCCGCCCGCGACGCGCCCGGCGTCCGCGATCGCCTCGGCGACCGTCTCCGCGACGGCCGCGTCGACGACGGCCGCCTCGGCCGCCTCGGCGAGCGCGCGCCGCTCGTCGTCGAGCTGCTGCTGCACCTGGCGCAGCCGGTGCTCCGCGTCCACGAGCTTCGCCTCCGTGTCGCGGAGCGCGAGCTTCAGCACCTCGACCTGGTCGGGCTTCGCCGCCGGGGTCGCCGGTGTCGGCTGCTTCGCCTGCTGCTCGGCGGCGCGCTTCGCCTGCTTCTTCGCCTGCTTCTTCGACGTCTTCCCGGGCTTCTTCGAGCCCTTGGCCTTCTTCGCCATCGCGATCCCTTCGGCCGGTGATCGCGTCAATCTAGTGCGGACGGACGGCGGATCCCCGGTCAGAAGACGAAGCCGGTGGGGAACGGGTCCGACGGGTCCAGCACGTAGTCGGCGCGCGCGGTCACCCAGGCCCTGCCCGTGATCGTCGGCACCACGGCGGGGATGCCGGCGACCCGGGTCTCGGCCACGAGCCGGCCGACGAACCGGCTGCCGATGAAGGACTCGTTGACGAAGTCCTGCTCGAGGCCGAGCTCGCCCCGCCCCCAGAGCTCCGCCATCCGGGCCGAGGTCCCCGTGCCGCAGGGGGAGCGGTCGAACCAGCCGGGATGGATCGCCATCGCGTGCCGGGACAGTCGCGCCGTCGACCCCGGCGCGAGGAACTCGACGTGGTGGCAGTGGTCGACGCCCTCGATCTCCGGGTGGCGCGGCGCGGCCGTCTCGTTGATCGCGCGCATGATCGCCAGGCCGGCCTCGACGATCGGCCGCTGCGCCGCCCGGTCGAAGGGCAGCCCGACGGCGTCGAGCTCGACCATCGCGTAGAAGTTGCCGCCGAACGCCAGGCTGTAGGGCACCTCGCCGTAGCCGGGCACGTCCACCACGGCGTCGAGCCGCTCCGGGTAGCTCGGCACGTTCTCGATCGTCACCGAGTCGGCATGCCCGTCGGAGACGGCGACGCGGGCGACGACGAGTCCCGCCGGGGTGTCGAGCCGGATCGTCGTCACCGGCTCGACGACCGGCACCATGCCCGTCTCGACGAGCACGGTGGCGACCCCGATCGTGCCGTGACCGCACATCGGCAGGCAGCCCGACACCTCGATGTACAGGACGCCGAAGTCGCAGTCCGGCCGGGTGGGCGGCTGCAGGATCGCGCCGCTCATCGCGCCGTGGCCCCTCGGCTCGTCCATGAGGAAGTGCCGCAGGTCGTCGAGGTGCGCCATGAAGTGCAGGCGCCGCTCGTTCATCGTGCTTCCCGGGATCACGCCGACCCCGCCCGTGACGACGCGGGTCGGCATCCCCTCCGTGTGGGAGTCGACGGCGCTGATCAGCCGCGAGATCCGCATCAGGCGGCGGCGCGGGACCGGCTGTAGGCGAGGGCCCGCTCGGTGTCGCGGCGCACGATCGCCTGCTGCTCGGCCGACAGCGGCCCGCGCGGTGGCCGGGTCGGGCCGCCGGTGCTCTCGCCCGCCACGTCGATGGAGAGCTTGATCGCCTGCACGAACTCGGTCTTCGAGTCCCAGGCGAAGACGGGTGCCATCTGCTCGAACAGGGCGCGGCCCTCGGGGATCCGTCCGCTCGTCAGGAGGTCGTAGAGCTCGACCGCCTCCCGCGGGAAGGCGTTCGGGTAGCCGGCGAACCAGCCGACCGCCCCGGCGACGAGCGCTTCGAAGAGCAGGTCGTCGGCACCCGCGATGACGTCGATGTCGCAGCGGTCGCGGATCTCGCGCACCCGGCGGGCGTCGAGGGAGAACTCCTTCACCGCCACCACGTTCGGCAGCTCGGCGAGCTCGGCGATGAGGTCGGGCGTGAGGTCGACCTTCGTGTCGATCGGGTTGTTGTACATCATGATCGGCAGGCCCACCTCGTCGACCTTGGCGTAGTGCGTCAGCACCTCCTGCCGGTTCGCCCGGTAGAGGGTCGGCGGGAGCAGGAGCACGCCGTCGGCCCCGTCCTCGCCCGCGAGCTCCGCCCAGCGCCGGGCCTGATGCCAGCCGACGCCGTGCACGCCCGCGATGATGAGCCCGCGGCCGTCGACCGCCTCGACCGCCGTCTGCACGACCCGCCTGCGCTCCTCATCGGTGAGCGAGGAGTACTCGCCGAGGGAGCCGTTGGGGCCCACCCCGCGGCAGCCGGTCTCGATGAGCCACGCGCAGTGCTGCCCGTAGCGGTCGTAGTCGACCGCGAGGCCGCCCGGTGCGGCCTCGTCGGGCCGGAACGGCAGCGTGGTGGCGACGACCACCCCGCCGAGGTCGAGCGTGCGCTGCGTCATGGCGTGCCCCTTCCGAGAGCCTCGAGCGTATCGAGGGCGCCGGCATCGCCATCGCACTCCCGGGCAGGATCGCCATGATCGTGGTGGGCGCGGTTCCCGATCCGGGACCCCCTGAGCCCCGTTCCCGAGGAGGACATCGTGATGACAGAGACCCAGGACGCCGCCCGCGTGGCGACGGATGACGGGGAGACGAGCCGATGAGCGCGGCCCTCGACCTGCTCTTCGTCGGCGGATCCGGCATCATCAGCGCCGCGTCCGTCCGCCTCGCCGTCGAGCGCGGGCACCACGTGACCGTGCTGAACCGGGGGCGCACCGGCATCCGCCCGCTTCCCGCGGAGGTCGAGGTGCTCGTCGCCGACGTGCGCGACGGCGCGGCCGTCGACGAGGTGCTCGGCCGGCGCGAGTTCGACGCCGTCGCCCAGTTCGTCGCCTACACCCCCGACCATGTGCAGCCCGACGTCGACCGGTTCGCCGGCCGCACCGGCCAGTACGTGTTCATCTCGAGCGCCTCCGCCTATCAGAAGCCGCCGCTGTCCGTGCCGGTGACGGAGTCGACGCCCCTGAAGAACCCGTTCTGGCAGTACTCGCGAGACAAGATCGCCTGCGAGGACCTGCTCGTCGCCGCCTACCGGGAGGCGGACTGCCCCGCCGTCGTCGTGCGCCCCTCCCACACGTCCGACGACACGGCCCTGCCGACGCTCGGCGGCTGGACGGACATCGCCCGGATGCGGGCCGGCAAGCCCGTC
>JAICSU010000281.1 GCA_025936735.1 Amnibacterium sp.
GCGAGCGCGCTCGCCTTCCCCGCGGAGAGCGGCAGCGACTCGAGCACGAGGGTGTAACCGGACTTGGCCGCCGGCCAGGTGGCGAGCGCGTTGGGATTCGTCGTCGGGACGGCGACGGTCGAGACCGCGCCGGTTCCCGAGCCCGGCGCGTTCGGCAGCGGGCCGTTCGTGATCGTCGGCTGGTTCGTCGGCACCGGCAGGGTCGCGGGCGTCGTCGAGACCGGCACCGGCGTCGGTGAGGCGCCGGGCCCGACCGGGACGCTCTGCCGGGTCGCGAGGATCGGCCGGGTCGACTTCCGCGCGGAGTCGGCGGCGAGCGCGACCGCGGTCGAGGCGACCGCGAGCACGAGGAAGAGGAGCGTCGGCCAGATCCAGTCGCCCGGGTACCACGCGATGCGGCGCTGCCACGCCGACGCGAGCACGCCGACCACGCCCGTGTTGGTCGGCAGCCGGGCGCCGCACTCGAGGCAGTACTCCTGGGTCGGCTCGTACGCGACACCGCAGCGCGGGCAGTAGCGCTCGTCCGGCGGCGGCGGCGTGCTCACGCCGCCCCGACCTCGCGGCCGCACTGACCGCAGAACTTGGCGCCCCAGAAGATCGGCGCCCCGCACTCGCAGCGGGCGGCGTCACGGACGCGGCCCCGGGAGGCGGCGGCGGTCAGCAGCGTGTCCAGCTCGGCGAGCCGCTCCTCGAGCTTCGCGAGCTCGTCGCAGCGGTCGACGAGGAGCTCCTGCCGGAACTGGTCGCGCCGGTACATCTCCACCAGCAGCCCGCCGAGGTCGCGCAGGCGGCGCTCGCGCACCTGCAGGAGCGCGCGGCGCTCCCGGCGCAGGTGGGCGGGTGGCGGCAGGGCACGCCGAAGCGCACGCGGGGCGGCGGCGGGGGTCTCCTCGGGGGTCTCCGGCGCGCGGCGAAGACGCATCGCCGCAGAGCGTAACGGCGGCTGCGGCCGGAAGTTCCGGCCGCAGCCGCTAGCGCGGCTGCTGTGGCTGCTCGCCGCGGGCGGCGCGGCGCCCGAAGCCGGCCAGGTACAGGACGAGCAGGACGAGGCCCACGATCCCGACGGGGATGCCGACCCACGGGATGATGAAGAGGAAGATGACCCCGATGATGAACAGGGCGATGCCGACTCCGATCATGGCTGCGACGTTCCCGGCATGAACGGCGACAAACCCGTGATCCGCGCGCACCTCGCCGCGCACGTCGAGGCGTACGGCGGGCTGCACCCGGTCTACGTACACACGGTCGAGCATCCGGAGGGGCTCGTCCTCGTCGACACCGGGCTCCCGGACCCGCCGCCGCTGCCCCAGGAGCTGCGCTCCCGCGTCGCGGTCGTCGTGAACACGCACCTGCATTTCGACCACTGCGGCGGCAACCGCTGCTTCCCCGGTGTGCCCGTCCACGTGCAGGCGCGGGAGCTGGCTGCGGCGGCCGCGGAGCCCGACGAGCACACGCGGCCCGAGTGGGTGCACGCGCCCGGCGTCGTCTACGTCGAGCACGACGGCGAGGCCGAGCTGCTGCCGGGGATCCGGCTCGTGCCGACGCCGGGCCACACGGCGGGCCACCAGTCGGTGCTCGTGGAGGGTGTCGGCCTGGTCGGCGGCGACGTCGCGTATTCCTTCCGGTCGCTCGGCGACGCCGACACCGAGGGCAAGCGGAGGGTCCTCGCCCTCGGTGTCGAGACGTGGCTCGCCCACGTGGAGCGGCCGCACGTGCCGCGGAGGATCGACTAGAACCGCGCGGCGGTGGCGGACCAGGCTCGGGCGGCCATCGCGGGAATCCGATCGGTCAGCTCGCGGAAGGCGCGGTCGGTCAGGACGAGCAGCCGCGACGGCGCGGTCGTCGTCACCGTGGCCGTCCGCGGCGCGCGCATGAGCAGCGCGATCTCGCCGAGGAAGTCGCCGGGGCCGAGCGTCGCCAGCGCCTCGCCGCCGCGCTCCACGACCGCTGCGCCGTCGAGGAGCACGACGAACTCCCGGCCGCTCGCGCCCTCGCGGGTCAGCGCGTGGCCGGCCGGGACGTCGACCTCGTCCGCGAGCCGGGCCACGGTCTCGAGGTCCTCGCGCGAGCAGCCTGCGAAGAGCGGCACCTGACCGAGCATGTCGAGTGTCGTGTGCATGCCCGGATCAACGCTCGAGGGGCTGCCGCTAATCCGCTTCGGGCGGCAGCCGGCGGGCGAGGGCGTCCAGCACCTTGAGCTGCAACGAGGGGTTGTCGCGGAGCAACCGCCGGAACGCGGGCGCGGTCATCACAAGCACCCGCGACGGGGCCGTGGTCGTCACCGTCGCCGTGCGCGGCGTGCCGGTGATGAGCGCGATCTCGCCGAGGAAGTCGCCGCTTCCGAGCGTGTTCACCCTTCGGCCACGGCGGCGCACGTCCGCCGCGCCCTCCGCC
>JAICSU010000293.1 GCA_025936735.1 Amnibacterium sp.
CAAGCGGCCGGAGGACGTCCCCGCGCTCGTCGAGACGCAGACCCGCCTCCTGGACGCGGCCGTGGCGGCGCTCGCGCCCGGGGGCCTGCTCGCCTACGTCACCTGCTCGCCCGTCACCGCGGAGACCGAGGACCGCGTCGCAGACGCGCTCGACCGCCATCCTGAGCTGGAGGCGCTCGACACCACGGCGGTGCTCGCCGGCATCACGCTCGGCCCTCTCACCCGCGCCCGCCGCGGGACGGCCGCGCAGCTGTGGCCGCACCGGCACGGCACGGACGCGATGTTCGTGCAGCTGCTGACGCGCCGCTGAGCCGGGTGGGTCGCAGGCTCAGCGCGCGCGGGGCAGGAGCCGGATCGCGACCTCCCGCGCCGCCCGGTCGTGCCAGTCGGGCACGCCCCGGGACCAGGCGAGCGACAGGCCGCACCAGGCGGCGACCCAGCCGGCGAGCAGCCCGGGGGCGAGCCGGGCGCGATCCGCGACGCGCTCGAGCCGGGCCTCGGCGCGCCGCACGGCGAGCGCCTCCGCCGGGTTGCAGAACACGTTCGCCAGGTCGAACGCCGGATGCCCGCACAGCCCCTTCGGGTCGATCGCGGCCCAGCGGTCGCCGAGGTCGAGCACGTTCCCGTGGTGCACGTCGCCGTGCAGCGCGACGACGGGGTCCTCCTCGGTGAGCAGGTCGCCGGCGAGGGCGGCGAGGCGGACGAGGAGCGGATCCGTCTGCGGGCGGTCGAGGAGGTCGGCGAACCAGGTGCGCAGCGGAACGAGTCCGACGGAGGCGGGCGGCGCCGGCATCGCGTGCAGGCCGCGGACGACATCGACGAGGACGTCGACCGCTTCGTCGTCGCGGCCCGACGTCGACCACGCGACGAGGTTCCTCGATCCGGTGGCGCGGGCGAGGAGCACCGCGTCGCCGTCGTGCTCGAGCACCGGCAGGCCGCCGTGGTCCGACCACCAGGCGAGGAGGCGGCCGCCGCGGGCCTCCTCCTCGATCCTCGCGACCTTCACCACCACCGGCAGCCCGCCGCGCACGCCGGCGGCGAGCCAGGATGACCCGGTGGTCCAGGCCTCGCCCGTCGGCTCGGCGCCCCACGCGCGGAGGCGCGCCGCCGCTCCGGGCGGGGCGGGCTCGGGCGTGGTCGTCGGCATCGGACCGAGTATCCCCTCCGCGGTCCCGCAGCTCGTCGTCCGGGGGCCGCCTCGGCCGGTCCGGGAGGGGCCCGCCCTAGGCTCGGCGCGTGGCCGTCCGCATCGAACCGAGCATCCTCTCCGCCGACTTCACGGCCCTCGCGGCCGAGGTCGCCCGCATCCCCTCGGCGGACCTCGTGCACGTCGACGTGATGGACAACCACTTCGTGCCGAACCTCACGTTCGGGCTGCCGATGGTGGAGCGGCTGCTGCAGGTCACCGACCTGCCGCTCGACGTGCACCTCATGATCGACGACCCGGACCGCTGGGCGCCGGGCTTCGCGGAGGCCGGCGCGGCCGTGGTGACGTTCCACGCGGAGGCGGCGGGCGACGCGGTCGCGACGGCTCGCGCGATCCGCGCGGCCGGTGCCCGCCCCGGCATCGCCCTGAAGCCGGGCACGGCGCCCGACTCGGTGATCGAGCGGCTCGACCAGGTCGGCCAGGTGCTGGTGATGACCGTGGAGCCCGGCTTCGGCGGTCAGGCGTTCCAGGAGGACATGCTCGACAAGGTCGCGCGGCTGCGCGGCGCCATCGGCGACCGCGACGTGTGGCTGCAGGTCGACGGCGGGATCGGCCCCGACACGATCCGCCGAGCCCGGGATGCGGGGGCGGACACCTTCGTGGCCGGATCGAGCGTCTTCGGTCAGGAGGACCCCGACGCCGCGGTCCGCCGGCTCCGGCAGCTCGCCGAGCGCTGACCCCGGCGCTGCACGAACGACGGAGAACCGCGGTCCGCTGGACCGGTTCATGCGGATCCGAGGCCGATCCGCCGGAGAACTCCGTCGATCGTGCGGGAGATCCCGGTGACGCGGGCGCCGGTAGCCTTGCGGGCGTGAAGACGTTCGACGGCCTCTACGCCGAGCTGGCAGCGAAGGCCGCCGACCGCACCGCCGGCTCCCGGACGGTGGCGGAGCTCGACGCCGGCGTGCACGCCATCGGCAAGAAGATCGTCGAGGAGGCGGCCGAGGTCTGGATGGCCGCCGAGTG
>JAICSU010000156.1 GCA_025936735.1 Amnibacterium sp.
GAGCGCATCTTCCAGCCCTCCAAACGCGACCTCACCGTCGTGATCGAGGTGGCGGAGGCGGCGCTTCCGCTGCTCGCCGACTACCTCGGCGATCGGCCCGTGCTCGAGCCCGCGAAGCGTCGGGGCTGGGTGCGCACCCGGCTCCGGATCGCCCACCTGCACGGCTTGAAGCGGCTGGTCACCCAGCGCTCGGGGCTCGTCCAGGTCATCGAGCCGGCGGAGGCGCGCCGCACGGTCGCGGAATGGGCGTCGGCGGGGGCCGAGCAGTACCGGTGACCGAACCGGTACCGATGCTGCACCGAATCCCGTCGAGCGCGGCTTAGACTCGTGCGGCAAGCGGGCCCGACGACGGGCCGGACAGGAGCATCCGATGCCATTCCTCGGCGACCTCGGTTTCTGGAAGATCGTCATCATCGCCGTCGTGGTGCTGATCCTCTTCGGTGGCGCGACGCGTCTCCCGATGTTCGCGAAGGGCCTCGGCCAGTCCGTCAAGGTCTTCCGCAAGGAGATGAAGGACGTCAGCGCCGACAGCAAGTCCGACCGCGCGAAGGACGCCCGGGACGAGGACGCGGAGCCCGTGTACTACACGGCTGAGCCGCCCTCGGACACCGACTCGCGCACGCCGGGCTCCCGCCGGAGCTGAGCCGCGTGGCCGAGGCCACGCGCGTCCGCAACACCGAGCGGCGCATGCCGCTCGTCGAGCACCTCATCGAGCTGCGCAAGCGGCTGATGCGCGCTGCGCTCGGCGTGCTCGCCGGTGGTGTCGTCGGCTGGTTCCTGAACGATCTCGTCCTGAACGCCCTCCGCAGCCCGCTGCTCGCGGGCGGCAAGGCGAGCGAGCGGATCTCGCGCCTGAACTTCACGGGCATCACGTCGGCGTTCGACGTGAAGTTCGAGATCGCGATCGTGCTCGGCATCGTGCTGTCGAGCCCGATCTGGCTGTACCAGATCTTCGCGTTCATCACGCCCGCGTTCACGCGGACGGAGAAGAAGTACGTCTTCGGCTTCTTCTTCTCGGCGGTCCCGCTGTTCCTGATCGGCTGCGCCGCCGGCTGGCTGCTGGTGCCGCACATCGTCGAGCTGATGACCGGCTTCGCGGGCACCCAGGACGCGACCCTCGTCGACGCGAAGACGTACCTCGACTTCGTGCTCCGGCTCGTGCTGATCATCGGCGTCGCCTTCGTGCTGCCGGTGTTCCTCGTGCTGCTGAACTTCGCCGGGGTGCTGCGCGCCCGCGCCATCCTGAAGGGCTGGCGCATCGCGATCCTGATCACGATCGTGTTCACGGCGCTGGCGACCCCGTCGGCGGACGTGCTCTCGATGCTCCTGCTCGCCGCGCCGCTGGTCGCGCTCTACTTCGGATCCGTCGGCGTGGCCTTCCTTCACGACCGCCGGGTGGACCGCCGGGCCGACGCCGAGCTGACCGCGCTGTAGGGCCCCGCTCGTGACCTTGAGTCCGGCGGAGCGGTACTCCGCGTCGCGGCAGCGCGCCGGTCATCCGGCGGTCCAGGCGTTCCGTGACCAGCTGGCGTTCGACCTGGACCCGTTCCAGGTCGCCGGCTGCGTGGCGCTCGAGGACGGCGACAGCGTGCTCGTCGCCGCGCCCACCGGGGCCGGCAAGACGATCGTCGCCGAGTTCGCCGTGTTCCTCGCGATGGGCACCACGAGCGAGAAGGTCTTCTACACCGCGCCGATGAAGGCGCTGTCGAACCAGAAGTACAACGAGCTCGTCGACCTCTACGGCCCGGACTCGATCGGCCTGCTCACCGGTGACACGTCGGTCAACCCGCGCGCCCGCGTCGTCGTGATGACCACCGAGGTGCTCCGCAACATGCTGTACGCGGAGAGCGACCTGCTGCACGACCTGCAGTACGTCGTGATGGACGAGGTGCACTACCTCGCGGACCGCTTCCGCGGCGCCGTGTGGGAGGAGGTGATCATCCACCTCCCGCAGCGGGTCCGGCTCGTCTCCCTCTCCGCGACCGTGTCGAACGCGGAGGAGTTCGGCGACTGGCTGAACGCGGTGCGAGGGAACACGCGGGTGATCGTCTCCGAGGAGCGGCCCGTGCCCCTCGAGCAGCACGTCCTCATGCGCACCAAGCTCGTCGACCTCTTCGATTCGACCGTCCCGGTGGGTGCCACCGGGGGAGCCGCCCGCGTCAACCCCGAGCTCGCCCAGATGGCCAGGTACAGCGGCCGCACGCTGTCGAGCCGGCAGATGCAGGACGTGGGCCGCTACCACTCGAAGGGCGGCAAGCCGCAGCGCTTCGGCATGCCGCGCAGCGACATCATCGAGCTGCTGCGCGAGCACAACCTGCTGCCCGCGATCTTCTTCATCTTCAGCCGCGCCGGCTGCGACGCCGCGGTGCGGCAGGCGATGCGCGACGGCATCCGGCTCACGGAGGCGTGGGAGCGCGAGGAGATCCGCGCGATCGTCGAGGACCGCTGCCGCACCCTGCTCGACGAGGACCTCGCCGTGCTCGGCTACTGGGAGTGGCTGGAGGGCCTCGAGCGCGGCGTCGCCGCCCACCACGCCGGCCTGCTGCCCGCCTTCAAGGAGGTCGTCGAGGAGCTGTTCCAGCGCAAGCTGGTCAAGGTCGTGTTCGCCACCGAGACGCTCGCGCTCGGCATCAACATGCCGGCCCGCACGGTGGTGCTGGAGAAGCTCGAGAAGTTCAACGGCGAGGGCCGGGTGCCGATCACGCCGGGGGAGTACACGCAGCTCACGGGCCGCGCCGGCCGCCGCGGCATCGACGTCGAGGGCCACAGCGTCATCTGCTGGCAGGAGGGCCTCGACCCGCAGGCCATCGCCTCGCTCGCGTCCCGCCGCTCCTACCCGCTCAACTCGTCGTTCAAGCCGACGTACAACATGGCCGTCAACCTCATCGAGCGGTTCGGCCGCGAGCGCACCCGGGAGATCCTCGAGTCGTCGTTCGCGCAGTTCCAGGCGGACCGCGCCGTCGTCGACCTCGCCCGCAAGGTGCGGCAGCAGGAGGAGTCGCTCGCCGGGTACGAACGGGCGATGCAGGACGACACCGGCGCCTCCGGGGACGTCGCGGAGTACGCCGCCATCCGCCGCGAGATCTCCGACCTCGAGAAGGCGGGCGTCAAACCCGCCGACCAGTCGGCCCGCGCCCGGGAGCGGCGCCAGCGGGAGCTCCAGTCGCTGCGCCGCCGGCTGCGGGCGCATCCGGCGCACACGTCGCCGCGGCGCGAGGAGCTGTCGCGGTGGGCGGAGCGCTGGTGGCGCCTGAAGCGGCAGAACGACCACCTCCAGCAGCAGATCGCCTCCCGCACCGGAGCCGTCGCCCGCATCTTCGATCGGGTCACGGACGTGCTGATCAGCGAGGACTACCTCCGCGTGGTCGACGGCGGCCGGATCGTGCTCACGAAGCACGGCCGGATGCTCGCCCGCATCTACGGCGAGCGCGACCTGCTGCTGGCGGAGAGCCTGCGCCGGGGGGTGTGGAACGGCCTCGACGCCGCGGCCGCCGCCGCGCTCGCCACGACGTTCGTGTTCGAGGCCCGGCGGGAGGAGGGCCTCGTCGACGAGCGCTGGCTCCCCAAGGGCCCGTTCCGCGACGCCTGGAACCGGCTCGAGGGGCTCTGGGAACGCCTCGACGACCTGGAGCGCTCGCACCGCCTGCCCGGCTCCACACCCCCGTCTGTCGGCCTCTGCTCGGCGATGCACCGGTGGGCGCGCGGGGGCGGCCTCGACGCGGTCCTTCGCGAGGCCGACCTGCAGGCGGGGGACTTCGTCCGGTGGACCAAGCAGGTGATCGACCTGCTCGACCAGGTGTCGCAGGTGTCGGACGGCCAGGTCGCCCGGACCGCGCGGCAGGCGCTCGACGCGATCCGGCGCGGGATCGTGGCCTACAGCAGTGTCGGCTGACCTGATGACGAGGCCGGCCGCGGCGCCGGCGGGGCGGAGGCGCCGGCGGCGCCGCCTCCGTGAGCGTCCGCCGTTCGCCCTGCCGTTCCTGCCCGCGCTGCTCCTGTCGATCCTGTCCGGCTGGGTGTACTCGTTCGCCTTCCCGGCGCCGAACGTCTGGGTCCTCGCCTTCGTGGGCGTCGGGGGGCTCCTCGCGGCCCTGAGGGGGCGCGGGTTCGTCACCGGCGTCGTCGTCGGGTTCGCCGGGGGGCTCGCCTTCTGGTTCTCCCTGATCGGCTGGGTGACGCTCTTCCTCGGCGCCGCGCCGCTGCTCGCCCTCGGCACGCTGGAGGCCCTGCTCATGGGGCTCGGCGGCGGCCTGATCGCGCTGGTGCACCGGTCGGTGCCGCTGCTCTGGCGCTCGCGCTGGGGCCGGGTCGGCGTCACGCCCCTGCTCGTCGCGGCGGCCTGGACGTGCCGGGAGGTGGTCGCCGGGACCTTCCCGTACGGCGGCTTCGCGTGGGGCCGCTTCGCACTCAGCCAGTCGACGAGCCCCTTCGCGCCGCTCGCGGCCTGGTTCGGCCTGTCCGGCCTGTCCTTCCTGCTCGCCTGGCTGACCGCCTTCGCGCTGGCGTGCCTCACCGAGCCGCGCGGCGGCTTCGCGCCGATCGGCCGCCCGGGCGTGCTCGAGCATCTCGTCCCGCGGCTGCTCGCGGTCGCGGTCGCGGCCGGGCTGATCCTCGCGATCCCGCCGTTCCGTCCCAGCGAAGCCGGGGTGATGAGGATCACCGCGGTCCAGCCGGACACGCACGCCGGCTACTTCGACCCGAAGAACGACGCCGCTGCGAACCTCCTCGCGACGACCGAGGCGACGCTGCGGGCCCCGCTCGCCGGGTCCGACCTCATCGTCTGGCCCGAGGGGGCGAGCGAGGCCGATCCCTTCTCGGATCCGTCGATCCTCCAGCAGTTCAACGCGGTCGCGCTGCTGAAGAACGCCCCGCTCCTCGCGGGGGCGATCACCACCCGCGACGGGAAGTACTACAACTCGTCGCTGCTCTGGGAGGCGAACCGCGGGATCGCCGGGATCTACGACAAGACGCATCCGGTGCCGTTCGGCGAGTACGTGCCCGACCGCGCCTTCTGGACGCCGTTCGCGCCCGGCCTGCTGAAGCTGATCGGGCGCGACTACACGCCCGGCACGCGGTCGCCGGTGCTGAAGGTCGGCACGGTGCCGATCGGCGTCGACATCTGCTTCGACATCGTCGACGACGGCCTCATCCTCGGCTCCGTCGCCGACGGCGCGCAGGTGCTCGTCGCGCAGACGAACAACGCCGACTTCGGCACCACGGAGGAGAACCAGCAGCAGCTCGCGATCGCCCGGCTGCGCGCGATCGAGACGGGACGCTCCGTCGTGAGCGTGTCGACGGTCGCCTCGACCACGTTCATCGACCCGACCGGCGCCACCATCTACGCGGCCCCGCCGTTCCGGCCGGTGGTGCGGACGGAGGCGGTGCCGCTCGCCGTCGGCACGACGCCCGCCGTCGCGTTCGGGGTGGCGCTCGGCGCCGCGCTCGCCGTGCTCGGCGGGCTGCTGCCCCTCATCGTCGCGATCGTCGCGCGACCGCTGCGCCGCCGCCGCTGATCGGCGGGCGGCCCGACGAGGAGGCGGCCGCTACGACGCCTTCTTGTCCCCGGTCTTGCCGCGGCGGGCCCGCAGGTACTGCAGACGCTCCTCGAGCAGCTCCTCGAGCTCGGCGCGCGTGCGCCGCTCCAGCAGCATGTCCCAGTGGGTGCGGGGAGGCTTGGCCTCCTTGACCGTCGAGGCGGCGAGGTTGCCGTCCTCGTCGAGCAGGCGGCCCTCCTGGCCGGTCTTCGCGTTGGTCCAGCGCTCGGGGATCTCGGCATCGGCCGCGAAGGTCACCGAGAACGTGCCGCCGTCGGCGGCCCGGTACTCGCGCACCTGCCGCTCCGAGAAGACGACCCCCTCCTCGCTCTGCAGGCTCTGCCCGCCGAGCCGCATCCCACGCAAGCTGCGATCCGCCATCGATGTTCCCCTCTCGTTCCCCGAGCCTCCGGTATAACCGGGCTTCGGAGCGGGGCCTTCCCAGGAGCGGTGATTCCCAGACCTCTCCCAGAGCGTGTTCACCAGGGCCTCACGCTGCGGGAGCGGCCTCAGCGGAGCGCGTCCACGGCCAGATCCGGCACGTCGGTGACGATCCCGTCCGCGCCGCGGCGCACGAGCTCGCGCATCCGCTCGGGGTCGTTGATCACCCAGAAGTGCACCTCGACGCCCGCCGCGTGCAGCATCTCGATGACGGCCGGCGCCGTGGCGTCGAGGCCCGCGAGCCGCTCTGGGATCTGCACCGCGTCGGTGCCCGCGAGCGCGGCCCGCACCAGCGGGCGCGACCGCAGCCGCAGGCCCACGAGGGCGAGGGCGATCCGATCGCCGGACGCGGATGTCGCGACCGGGGGGAGCCTCTGCAGCGTGGCGCGCCGGCGCTTCCCCCGGAAGGAGGTGACCAGCACCCGCTCCTCGGCACGGGCTGACCGGATCGCGGCGGCCACCGGGATCGCGGCCCGCCGGTCCTTCACGTCGATGTTGAAGCGGGCGTCGGGGAAGC
>JAICSU010000191.1 GCA_025936735.1 Amnibacterium sp.
GCCCGCCGCAGGCGTCGCCTGGGCGGTGCTCCGTCACGTGCGCCGCATCGACGAGTACCAGAGGCGCATCCTGCTCGAGGGCCTCGCCGCCGGCTTCGCCCTCGCGATGCTCGCCGCCGTCACACTCGGCCTCCTCGCGACGGCGGGCCTCGTGCTGGCGGCCGGCCCCTGGATCATCTACGGCGTCGGCATGGTCACCTGGGCGATCGCCGGCGGTGTGGCGGGACGCCGGTGAGGAACCGGCTCCGGGAGCTCCGCGACGTGCACGGGCTCACGCAGGCGGCGCTGGCCGACCTGCTCGACGTCTCCCGGCAGACCGTGAACGCGCTGGAGACGGGGCGGTACGACCCCAGCCTTCCCCTCGCGTTCCGGATCGCCCGGGTCTTCGGGGAGCCCATCGAAGCGATCTTCCAGCCCGACGACGTGCCCGTCATGGGTGTCGCGGGGGGCTGACGCGGCGACGCCGCTCAGCGCAGGGCGCGTCCGCAGGCCGGGCACTCCCAGTGCCGGTCGTCGGCGTCGCCCCGGGCGACGAACTCCTCCTGGCAGGAGGCGCAGAACGGCATCGTGAGGTCGTCCTCGTGCATGGCGGGTCCTTCTGCGGTCGGCGCCGTGGGTGCGGCTCGGGGAACGACCGATGCCGAAACGCTACGAGCGGGCGCCCCCGGATCGCCGCCCCCAATCCGGGTGGGAAGCGGATGCGCACCGTTCTGGGGACTGCGGATCGGCGCCCATCCGACGTAGCCTGCCCGGCATGACCACGACCGCCCCGGCCGCACGCGCCGTGGGCACGGTGACGCTGAAGCCCTTCCGGCAGCGGTACTGGCTGCCGATCGTGGGCTCCCTCGTCGCGGCCGTGGTGCCCGTCTACGTCACCGGGTTCGTCATCGCGAGCACCGGCGGCCGCATCCTGCCGGTGTCGGTGGCGGCGGTCGTGACGCTCGTCATCGCGGCGCTCGTCGCCTGGCGGTTCTCCCGTGCGCGGCTCGTGCTGCACCCGGGCGGGATGGTCGAGCACGGGCTGCTCGGCCGCACCCGGAGCACGCCCCGCGAGGCGGTCGCATCCGCCGTGCTGCTCGCCCTGTACGACCCGCAGAGCGTGCAGACGCGCCGGCAGCTGTTCGTGCTCGACGCCGAGGAACGCACCGTGCTGCGGATGAGCGGCGCGAGCTGGACGGATCAGCACATGCGCACCGTGCTGCGGCACTTCGACGTGCTCGTCGAGACCGTCGAGACCCCGATGACGTTGCACGACCTGCGCCACACGCGGCCGGGCATCCTCCGCTGGAGCGAGCGTCACCCGTGGCGCGGGAACCTGCTGATGATCGCCATCGGGCTCGTCTGCTGCGTCAGCATCGCGATCACCGCGACCCTCACGATCGGCTGACGGCCTCCCGCTCCTCGAGGCCCCACGGCTGGCCGTATCCCCCGTCGGCGGCGCTGCGCGCCATGAGCTCGAGGAAGGGATCGGCGGGGAACGCCTCGGGCCCGAGCACCCCGATGCCCGTCCAGGCGCCGGTCGCGAGCAGCTCGAGGGCGATCACCGGGTTCAGCGCGGTCTGCCACACGACGCACTGGCTGTCGTAGTCCCGCATCGTGTCCGCGTTGTCGGCGACGTGGTAGAGGTACACGGCCCGGGGTGCGCCGTCGACGCCCGTCCCCGTGACGTACACGCCCGCACAGGTCTTGCCCGCCATCCGCGGGCCGAGCGTCGCCGGGTCCGGCAGCGCCGCCGCCACGACGTCCCGAGGGGCGACCTCGACGGGCCCGTTCGCGCTGCGCACGCGGAGCGGCACGGTGGAGGCGAGCCCGAGGTCGCGGAGGGTGCGCAGGATCCCGATGAACTCCGCGCCGAGGCCGTACTTGAAGGTGACCCGCCGGGCGTCGAGCCACCGGGGCATGAGGAGCACCTCCTCGTGCTCCACGTTGACGCACTCGACCGGGCCGATGCCCTCGGGGAACTCGAACACCTCGGGCTCGGAGAACGGTGCCGTGGTCGTCCAGCCGCTGTCGCGCTCCCAGATCACCGGCGGGTTGAGGCACTCCTCGAGCGTCGTCCAGATGCTGAACGACGGGGCGAAGATCTCCTCCCCCGCCTCGTTCCGCACGACGAGGTTGGCGCCGTCCCTGGTGCCCAGCTCGTCGATCTCGCGGAAGAGGTGGTCGGCGGCGTAGCGGGCCAGGACGTCGCTGAGGCCGGGCTCGACGCCCATCCCGACGAGCGCCAGGCGCCCGGCGGTCTCCCAGTCGGCCGCCTGCTCGAACTGGTCGTCGCCGAGCTTCACGCCGGGCAGCCGGAACGGCTCCGTCGGGTGCGGCTCCGAGAGGCTCATCGCCATGTCGAGGTAGTCGGCGCCCGCCGCGAGCGCCCCGGCGAAGACGGAGGGCACGAACTTCGGCTCCACCGCGTTCATCACGTGCGTGATGCCGTGCTCGCGGGCCACGGCCGCGACGCCGTCGGGGTCGGACGCGTCGATGCGGGCGGTGCCGAACCGTGCCGCGACATCGGGTCCGTGACGGCCGGCGATCCAGGCGACGGTCCGCTCCGCCCGGGAGACGTCGTAGTCCGAGACGATCACCGCCTCGTAGAAGCCGCGGGTCGCCGCGATCTTCGCGATCGCGTCCCCCACTCCACCGGCGCCGACGACCAGGATCCGCATGAGGCGACGGTATCGGTTCTCCAGGAGACGGTCGACTGCGGATCCGCTCGTCGGAGCCGCTCAGGACGACGGCTTCAGTCGTCCCAGCGAGGGCGTTCGGCGAGCAGCGCGCCGGCGGCGGCCAGCCAGGTCGCCGGCTCGCGGATCGGGCGGTCCGCCCCACCGGCCAACTCGATGAGCGAGACCGCGTCGGCCCACTCCGTGGTCGGGGCGCCGATCGCGCCCGCGACGAGGAGTGCCGGAACGCCGGCGGCCGCGGCGAGCGCGCGCACCCGGGCCGGGGCCTTGCCGCCGGCGGTCTGTGCGTCGTAGCGCCCCTCCCCCGTGACGACCGCGGCCGCACCGGCGAGCGCCTCGGGGAGGCCCGCGCGGCGCGCCACCTCGGCCGCGCCGTCCGCGATCCGCGCGCCCCAGGCGTGCAGCCCGAAACCGAGCCCTCCGGCCGCGCCGGCCCCCGGCAGGTCGGGATGGGTTGGCAGCGCCGCGGCCAGTCGTTCGGCGAAGCGGGCGAGGTTCTCCTCGAATCGGGGCAGGTCGTCCGGCGCCGCGCCCTTCTGCGGCGCGAACACCGCCGCCGCCCCGGCCGGGCCGAGCAGCGGGTTCGTCACATCGGTGAGCACGACCGCGCCCCGGGCGGGCGGCGGGAGGAGCCGGCTCACGTCGACGCGCTCGAGGCGGGCGAGGCCGGCGTTGCCGGGCGGGACCGCCGCCCCGTCGGCGTCGAGGAGCCGCGCCCCGAGCGCCGTGAGGAATCCGGCGCCGCCGTCCGTCGAGGCGCTGCCCCCGATCGCGAGCACGATCTCGGTCGCTCCGCGCTCCAGCGCGATGCGCACGGCGGCGCCGAAACCGAGGGTGCCGGCCCTCGCCGCCCGCACCCGCGGATCCAGCGGGGAGCCGGCGAACGCGGCCAGCCCACCCGTGGACGCGAGCTCGATCGTCGCGGTCCCCTCCTCCGACACGATCCAGCGGACGGGGAGCGCGCCGCCGTCGGGTCCGGGCACGACGGCGTGCTGCGCCACGGCCGGTTCGACCGCAGCGAGCGCCTCGAGCGTGCCGTCGCCGCCGTCGGCCATGGGCACGAGGCGCAGCTCGTCCTCCGGTCGTACCCGCGCCCATCCGGCGGCGAGCGCCTCGGCCGCGGCGACGGGCCCGATCGATCCCTTGAACGCGTTGGGCGCGAACACGACGACGGCCATCCCGCCACCCTCCCATCCCGAAGACGGTCGCCACCTCTGCGGCCTGCGGTCCTCCAGACTCGCAGGAAGCGGCGACCGTCGGGCTTCCCGGTCAGGCGTTCGGGCCCGTGCCCGACCTACACGCCTCCTCTCCCCTTCGACGAGGAGGAGAGGACCTACGCGCGGGCGGCGTCGAACGCCGGATCGACCGGCTCGACGCCCTGCTCGGCGGCGAGCTCCGCGTAGAGGCCGCCCCGTCGCACGAGGTCGGCGTGCGTGCCGCGCTCGACGATGCGGCCCCCGTCGATCACGAGGATCTCGTCCGCGTCGATCACCGTGGAGAGCCGATGGGCGATGGCGACAGTGGTGCGGCCGCTCGCGGCGGCGTCGAGCGCCTCCTGCACGATCCGTTCGGAGACCGAGTCGAGGGCGCTCGTCGCCTCGTCGAGCAGCACCACGGCGGGGTTCTTGAGCAGGACGCGGGCGATCGCGACCCGCTGCT
This sequence comes from Amnibacterium sp., assembly GCA_025936735.1. Lineage (GTDB taxonomy): Bacteria > Actinomycetota > Actinomycetes > Actinomycetales > Microbacteriaceae > Amnibacterium. Next base: position 4,338 of record JAICSU010000191.1, read on the forward strand.
TCTCCCCGCCGGAGAGCCGGTAGCCGCGCTCCCCGACGACCGTGTCGTACCCCTCGGGGAAGCGGGCGATCGTCTCGTGGATGTTCGCGCCGCGGGCGGCGGCCTCGATCTCCTCGTCCGTCGCGTCCTCCTTGGCGTAGCGGAGGTTGTCGCGGATCGTCGCGTGGAAGAGGTAGGTCTCCTGGCTCACGATGCCGATGTGGGACAGCAGGGAGGACTGCTTCAGCTGGCGCACGTCGACGCCCGCGAAGCGCACCGTGCCCCCGGTCACGTCGTAGAGCCGCGGCAGCAGGTACCCGATGGTCGTCTTGCCGGCACCCGAGGGGCCGACGAGTGCCGTGAACCGGCCCGGCTCGACGGTGAAATCGACGTCGTCGAGGATCCGGATCCCCTCCCGCTCGCCGGGAGCCGGCGGGTACGCGAAGGACACGTGCTCGAACTCGACGAGCCCGAGCCGCTCGCCGACCGGCACGTCGACGGCACCGGGGGCGTCGCGGATCGCGGGCTTCAGGTCGAGGTACTCGAAGATGCGGGCGAACAGCGCCCCCGAGGTCTGCAGATCGAGGGCCACCCGCAGGAGGCCGAGCAGCGGGAAGGTGAGCCGCGACTGCACGGTGGTGAAGGCGACGATGGTGCCCGCGGTGATCGGCGCCCCGTGCACGAGCAGCACCCC
>JAICSU010000174.1 GCA_025936735.1 Amnibacterium sp.
ATCGTGATCGGCCGCGACCACCTGGACGCCGGATCGGTCGCCTCGCCCTACCGCGAGACGGAGGCGATGAAGGACGGCTCCGACGCCATCGCGGACTGGCCGCTGCTCAACGCGCTGGTGAACACGGCGTCGGGCGCGACCTGGGTGTCCATCCACCACGGCGGCGGCGTCGGCATCGGCCGCTCGATCCACGCGGGCCAGGTCACCGTCGCCGACGGCACCGACCTCGCGCGCGAGAAGGTCGAGCGGGTGCTCACCAACGACCCCGGCATGGGCGTCATCCGCCACGTCGACGCGGGCTATGCGGAGGCGGATGCGGTGGCCGACCGGCTCGGCGTCCGCACCCCCATGCGCGAGTCGTGAGCCGCATCGCGGCGCTGCTCGAGACGCTCGCCCCCATCGGCCGCAACGAGCAGGGCGGCTACGACCGGCTCGCCTGGACCGATGCCGACGCGGCGATGCGCGCCTGGTTCCTCGCGGAGGCCACCGATCTCGGCCTCGAGACGGAGGTGGACCGCAACGGCAACCTCTGGGCGCACTGGCGGCTCCGGCCCGGAGCGGGCCTGATCGTCGGCTCCCACCTCGACAGCGTGCCGAACGGCGGCCCGCTCGACGGCCCGCTCGGCATCGCGAGCGCCTTCGCGGCGATCCGCTCCCTGCAGGAGGCGGGCGCGTCCCCGGGATCCACCGTCTCGGTCGTCGCCTTCGTGGACGAGGAGGGCGGCCGCTTCGGGCTCGCCTGCCTCGGCTCCCGGCTGCTGACGGGCGCCGTCGACCCGGAGAGGGCGCGGGCGCTCGTCGACCGCGACGGTGTGCGCCTCGACGACGCGATGCGCGCCGCCGGCCTCGATCCGGATGCTCTCGGCCCGGAGCCGGAGCGCGTCCGCGGGTCGTACCTCGAGCTCCACGTCGAGCAGGGGCACCTGCCCGTCGACGGCTCCGGCGCTGCGGGACTCGCGGCGGCGGGCGCTCCCCTCGGCGTGCTGACCGGCATCTGGCCCCACGGCCGCTGGCGGATCGACCTCCCCGGGCAGGCGAACCACGCCGGCACCACGCCGATGGCCGACCGCGACGACCCCGTCGTGCGGGCCGCCGCGGTCGTCCTGGCGGCGCGGGAGGCCGCGCTCGCCGAGGACGCCCTCGCGACCGTCGGGCGCATCGACGTCGAGCCGGGCGCGGTGAACGCGATCGCGGGCCGCGCGTCGCTGTGGCTCGATGTCCGGGGTCCCGACGAGGCACGCATCCGGCGGGTGGTCGACGCGGTGGCAGCGGTCGCGGGCGTCGCGCCGACCGAGGAGAGCTGGACGGGTGAGACGGCGTTCGCCGCCGAGGACGCCCGCCCCCTCCCCGCGGTGATCCGCGAGCTGACCGGTGCCGACGCGCCGACGCTCCCCTCCGGCGCGGGGCACGACGCGGGGGTGCTCCGCGCCGCAGGGGCGTCGGTGGCGATGCTGGCCGTCCGCAACCCGTCCGGGATCTCGCACGCCCCCGGCGAGTCCGCCGAGCTCCCCGACATCGAGCTCGGTGTCGCGGCGCTCGCCCTCGTCATGCAGCGGGTCAGCGCCTACTCGGTGCAGGCATGACGACCTTCTGGCTCGAGCAGGCGGTGCTGCCCACCGGCTTCGCCTCCGCGGTGCGGGTACGGGAGGAGGCCGGAACGATCCAGGCCGTGCTGCCCGGCGCACCGGGCGGTGCCGACGACGTGCGCCTGCCGGGCGTCACGTTCCCCGGCTTCGCGAACGCCCACTCGCACGCGTTCCACCGGGCGCTCCGCGGCACGACGCACGACGGCGGCGGCTCCTTCTGGACGTGGCGGCACGCGATGTACGCCCTCGCCCACCGGCTCACCCCCGAGGGCTACGGGGCGCTCGCGACGGCCGTCTTCGCCGAGATGGTGCTCGCCGGCTTCACGCTCGTCGGCGAGTTCCACTACGTGCACCGGCGCCCGGACGGCACCGCCTACCCCGAGCCGACCGCCATGGCGGACGCCGTGCTCGCCGCGGCCGCCGAAGCCGGCATCCGCGTCACGCTGCTCGACACGGTCTACCTGCACGGCGGCCTCGACACCGCCGGCCGCCGCGTGCCCCTCGCCCCGGCCCAGCACCGGTTCGCGGATCCGGACCTCGCCACCTGGGCCGCGCGGCACCGCCGGCTGACGCCCGGCCCGCTCGCGCGGATCGGCACCGCTGCGCACTCCGTCCGCGCCGTCGACCCGGCCGCGCTCGCGCAGCTGCCCGACCTGCTGCCCCGCGACGAGCCGGTGCACGCGCACGTCTCCGAGCAGCCCGCCGAGAACGCTCAGGTCGCCGCCGCCTACGGGCGCACCCCGCTCGCGGTCCTCGCCGACGCCGGCGTCGTGACCGATCGCTTCACCGCCGTGCACGCCACGCACCTCACCGGGCACGACGTCGAGCTGCTCGCCGGCGCGGCGGCGACGGTCTGCATCTGCCCGACCACCGAGGCGGACCTCGCGGACGGGATCGGGCCGGTCCGGCGGCTCGCGGACCGGCACGTCGCCCTCGCACTCGGCACGGACCAGCACGCGCGCATCGACCCGTTCGAGGAGCTGCAGCGCCTCGAGGCGGATCAGCGGCTCGCCTCCGGGCAACGCGGTCGCCTGACGCCCGCGGCCCTGCTCGAGGCCGGCACCCGGGGCGGCTACCGCAGCCTCGGCTGGCCGGGCGGCGTCATCGCGGCCGGCGCGCCCTGCGACCTCGTCGCCGTCTCGACCGCGTCGCCGCGCACCGCCGGCGCGCGGCTCGACCAGGTGCACCTCGCCGCATCCGCCGCCGACGTCACGGACGTCGTCGTCGGCGGCGAGCGCGTCGTGTCCGGCGGCCGGCACCGGCTGGGCGACGTCGGCGCCCTGCTCGCGGACGCGATCGCCGCCGTCTCGGAGGAGCCCCGATGACCGCCGTGCTCGTGGACCGCATCGGCCTGCTCGTCCGCAACGTCGACGACGACGGGCTGCCCGACGAGCTCCGCGACGCGGCGGTGGTCGTGCAGGACGGCCGGATCGCGTGGCTCGGCCCCGCCGCCTCCGCGCCGGACGCAGACGAGCGGATCGACGCCGAGGGCCGCTGCGTCATCCCCGGGTTCGTCGACAGCCACACGCACCTCGTCTTCGCCGGCGACCGCTCCGCCGAGTTCGAGGCCCGGATGGCGGGTCGGCCCTACAGCGCCGGCGGCATCCGCACCACGGTCGCGGCCACCCGCGCCGCGAGCGACGACGCGCTGCTGGCCCGGGCGTCGGCCCTCGTCGCCGAGGCCCGGCGGCAGGGCACCACGACGATCGAGATCAAGAGCGGGTACGGCCTCACGGTCCCGGACGAGGCCCGCGCACTCCGCCTCGCCGCGACGCTCACGCCCGAGACGACGCTGCTCGGCGCTCACGTCGTTCCTCCGGAGTACGCGGACGACCCCGACGGCTACGTCGACCTCGTGGTCGGCCCCATGCTCGCCGCCTGCGCTCCGCACGCCCGCTGGATCGACGTGTTCTGCGACCGGGGCGCCTTCACGGTGGAGCAGGCCGAGCGGATCCTCGTGGCCGGCCGCGACGCCGGCCTCGGCCTCCGCCTGCACGCGGCCCAGCTGGCGCCCTCCCCCGCCGTCCGGCTCGCCGTCGGCCTCGGCGCGGCGAGCGTCGACCACTGCACCCACCTGGAGCAGGCCGACGTCGACGCCCTGGCCGGTGGCGCCACGGTCGCCACCCTGCTGCCCGGCGCGGAGTTCTCGACCCGCTCCGCGTATCCCGACGCCCGCCGGCTGCTCGACGCCGGGGTCGCGCTCGCGCTCGCCAGCGACTGCAATCCGGGCTCGTCGTTCACCACGTCGATGCCGTTCTGCATCGCCCTCGCCGTGCGCGAGATGGGCATGACGCCCCGCGAGGCGCTCCGCGCGGCGACGGCAGGCGGTGCGGCGGCCCTGCGTCGGGACGACGTGGGCGTGCTGCGGGTGGGCGCGCGCGGCGACCTCGTGCTGGTCGACGCGCCGTCCTACGTGCACCTCGCCTACCGGCCGGGCGTGCCCCTCGTCGCTCCGCTGACGGCGTCGCCCCCCGCATGACGCCGATCGCGTGGCGCAGGATCCTCCCGCCTGTCGCCGTCCTCGTCGTCCTGCTCGCCGTGCTCTCGCCCCTCTACGGCTACGAGCGCGACGAGCTGTACTTCCGCATGCTGCCGCCGGCCTGGGGCTACGTCGACCAGCCGCCGCTCACCCCCCTGCTCGTGCACGGCATCTCCGCCGTCGTCGACACCGTGTGGGCGATCCGGATCCCGGCGATCCTGTTCGCCTCCGCGTCCGTCCTGGTGCTCGCGCTGATCACCCGCGAGGCCGGCGGTGGAGCGCTCGCCCAGGCCTTCGCGGCGTGGGGCGCCGCCTTCGGGACCTTCACCCTCGTGCGCGGTCACTCGTTCCTCACCAGCACGATCGACCTGCTCGCGTGGCCGGCCGTGCTGCTCGGCGCGATCCGGGCGGTCCGCCGCGAGGACGGGCGATGGTGGCTGCTCGCCGGCGGCGCGGCGGGCCTCGACCTGACGAACAGGCTGCTCGTCGCGATGCTGCTCGCCGGGATCGCCGTCGGGCTCGCCGTCGCGGGCCCGCGTCGCGAGCTCCGGTCGCCCTGGCTCTGGGGCGGTGTCGCGCTCGTCCTCGTCCTCGGCGCGCCTGATCTGATCTACCAGGCGGCTCACGGGCTCCCGCAGCTGCGGATGGGCGCCGCGCTCGAGGCGAAGCACGGCGTCAGCACGCGGATCCTCGCGGTGCCCTACCTCGTGCTGCTGATGAGCCCGCTGGTCGTCCCGATCTGGATCGCGGGCCTGGTCGCGCTGCTGCGGCGTCCGGGTTGGCAGCGCATCCGGTTCGTCGCCGTCGCATTCCTCGTCGTGGTGGTGCTCGCTGCGCTGGCCGGCGGCCAGATCTACTACCCCTACGGGGTGCTGACGGTCGTCTTCGCGCTCGGCTGCGTGCCGACCGCTGAGTGGGCGGCGACGGCGGTGCGGCGTCGCGTCGTCGGCGTCGGGCTCGCCGTCAGCGCTGTCGTGACCTCGGCGATCGCCCTCCCGGTCCTACCGCTCGGTGTCGTCGGCTCGACCCCGGTTCCGGCGATCAACCAGGCGGCGGCAGACCAGGTCGGCTGGCCCGAACTGGTGCGGACGGTGGACCGTGTCGGGGCGCCGGCGCCTTCCGGCACCGTCGTGCTCACCTCGAACTACGGCGAGGCCGGCGCGATGGCCCGGTACTCCACCCGGTTCGCGCACGCCGTGTACAGCGGCCACAACGCCCTCGGCGAGCTATCGGTGCCGGATGTGGATCCGAGCATCGTGATCGTCGTCGGCGGCCAGCTGGCCGACCTTGAGCCCCTGTTCGCGCGGTGCCGGACGGCCGCCCGGATCGACGACGGCGTGGCCGTCGACAACGAGGAGCAGGGCGAGCCGGTCGCCGTGTGCACCCGACCCCGGATGGCGTTGCCCGAGCTGGTCGCCGCGGCCCGGCACCTCGATTAGGAGCCGCGACACGGAGCAGGAATGCCGAAGGGCCCGGTCACCATAGCGGTGCCGGGCCCTTCGGGAAGGCTTCAGAGCGGGCGGATGTTCGCGGCCTGCGGGCCGCGGTCGCCCTGGGCGACGTCGAACTCGACGCGCTGGTTCTCCTCGAGCGAGCGGAAGCCGCTCGCGCTGATCGCGCTGAAGTGCGCGAAGAGGTCCTTGCCGTTGTCGTCGGG
>JAICSU010000173.1 GCA_025936735.1 Amnibacterium sp.
AGCATCTCCTCCACCATCTTCGGGTCGAGCACCGTGCCGCCCGCGGCCACCCGCTCGATCGCGAGGCGCAGCTGCTCGAGGTCGGTGACCCGGTCCTTCAGCAGGTACCCGATGCCCTCGCTGCCGGCGGCGAGCAGCTCGCGGGCGTACGTCGTCTCGACGTACTGGCTGAGCAGCAGCACCGCGACCCCCGGGTGGGCCGAGCGGAGGCGGATGGCGGCCCGGACGCCCTCGTCCCGGTGCGTGGGCGGCAGGCGGACGTCGAGGACCACGACGTCCGGCGCGGCCGTCGCGATGGCCTGCTCGAGGGTGGTCGCGTCGCCGAGGGCCGCGACCGTCTCGAACCCGGCCTCCGCGAGGAGGCGCACCAGCCCCTCGCGCAGCAGCGTGGAGTCCTCGACGATCGCGACCTTCAGCGGCGGGGAGTCCGATCCCATGACGGCCGACGCTACCCGCGGGGCAGCGGGATCGTGGCGACGACCTCGGTCGGGCCGCCGGCGGGGCTGACGATCCGGAGGTCGCCGCCCAGCCCGGCCAGGCGCTCCGCGGCGCCGGCGAGCCCGTGGTGCGGGACGGGTCCGGCCCCACCGATGCCGTCGTCCGTCACCCGGATCCGCAGCACGGCGGGACCGCCCGTGGTGGGGGCGGGCTCGGTCGCGACGCCGAGCACGATGCGCCGGGCGGCGGCGTGCTTGATCGCGTTGCTCGTGAGCTCGGCGGCGACGAAGTAGGCGCTGCGCTCGATCGGGGACGGCAGGGGCTCGGTCAGTCGCACGTCCGCCTCGAGCGGCACGGCGCTGCGCCGCGCGAGCGCCTCGAGCGCCGCCTCGAGGCCGCGGTCCTGGAGCAGCGGCGGGGCGAACCCCTGGGACAGGGCGCGCAGCTCGTCGAGCGTCTCCTGCGCCAGCGTCCGCGCCTCCTCCAGCGACTCGGCCGCCGCCGCGTCGTCCGTGCCGAGCCGCCGCTCGGCCGCCGCCAGCTCCATCTGCAGCCGGAGCAGCCGCTGCTGAGGCCCGTCGTGGATGTCGCGCTCGAGGCGGCGGAGGGCGTTGTCCTCGGCGGCGACCGCGGCCCGCTGCGCGGCCTCGACCTGCTCGACGCGGACCCCGAGGTCCTCGGAGCGGAAGCGGGCGAGGAGCAGCCGCCCGAGGCCCCAGTGGGCGTAGGTGAGGCCACGGGTCACGAACGGGAACGCGGCGATCATGCCGAGCCCGAGGGCGCAGAGCCCCGCGACGAGCCAGGCGGCGCGCACCGGGTCGAACCCGCCGCCGACGGCCGCGACGGCGACCTCAGCGGGCGTCCAGCCCGCCACGTGCACGACGCCGACCCGGTACAGGTCGACCGTCGCGTCGGGGCCGTACGGGCTGGTGGAGGCCCAGATCGGTGCGGTGGTGAGCGCGATGCTCGCGGCGATCCAGGGCAGCCAGATCACGGTCGTGAGGACGGCGAGGATCGGGTTCAGCACGCCGCTGTGCAGGTAGTACAACCAGGAGTGCGGGTTGCCGAAGACGTCGCCGAGGGCCCGGAAGAAGCCCTTGCCCTTCAGGGGCGGGGTCCAGCGCGGCGCGGGGATGCCGGGCATGCGGGCCCAGCTCAGCCGGCGGAGCTCGAACATCCCGAGGTAGCGGGTCGCGACGAGCAGCAGGGCGAAGACGACGAGGCCGACGAGCACCGTCAGCAGGCCGGCGCCGAGTCCCTCGACGCCGCGGAGCACGGTGAGGGAGGCGAGCCCGATGACGGTGGTGAGCGCGAGGTAGCCGAGCTCCCTCGGCATCCGCCGCCAGAACCGGCCGTAGCCGGCGGCGGCGCCGGATCGGGCGGGCGTTCGGACGGTGGAGGACGGGGCGGACATGGTGGTGGAGGTCATGGTTCCACCGTGGCGGTCCGCGCGGCTCGCCCCCATCCGGCGGCCCTGCCTCTTCGGGCGGGGGATAACCCCCGGCTCAGATCCAGGTCGGGGACCACATGTGGATGTGCCAGAACCAGTAGGGCGTCTGCATGCCCGTGTCGAGCGGGAAGAAGAACGCGCTCACCACGACCGCGAGCGCGAGGAAGCCGATCACGACGCCGCGGCGCACCGTCACGCCGTAGCGCGCCTCCGCGGAGATCAGCTCGTCGGGCGAGGAGGCGCTCGCCGGCCGCATCACCATCAACCCGATGACCGCGGCGAGGCAGAGGATCAGGTACGGCTCGAACTCGATCGTGTAGAAGAAGAACATCGTGCGCTTCGGGTAGAGCAGCCACGGCACCCAGCCGGCCGCGATCGCGACGAGCAGCAGGCCCGCCTGCCACTCGCGCCGGCGGATGAGGCGGACCAGCAGGTAGACCGCGGCGGCCCAGGCGGCGTACCAGATGAGCGGATTCGGGATGTCGGTGATCGCCGAGGCGCACGTGCCGAACCGGCAGCCGTTCCCGCCCGACATCGACGCGGGATCCCAGAACATCGACGTGGGCCGGGCGATCAGCGGCCAGAGGATCGCGGGGGCCGCGTACGGATGCGGGGTGTCCAGGCCGGTGTGGAACGCGTAGATCGACGCGTGCCACGACCAGAGGTTCTGCAGGGGTGCCGGCACCCAGGCGAGCAGGCCGGTGAAGCGCTGCGACGGGAACTGCTCGATCCAGTGCCGGTTGTAGCCGCCGGACGTGACGAACCAGCCGGTCCAGGAGGCGAGGTAGGTCGCGAGCCCGATCGGCACGATGCTGAGGACGATCGCCCAGGCCTGCTTCAGGAGCCCGGCGCTGTACCAGAAGCGGAACCCGGCCCGGCGGCGCAGCAGCATGTCGGCGCCGACGAGGTAGACGAGGAAGAAGGCGGCGACGTAGAGCCCCGACCACTTCACGGCGGTGCACGCGCCGAACGCGACCCCCGCGGCGAGCAGCCAGGGCCGCCACGGCAGCGTCGGCCCCCAGGAGCCGATGTCCCCTCGGCGCCGCATCAGCCAGAGGCCGAACCGGCGTTCCGCCCAGGCGCGATCCTCGAGCACGCACGCGAAGCCGGCGAGCGCGAAGAACATCACCATGTTGTCGAGGAGCGAGATGCGCGACATCACGATGGCCTGGTTGTCGATCGCCATCAGCCCGCCGGCGACGAGCGTGACGAGCGGCGTCTGGAACATCCGGTGGGCGACGAGCATGAGCAGCGCGACGGCGAGCACGCCGATCACCGCGACGCCGACGCGCCAGCCCACCGGGTTCTGCGCGCCGCCGGCGAGCAGCTCGCCGAGGCCGATGATCCACTTGCCGAGCGGCGGATGGGCGACGTACTCGGCGGTGTGCGTGAAGACGTCGACCTGGCCGCCCTGGAAGAGGCCGTTCACGTCGAGCGGCTTGCCGGCGGCGTCGGTGGTGGGCCAGGTCGCCTCGTACCCGAGGTGGACGAGGGTCCAGGCGTCCTTCACGTAGAACGTCTCGTCGAACACGAGCACCCCGGGGGAGCCGAGGTTCACGAAGCGGAGGATCGTCGCGACGAGCAGCACGAGCCCCGGGCCGAGTGCCGCGAGGTAGCGGCTCCGGTGGGGAGCGGTCCCGATGGCGGCGCGAGCGGCGCGCCGCGGCGCCCGCTCGGCGTCGTGCACGGGCACGATGGTGCTCTCGGTGCGCGACACGCGCTCGAGGATACGGCGCGGGCCGGAACCGCCCGGTTCCCCGCGCGGGAGACTGGAGCGTGCTCGTGCTCGCCGGAACGCCCATCGGGAACCTCGGCGACGCCGGCCGGCGCCTGATCGAGACCCTCGAGTCCGCCACGGTGCTCGGCGTCGAGGACACCCGGGTGGCGCAGCGCCTGCTCGCGGGGCTGGGCGTGACGAACCGACCGCGCCTCGTGCGGGTGGACGAGCAGACCGAGCGGGCGCGGATCGCGGAGCTCGTGGCGCTCGCCGCGGACTCGGACGTCGTGCTGGTCTCGGACGCCGGCATGCCGACGGTCTCGGATCCGGGCTTCGCGCTCGTCCGGGCCGCGATCGACGCCGGGGTCACGGTCACGGCGGTGCCGGGGGCGTCGGCCGTGCTCACGGCCCTCGCGGTGTCGGGGCTGCCGACGGACCGGTTCGTCTTCGAGGGGTTCGCGCCGCGGCGCGACGGCGAGCGGCGCCGGTGGCTCGCCGAGCTGGCCGGCGAGCGGCGGACGGTCGTGGCGTTCGAGTCGCCGAACCGCGTCGCGTCGTTGCTCGCCCTGATGGCCGAGGTGCTCGGGGCCGATCGCCGGGCGGTCGTCGCGCGGGAGCTCACGAAGCTGCACGAGGAGGTCGTGCGCGGCACGCTCGGCGAGCTCGCGGACTGGGCGGAGGGCGGCGTGCGCGGCGAGATCGTGCTCGTGCTCGCCGGCGCCGAGCCCGCCGCCGCCTCCGAGGAGGAGGCGATCGCGCAGGTGCTCGCGCGGGTGGCCGACGGCGCCCGGCTGAAGGACGCGACCGCGGAGGTGGCCGAGGCGACCGGCCTTCCCCGCCGGGCGCTCTACGACGCGGCGGTCGCCGCCCGCCGGTGACGCTGAGGGTTGCCACTTCTTGCGGTCTTGACGGCCTCAAGACCGCAAGAAGTGGCAACCGTCATGGTGGAGGGGGCGGGTGGGACGCTCCCATAAACTCGGAGGATGCCCGCGGGTCGACCGTTCACGATCACCACGCCGATCTTCTACCCCTCCGACGTGCCCCACATCGGACACGGGTACACGGAGGTCGCGGCGGACGTGCTCGCCCGCTGGCACCGGCAGGCCGGTGACGACACCTGGCTGCTCACCGGCACGGACGAGCACGGCCAGAAGATGCTCCGCACCGCGACCGCCAACGACATGGGGCCCCGCGAGTGGGCCGACCGCCTCGTGCAGCAGGCCTGGCTGCCGCTGCTCGAGACCCTCGACATCGCGAACGACGACTTCATCCGCACCACCCAGGCCCGCCACGAGCAGGGCGTCGCCGCGTTCGTGCAGCGCCTCTACGACACCGGCTTCATCGAGGCGGGCGACTACGAGGGCTACTACTGCGTCGGCTGCGAGGAGTACAAGCAGACCTCGGAGCTCGTGACCGGCACCGGCCGGTACGAGGGGCAGCTCGTCTGCGCGATCCACTCGATCCCGGTCGAGCTGCTGTCCGAGCGGAACTACTTCTTCCGGATGAGCCAGTTCGAGGACCGGCTGCTCGCGCTCTACGAGGAGCGCCCCGACTTCGTGCAGCCCGAGAGCGCCCGCAACGAGGTGGTCGCGTTCGTGAAGCAGGGCCTCGCCGACCTCTCGATCTCCCGCTCGAGCTTCGACTGGGGCGTGCAGGTGCCGTGGGACGAGCGCCACGTCGTGTACGTCTGGTTCGACGCGCTGCTGAACTACATCACCGCCATCGGCTTCGACGGGGACGAGGCGACGCTGAACCGGCGCTGGCCCGCCGTGCACCTCGTCGGCAAGGACATCCTGCGCTTCCACGCGGTGATCTGGCCCGCGATGCTGATGGCCGCCGGTCTCGAGGTGCCGCGCCAGGTCTTCGCGCACGGCTGGCTGCTCGTCGGTGGCGAGAAGATGTCGAAGTCGAAGCTGACCGGCATCGCGCCCGCGAGCATCACGGACGTCTTCGGCTCCGACGCGTTCCGGTACTACTTCCTGCGCGCCATCCCCTTCGGCCAGGACGGCTCCTTCTCCTGGGAGGATCTCGCCGCCCGCTACCAGGCGGAGCTCGCGAACGGCTTCGGCAACCTCGGCTCCCGCGTGATCGCGATGATCGGCCGCTACCGGGACGGGGTGGTGCCCGCCGCGG
>JAICSU010000030.1 GCA_025936735.1 Amnibacterium sp.
ATCGAGAAGGCGCACCCGGACATCTTCAACTCGCTCCTGCAGATCCTGGAGGAGGGCCGCCTCACCGACGGCCAGGGCCGCGTGGTCGACTTCAAGAACACCGTCATCATCATGACGACCAACCTCGGCACCCGGGACATCGCCGGCGGGCCGGTCGGCTTCGTCGCCGAGGGTGACAGCGCCTCCGGGTACGACCGGATGCGCGCGAAGGTGGTCGAGGAGCTGAAGCGGCACTTCAAGCCGGAGTTCCTGAACCGCGTGGACGAGACGATCGTCTTCCCGCAGCTCACCAAGCCCGAGCTGCTGCAGATCGTCGACCTCTTCGTGAAGCGCCTCGGGGAGCGGATGCTGGACCGCGACATGACGGTGGAGCTCACGCAGCCCGCCAAGGAGCGGCTGATCGACATCGGCTTCGACCCGGCCCTCGGCGCCCGGCCGCTGCGCCGCGCGGTGCAGCACGAGGTGGAGGACAAGCTCAGCGAGCGCATCCTGCACGGCGAGCTGAACGCCGGCGAGCACGTGCTCGTCGACTTCAAGGACGGCGAGTTCGTGTTCACCACGGGCAAGCGCGTGGAGCTCGTCGGCGCGGCCGCCGGGGAGCTGACCACCGGGGAGTAGTCGTACCGGAACGACGAGGAGGGCGTCCTGCATCGGCAGGGCGCCCTTCGTCGTTCCAGGTTTCATCAGCGTGCATACATCCGGCGTTCAGCGAGTCTGCTTCTCCGACCAGTACCGTCCGAATCACGGTCGATGCCGATCGCATGCCGTCACCGGCATCGAACAGGCCGGCCGGGGAGGGATCGAGCATGATTCGGACGTTCCGGGCGCTGCTGGCGCTCGCAGCGACGGCCTCGCTGGTGAGCCTCACCGCCTGCAGCAGCGGTGGAGGCGGTGGTGGCGGAGGCGGCAGCACCTCCTTCTCCGCGAAGGCGTCGGGCACGTTGAACGCCTGGGGGTTCAACAACACCGACGACGTCGGCAAGGCCCGCCTCGCCTATGCGAAGTCGCAGCTCAAGGGCGTCACGATCAAGCTCGACCAGACGGCCTTCGACGCGCAGAAGTTCACGACCCGGGTCGCGAGCGGCCAGGTCCCGGACGTCGTGCAGATGGACGCCTCGTACGTCGACACGTACGCCGCCCAGGGGCTCATCATGCCGCTCGACCAGTGCTATGCCGTCCACAAGGTGACGCCGACCACGGAGTTCTATCCGCAGGTCGTCGACTACATCAAGTACTCCGGCAAGGTCTACGCGGTCCCGCAGTTCTACCAACCGCCCGCCATCATCCTGAACGAGCGGGTGATGAAGGCGGCGGGCGTGACCGACGCCGACATCGACACCTCGAAGCCCGACACCCTCATCGCCGCGGTCAAGAAGATGACGGTGCTGAGCAACGGCAAGCCGACCCGGATCGGTTTCGACGCCCAGGCGACCGGGCAGGCGTACCTGTGGGTGCTCGGCCAGGGCGGCAGGCTCGTCGACGCGAAGGGCAAGCCGACGCTCTCCGATCCTGCCAACGCGAAGGGCCTGGACCTGCTGAAGCGGATCTACGACGCCGAGGGCGGCTACGCGAAGGTGAAGAGCTTCGCCGACACCTTCGACTTCTTCGGCGCCAAGAACCAGTTCGTGAAGGACCAGGTCGGTGCCGAGGTGGACGCCCAGTGGTACGTCAACGTGCTCACCCCGTACGTCAAGCAGGTGCAGCTCGGCGCGGTGCCTTTCAAGGACCCGTCCGGCAACGCGTACACGACGTCCGGCGGAACCGCCTTCGTGATCCCGGCCGGCGCGAAGAACAAGGACGCCGCCTGCTCGTGGATGATCGCGCTCACCTCGGATCCGGCCTGGATCGCGGCGGAGAAGGCCCGGCAGGCGACGCTCGCGAAGACGCCAGGCGCCATCAACACCGGCCTCTTCACCGGCAACCCGACCGCCGATCAGCGGATCCGGTCGGAGTACGTGAAGCCGAGCGGCAACGCCGGCTTCGACCAGACGATCGCGACCTTCTACAGCATCCTTCCGTCGGGGAAGAGCTACGGCGCCTCACCGGCGGGGCAGCAGATCCAGACGGCGCTCGCGAACGCGATCACCGCGGTGCTGCTCGGCCAGAAGGATGCGACGCAGGCGCTCGCGGACGCGCAGAAGTCGGCCGAACGGGCCTACCAGCAGGCGACCCAGCAGTAGGCACGTCGCGCCGTTCCGGAGTTTTCGGCCGACACGCCGTCGCGGGCGCTCCAGCAGCGGCGTGTCGCCCGATTTCTCCGGATCCGCGCGAAGCTCGGACGACCTCAGCCTTTGCGGCCCTGGGTCGCGATGCCCTCGATGAAGTAGCGCTGCCCGAACGCGAACAGCAGCAGCATCGGCAGAGTCACGAGCAGCGACGCCACCATCACGTACTGGTAGTCGCCGTGCCCGCCGTTCGTCGGGCTGAAGGTCGTCATCGCGTAGGAGATCCCGAGCGGCACGGTGAAGTTCGACGGGCTGCCGCCGTTCAGGTACACCAGCGCCCCCTGCAGGTTGTTCCAGCTCGCCTGGAACTCGAACAGGAAGATGATGATGAACGAGGGCAGCGACAGGGGCACCACGATCCGGCGGAAGAGCCCGAGGTAGCTCGCGCCGTCGATCCGGGCGGCTTCGAACAGCTCCCGCGGCAGCCCGAGCAGGAACTGCCGCTGCAGGAAGATGTAGAACGCGCTGCCGAACAGGTTCATCCCGAACAGCGGGATCCAGGTGCCGACGAGGCCGAGGTTCTTCCAGATGAGGTACTGCGGCACGAGGGTGACGGCCCCGGGCAGCATCATCGTCGCGAGCACGAGTCCGAACAGGAGCTTCCGCCCGGGGAACCGGAAGTAGGCGAAGCCGAAGGCGACGAGCGAGCTCGACAGGGTGACGAGCCCCGCCGCGAGGACCGCGATGACGAGGCTGTTGCCGAGCCAGGACAGCAGCGGAAGCTGGTCCCACACGGTGGCGTAGTTGCTCGGCTGCAACGTGTGCGGGATGAGGGCGTTGTCGAACACCTCACCGCGGGGCTTGAGGCTCGCCGCCAGAAGCCATGCGAACGGGTAGAGGAACAGCAGGCCGAAGGCGATGAGGATCAGCCACAGCACGACCTTGCCGATGAGCGGGAGGGGCCGCACGGAGCGCCGCTTGAGCGGCGACGTGCCGGCGAGCTCGACGCCGGTCGCCTGGGCGGCGAGCGACGGCTGTCCGGTGGAGGAGTCGGTGAGGGCCATCAGGAGTTCTCCGCCTCGTAGTAGACGAACCGGTTGCCCACCCGCGTCTGCACCAGCGTGATCAGCAGGATGATCACGAACAGCAGCCAGGCCATCGCGGCCGCGAAGCCGAAGTTGAAGGTGCGGAACGCCTCCTGGAAGAGGTACACGCCGTAGAACAGCGACGCCTCGGGGGCGGAGGAGCCCTGGTCTCGCCAGAACAGCAGGTACGCCTGGTCGAACACCTGCAGCGCCGCGATCGTGAGCACGATGACGTTGAAGAAGATGGTCGGCGAGATCATCGGGATCGTGATCGAGAAGAACCGGCGCACCGGTCCCGCGCCGTCGAGCTCCGCCACCTCGTACAGGTCCTTCGGCACGTTCTTCAGCGACGCGAGGAAGATCACCATCGTGCCGGAGACGCCCCAGAGCGTCATCAGCACGATCGACGGCTTCACCCACGCCGGATCGATGAGCCACTGCGGACCCTGGATCCCGAGGAACCCGAGCGCCGTGTTGATCGCGCCCGTGTTGCCGTTCAGGAGCAGCAGGAAGACGGACGCGGTCGCCACGGCGGGGGTCATCTTCGGCAGGTAGAAGAGCGTGCGGAACACTCCCGCGCCGCGGCCGACGCGGTTCAGCACCATCGCGAGGAACAGGGCGAAGACGATCTCCAGCGGTACGGCGAGGACCGCGTAGAAGAGCGTGTTGCCGAGTGAGAGGGCGACGTCCGGGTCGGAGAGCAGGTTCGCGTAGTTCGAGGCTCCGGCCGGGCGCATGATGCCGGTGGCCAGGTTGTAGTGAGTGAACGAGATCACGAGGCTGTAGAGCATCGCCCCGATCGTGAAGACGAGGAACCCGACGATCCACGGCGAGATGAAGAGGAACCCGGCCACCGCCTCACGACGGTTGAACCGCTTCGCTCGGCGTTGCAGCAGCTTCAGCCGCTCCGCGTCCGTGCCGGCCGGCCCCTGCACCTGTGCGGTCGTCACGTCCGCTCCTTCCGACCGCGGCCGGCCCCACGGCCTCATCGCCGGGGTGCGGGTACGCGGCGTCCCTGATCAGGGCGAGAGTACGGGCGGCGCCTTGAGAAGTGCTGCGGTTCTCTCCGGCTGCATGCGACCGGCAGAATGAGTCGGTGACCGACTCCGCTGGCCTCACCGTCCGCCGCGCCCGAACGGCGGACGTCCCGCGCATCGAGGAGCTGATCGCCCCTCTGGTGGCCAAGCGGATCCTGCTCGGCAAGGACCGCGCCGTGCTCTACGGCTCGGTCCAGGAGTTCCGGGTGGCCGAGGAGCCGGGTGGCCTCGTCGTCGGCTGCGGCGCCCTGCACGTGATGTGGCAGGACCTCGCCGAGGTGCGCACCCTCGCCGTCGACCCGCTGTGGCGCAAGCGCCGGGTCGGACACGTCCTGCTCGAGCAGCTCGAGCAGGACGCCCGCGACCTCGGGGTCGGCAAGCTGTTCTGCCTGACGTTCGAGGTCGACTTCTTCGTCGGCCACGGCTTCGCGCCGGTCGGGGAGGGCCTCGTCGGCCCAGACGTCGTGGCCGAGCTCGCGCGGTCGGGCGACGAGGGCGTCGCCGAGTTCCTCGACCTCCCCCGGGTGAAGCCGAACACGCTCGGGAACACGCGGATGCTGAAGGTGTTGCACGCGGTCTAGGGCGCGTTTCCCGACCTAGGCTGTGCATCCGACGGCGCCGGACGCGGCGGAGCCGCCCGTACCCATCCCGCCGCGTGGATCCGGAGGACTTCGTGACGCCCGAACAGCGCGCCCGGTTCTTCGACGCCGCCGCGGTGCTCTTCGACCTCGACGGGGTCCTGACCCCGACGGCGGAGGTGCACATGCGCGCCTGGGCGGAGCTGTTCGCGCCCGTGCTCGCGGCGCATCACGTCTCGCAGCCGTACACGGACGAGGACTACTTCCGGTACGTGGACGGCCGGCCCCGCTACGACGGCGTGCGCGCGGTGCTCGAGTCCCGCGGCATCGAGCTGCCCGAGGGCGACCCCGGTGACCCGCCGGAGGCCGACACGGTGTGCGGCCTGGGCAACCGCAAGAACGCCGTGTTCGCGGCGGCGCTGGAGCGCGACGGCATGGCGCCCTACCCCGGGTCGCTCGCCCTGATCGACCGCCTCGGCGCGCTCGGCATCCCCGCCGCCGTGGTCTCGAGCTCGAAGAACGCGGTGCCGGTGCTCGCGGCCGCCCACCTCGCGGAGCGGTTCCCCGTCGTCGTCGACGGCGTGGTCGCTGCCGAGGAGCGGCTGCCCGGCAAGCCCGCGCCAGACATCTTCCTCGCGGCGGCCGAACGGCTCGGTGTCGCGCCCGAGCACGCCGTCGTGGTGGAGGACGCCGTCTCGGGCGTCGCCGCCGGAGCGGCCGGCGGCTTCGGATTCGTCGTCGGTGTCGATCGCGGGGTGGGCGCCGACGCGCTCGCCGCGGCCGGCGCGGACGTCGTGGTACACGACCTGGCGGACCTCCTGGCCGCCGATGCAGAGAAGGGCGGATCCTGATGGACCGCGACCGCTTCCCCATCGACCCCTGGCGGCTCACCGAGCGCATCGCCAGCGAGGAGAAGGTGGGGCTCGCCGAGACGATCTTCACCGTCGCCAACGGCTATCTCGGCATGCGAGGCAACTCGTCCGAGGGCCGGCAGGCGCACGAGCACGGCACCTACATCAACGGGTTGCACGAGGTGTGGCCGATCCGGCACGCCGAGCAGGCGTTCGGCTTCGCCGAGGTCGGGCAGACGATCGTGAACGCGCCCGACGCGAAGATCATGCAACTGTACGTCGACGACGAGCCGCTGGTGCTCGACATCGCGGAGCTGCTCACGTACGAGCGCAGCCTCGACTTCGCCGACGGCATGCTCCGCCGCGAGCTGCTGTGGCTGACGCCCGCCGGCAAGCGGGTGCGGGTCCGCTCCGATCGCATGGTCTCGTTCGTCGAGAGGCACCTCGCGGTGATGTCGTTCGAGGTGACGGTCGAGAACGCCGACGCCTCCGTCGTGATCTCCAGCCAGCTCCTGAACCGGCAGGACGGTGAGGACGAGTTCGGCCGCACGGTCGCCGCAGACGCTCCCGCGGGCTTCGACCCGCGCCGCGCGCAGCGGCTCGCGGAACGGGTGCTGCAGCCCGTCGACTACTGGCAGCACGGGGACCGCAGCGCGTTGAGCTTCCGGGTCACCCACTCCCACATGACCCTCTCGGTGGTGGTCGATCACGTGCTCGAGACGCAGAACGAGTTCAGCGCATCCGCCTCCATCGCCCCCGACATCGCCAAGCACGTCTACCAGGTGCGAGCGAAGGCCGGCGTTCCGGTGAAGCTGACGAAGGTGGCCGCGTACCACACCTCGCGCAGCGTGCCGCCGCGGGAGCTCCTCGACCGCGGGCAGCGCCTCCTCGACCGGGTCCTCGCGGACGGCGTGGACGAGCAGCGGCGGTTGCAGCGCGAATGGCTCGACGGGTTCTGGGATCGCTCCGATGTGGAGATCGTCGGTCATCCGGAGCTGCAGCAGGCGGTGCGCTGGAACCTCTTCATGCTCGCCCAGGCCGCCGCGCGGGCCGACTCCAGCGGGGTGCCGGCGAAGGGCATGACCGGCAGCGGCTACGGCGGCCACTACTTCTGGGACACCGAGATCTACGTGATGCCGTTCCTCACGTACACGTCTCCGCTGTTCGGTCGGAACGCGCTGAAGATGCGGGAGCGGATGCTGCCTGCCGCCCGCCGCCGCGCCCGGCAGCTGAACGAGGGCGGCGCGCTGTTCCCGTGGCGCACGATCAGCGGTGAGGAGGCGTCCGCCTACTACGCGGCAGGCACCGCCCAGTACCACATCAACGCCGACATCACGTATGCGATCGCGAAGTACGTGCGGGCGACCGGTGACGCGGACTTCCTCGCCCGGGGCGCGATCGACGTCGTCGTCGAGACCGCACGGCTCTGGACGACGCTCGGCTTCTGGCGGCGTACCGGGGGCTCGTCCTTCCACATCCACGGCGTGACGGGACCGGACGAGTACACGACCGTCGTCAACGACAACCTGTTCACGAACGTGATGGCGCGCTTCAACCTGCGCTACGCGGCCGAGTCGGTGCGGATCGTCGCGGACCAGTTCCCGGAGGCCTACGCCCGGATGGTGGAGCGGGTGCAGTTCGAGGAGGCCGAGATCGGGGAGTGGGAGCGCGCCGCCGAGGCGATGGTCATCCCGTTCTCCGAGTCCTTCGGCATCCACCCCCAGGACGTGCACTTCCTCGACCGCGAGGTCTGGGACCTGGCGAACACGCCGCCGGACAAGCTGCCGCTGCTGCTGCACTTCCACCCGCTCGTGATCTACCGCTTCCAGGTGCTGAAGCAGGCGGATGTCGTGCTCGCCCTGTTCCTGCTCTCCGACGAGTTCTCGGACGAGATGCAGCGGGCGGACTTCGACGACTACGAGCCGCTGACGACGGGCGACTCGACCCTGTCGGCCGTCGTGCAGTCCATCATCGCGGCGGAGATCGGGTACCGCGACCTGGCTCTCGAGTACTTCCGGCACGCCCTCTTCGTCGACCTCGACGACCTGCACAACAACGCCGGCGACGGGGTGCACGTGGCATCCACCGGCGGGGTGTGGAGCTCGCTCGTCTACGGCTTCGGCGGCATGCGGGATGCGGGCGGTCACCTCACGTTCGACCCGCGGCTGCCGTCGGACTGGCCGGAGCTGCGCTTCCGGATCCAGTGGCACGGCACCCGGCTGGCCGTGCGGGTGCGCCAGGACGCGTTCATCGTCGACGTGCTGGAGGGCGAGCCCGTCGAGTTCGAGGTGCGCGGCGAGCGCTACGTGGCCGAGGCGGACTCGACCCTGACCGTTCCGCTGCTCGGCCAGGGGCCGCATCTCGCGGGACGCCCGTCCAGCGAGCAGTTCAGCACCAGCCGGCGCGACGACGGTTCGCTGATGACCGCGAGCCTCCCGATCGTGGGCGTCGACGACTGGACGACGGACGAGGATCCGACCTGATCGACCGTCAGGCGAAGGCCTGCTGGATCGCCCCCTTGATCGTCGCCACGTCGGGGCCGAGGTGCGTCGGGAAGCCGAGCCGGCGCGCCTCCGCCTCCCGGCGCGGCGCCTGAGCGGCGGGACGGATCTCCCCGGCGAGGCTGATCTCGCCGGTCGCGCAGAGCGTCGGGGGGATCTCCGTGCCGCGGGCCGCCGAGGCGACCGCGAGCGCGATCGCGAGGTCCGCGCTCGGCTCGGACAGCCGCACCCCACCGACGGTGGACACGTACACGTCGGAGTCGAACAGCCGCACGGACGCGTGGCGCTCGAGCACGGCGAGCAGCATGGCGACCCGGTTGCCGTCGACGCCGTTCACGACGCGGCGGGGTTGCGGGGCGGTGGAGCGCACGACCAGCGCCTGCACCTCGACGGGGAGCGCCCGCCGGCCCTCCATCGCGATCGTGACGCAGGTACCCGGCTCGGCGCCGACGCTGCGGGACAGGAAGAGCCCGGTCGGGTCGGGCACCTCCGCGATCCCGTCGCCGGTCATCTCGAAGCAGCCGACCTCGTCGGTGGGCCCGAAACGGTTCTTCACCGCCCGGACGAAGCGGAGCGCGGTGTGCCGGTCGCCCTCGAACTGGCAGACGACGTCGACGAGGTGCTCGAGCACGCGCGGACCGGCGATCTGGCCGTCCTTCGTGACGTGGCCGACGAGCAGGATGGGCAGGTCGCGCTCCTTGGCGACCCGGGTCAGCGAGGCGGCCACCTCGCGCACCTGACCGGGACCGCCGGCGAAGCCGGTGGACTCGGCGGACGACACCGTCTGCACCGAGTCGACGATCACGAGGTCCGGCGACTCCTGCTCGATCTGGCCCAGCACGACGGCGAGGTCGGTCTCGGCGGAGAGGAGCAACGTGGGCTGCATGGCGCCGGTGCGCTCGGCGCGGAGCCGCACCTGGCCCGGTGACTCCTCCGCGCTGACGTAGAGCACCCGGGCGCCGAGCGCGGCGACGTGCGCCGCGACCGCGAGCAGCAGGGTGCTCTTGCCGACGCCCGGCTCCCCGGAGAGCAGGATGACGGCGCCCGGGACGACGCCTCCGCCCAGCACCCGGTCGAACTCGGCGACGCCGGTGCTGCGCCGCCGCATCGCGTCGAACGGCACCTCCACGATCGGCTTGGCCCGCCGCGACGCCGGCACCTGCGCCGGCTGCACCCGGCCGATCTGGGCATCCGCCTCGACGACCGACCCCCAGCTCTGGCACTCGCCGCACCGGCCGACCCACTTCGCGGTGCGCCACCCGCACTCGGTGCAGCGGTACCCCTGGGGTGTCGGCTTGGTGCGGGCGGTGGGCATGCATCGAAGGTACGTGCGAGCACGGACACCGCCCGTCGGCCGCGGGCGGCGTGCCGTCTGCAGGACCCGGTGCGGTCTGCAGGACCACCCGGGTTGCTGCGTCCTGCAGACCGCGCGCGAACCTGCCCACCGCACGGCTGGATCCCGAGCGCTACCTTCTGGTCGGACGGTGCTCCACGAGGCCGATGAGGTTGCCCTCGCTGTCCCGGATGAAGGCCTGCAACTCGTCGTGCCCGGCCGGTCCCAGGGTGGCGTCGTCGTGGGTGAAGATGACGCGCGGCTCCGACTCGACGATGACGGCGTCCTGGCGCAGCCTCTCGACCCGCTGCGCCAGGTCGGTCACCCGCAGGTAGAGCAGTGCGGACGGCGCCTCGCGGTCGAGCAGCAGGCGAGTCCCTCCCAGCAGGAAGAACAGCAGGCCGGGCGGGTCGAAGCGGGCTACGGGGGAGAGGCCGAGCAGCCGCTCGTAGAACTGCTGCGCGCGGTCGAGGTCGTCAGCGTGCTGCGCGACTTGCAGGATCTCCATGCTCGGGACTCTGGCACGCGACCCGTTGCCCATCCAGTGGTGTCCCGAGAACGGTCGAGGGGCCCGGCCCGCACAGTCATGCGGACCGGGCCCCTCGGTCCGGCGGTGGCGGTGGGATTTGAACCCACGGTGGAGTCACCCCCACACATGTTTTCGAGACATGCTCCTTCGGCCGCTCGGACACGCCACCGCGGACGAGTGTACGGGACACCGAGCGTCGGGAATCGACCCACTGGACGCGGGGCGCTCGCCCGGGCGCCCCGCGACACGCGTTCTTGGGATCTCTGCTCCTCCTCGCGGCTTCCTTTCAGCCGGCGGGGGTCAGCCGCATGATCGCGCGCCATGCCTCGTCCGCGCCCCCACTTCCGAGGGCTGCGGGGAGGCGCTGAAGCCCGGGCCGGTCAGCGCTGCTGGGGAATCGCGACGTACTGTCCGTCCCGGGTTTCGGTCACCACACGGGTCACCACACGGGAGGTAATCGGATGGGCGCGATGCAGACGTCGAAGCGGCGAGGGGGCCTGCGATGAGCCGTGGACGACACCGCGCCGAGCCGGCCCCCGGCGGCCATCCCGGTCGCCACGCCGCGCACGCCGATGCACCGGCAGGCACCGGGGCCGCCGTCCTGACGTCCGGTGCAGCGGCGCTGGCTGGTATCGCCCTGCTCGCAGGGCCACTGCTCCACGCGGCAGGGATCGAAGGGCAGACGCGCGGAGGCCCGCTCGCCGCCGTCGAGAGCCCTCGCTTCAGCACGACCTCGTCGGGGCCCGCCACCGTGGTGCCGGCGGCGTTCGTCCGCCGGACCGACACGACGGGCGTCGGACGGGCCGGGGCCGCTCGAGGGGCTCTGGCATCCCGGGCCGTCCCCGCGGGGAGCGCGACCTCCGGGCCGGCCACCGGCACGTCGAACTCCGCGAGCCGGCTCGCGGCCGGGTGCCAGGACGGCGTCCTCGCGCCCGTCGTGGCAGCCGCCGGCGCGCTTCCGGCCGCCCCGTCCGCTCCGGCTGCCCCGTCCGTTCCGGGCGTTGCGACGCCCGTCGGCGGGACGGCGGGATCCCTCCAGGCAGCGGGATCCGCCACCACCGGCACCGTCCAGTCGGCGATGGGCGGCGGTACGTCCGCAGTCGCCGGCCCGGTGACGTCCGTCCCGGAGGCGGCAGGCACGGTCACCGCGGTCCATGGCGCCGTGAGCTCAGGGTCGACGGCCGCTGCGGGCGTCGTGAGCTCGGTCGGTCCCGCGACAGGGGATGCTGCCGCGCCGGCGAAGCAGGCCGCGCAGACCGTCTCGTCGGCGACGAAGGACGCGGCGTCGACCGCGGCCGGTCCAACCCAGCATGCGGTGACGAGCGTGGTGAGCTCGGTGGGTTCGGTGGCGCCGGCTGCGCCCGCGCCGGCGAAGCACGTCGCCGCGGAGACGGTGAAGACCGTCTCGTCGGCCACCGCGCCGGTGGCGGCCGCGGCGACCTCGACGCAGCAGGCGGCGACGAGCGTGGTCACGTCGGCCGGTTCGGTGGCCTCGGCTGCGCCCACGCCGGCGAAGCAGGTCGTCGCTGACACGGTGAAGACCGTCTCGTCGGCTACGACGCCGGTGGCCGCTGCGGCGACCTCGACGCAGCAGGCGGCGACCAGCGCCGTGAAGTCGGTCGGTTCGGTGGCGACGGGTGCTACGGCGCCGGTGAAGCAGGTGGCTGCTGACACGGTGAAGACCGTCTCGTCGGCTACGACGCCGGTGGCGGCTGCGGCGGCCTCTACCCAGCAGGCGGCGACGAGCGCGGTGAAGTCGGTGGCCTCGTCTGCGCCCGCGCCGGCGAAGCAGGTCGCCGCGGAGACGGTGAAGACGGTCTCGTCGGCCACGGCGCCGGTGGCGGCTGCGGCGGCTTCCACGCAGCAGGCGGCGACCAGTGCGGTGAAGTCGGTGGCCTCGACTGCGCCCGCGCCGACGAAGCAGGCCGCCGCGCAGACCGTCACGAGGGCGTCGTCGACCACGAAGGATGCGGTGTCGTCCACGGCGACCGCGGTGAAGACCGCCGCGCCCGCGGCACCCACGACGGTCCAGACGGCGACCAGCGCCGTTCAGGCCGCCCCGTCCACCGCGGCACCGGCGACCCCTGCCCCGGCCACGCCGTCCGCCGTCCCGTCGGCGACCGGCGCGGTGTCGTCCGCGACCACCACGGCCGGGGACGCGCTCCCGCTGCCCTGACCAGGCCCAGCCGCAGACCGAGGGGACTCAGGTCCCCTCGGTCTGCCGCACGGAGTGAGCTCCCTCGATCCGCTCGCCGGGGACCCGGACGGTGCGCCGGGTGTCGATCGCGATCACGGTGCCGACCACGACGAGCGACAGCGCCACGGACGCGCTCACGTCGGTGAGCCAGTGGTACCCGAGGTAGAGCCGGCTGATGACCTGGGCCACGATGCAGGCCACGGCGATCGTGTACGCGACGACCGTGAACCAGCGCCGGCCGATGCGGCTCGAGAACAGGAAGGCGACGAGCAGGAAGAAGTCGGACATCCCCAGCACGTGCCCCGAGGGGAACGAGTACGTGTGGTCGGGATCGAGCAGCATCTGCCCGACCGGCGGCCGGGGGTGGCGCACGATCGGGGCGAGGACCTGAGCCAGGACGACTCCTGACACCATGCCGGCGAGAAGGAGGGCGGGCCGCCAGGCGTGCCGGGCCAGGACGATCCAGGTGACGAGCGCGATCAGCACGATGATCGGCATCCCGACCGGACCGAAGACGATGGCGAGCACGGTCATGAACCGGGTGGCGTCACCGGACCGCTGGGCGTCGAACCACCGCTCCACGGGGCGGTCGAGCCGCTCGATCCCGCTGTGGGTGAGCACGGCCACCAGCAGCACGACGAAGGCCACGAGCCCGATCACGACGAGCGCCGCGGCGGTGGCGTACAGGCGGCGCCGGACCGCCGGGGCGACGAACCGCTCCTCGACGAGGAAGCGGTCGTGCCAGGACGCCCACCGTCCACGCAGTCGTCGTCCTGGTACCGCCGTCGCTGGGGCGAGCGAGGGGTCGCGGGCTGGGGGCATCGTCGCCTGTCGTCCGGATCGGATGGGTCGCTCGAATCTAGTGCCGGCCCGCCTGCGCACGGTCGCACTGCACGGCTCTGTCAGGGATCTTCAAACCTTGCAGGCGTACAAAGAAGTACGACTGCAGGGAGGCCAGATGGCTCGAGGAGGGCTCCGCCCCGCGCGACGGGCGACCGCGTTCGCGGCTAAGGAGATCGTGGACGTCCGGCACGGACGGTTCGAGCGGATGCTCTCGGCGCTCACCGCGGTGGGTGCCCTGGTGACCACGGTCGAGATCTACTTCGAGCACGACAAGGCGAGCTTCGGCCGGCGCTGGATGTGGGCGCCGATCGTGGTCGGCCCCATCGGCGCGGCGGCAGCCACCGCCGGCTGGGCCAGCCACCGCATGGCGAAGACCGTGCTGCCGATGGCCTCGGCGCTGATCGTCGCGAACGGCCTGCAGGGCACCCTGCTGCACGCGCAGGGCATCTCCGAGAAGCCGGGCGGCTGGAAGAACTTCCGCTACAACATGGAGATGGGGCCACCCCTCCTCGCCCCGCTGCTCGTCACCCTGGTCGGTGGCATGGGACTGCTCGCCGCGGTCCTGCGGCGGGAGCGATGAACGGGGGCGAGCGGGTACCGCCGGGCGACGTCGCGCCGCGGTTCCCGGGATTCGACGTGCTCGATCAGGCGGACCACTGGGACGACGCGACCCGCTCCGTGGTGCTGTCGCGGGTGCACGCACTGCCGCCCATCCGGTTCTTCACCCCGGAGGAGGAGGCGGCGGCGACGTGCCTGCTCGACCGGCTCATGGGGCAGGACGACGATCTCGATCCGCACCGCATCCAGCTCGTGCGGATGGTGGACGGGCGCCTCGCCGAGCGCGAGACGGACGGCTGGCACTACGACTCCATGCCGCAGGACGACCAGGCCTGGCGGGACTCCCTCGCCGGCCTCGACGCGGATGCGAGGGACCGCTACGGACGCTCCTTCGCGGAGTGCGGGCTGGAGCAGCAGCGGGAGCTGCTCTCCGCGATCCATGGATCGGATCAGGAGCGCTGGCACGGCATGCCGCCGAAGCAGGTCTGGAGCCTGTGGACGCGGTACGCCGCCACCGCCTTCTACTCCCATCCGGAGGCGTGGAACGAGATCGGGTTCTCGGGCCCGGCGTACCCGCGGGGCTACAAGAACCGCGGCGTGGACAAGCGGGAGCCGTACGAGGTGCCGGATGCGCGACCGAGCGACGATCCGGTGAGGGGGAGGCGCGGATGACGATCGCGGTCCGGGAGCGGAACGAGTCGGCCTGGCTGCTGACGCCGAGGGGCGGCGTGGACCACCGGCTGCGGGACGACATGCGGCGCTTCGACGACGACGACGAGGTGGACCTCGTCGTCGTCGGCGCCGGAGCGGGGGGCAGCGCCCTCACGCAGCGGCTCGCCCGGAAGGGGTGGCGGGTGGTAGCGCTCGACGCCGGCCCCTTCTGGGATCCCGAGCAGGACTGGGTGAGCGACGAGGCGGGATCGCACCAGCTCTACTGGACCGAGCCGCGCCAGATCGGCGGATCCGATCCGGTGCCGCTCGGCTCGAACAACTCCGGTCGCGGGGTCGGCGGCTCGATGGTGCACTACGCGGGGTACACGCCCCGGTTCCACCCGAGCGACTTCTCGACCTTCAGCACCGACGGCGTCGGTGCGGACTGGCCCATCGCCTACGAGGACCTGAAGCCCTACTACGAGCAGATGGAGGCCGAGCTGCCGGTCGCCGGCCAGACGTGGCCCTGGGGCGATCCCCACGGCTACCCGTACACGCCCCATCCGGTCGGCGGCAACGGCGAGCTGTTCCTCCGGGGCGCCGAGCGGGCGGGCATCGAGGCGCGCGTCGGGCCGGTCGCGATCACCAACGGGCGCTTCGGGAACCGGCCCCACTGCATCTACCGGGGGTTCTGCCTGCAGGGCTGCAAGGTGAACGCGAAGGCGTCCCCGCTGATCACCCACCTGCCGGACGCGCTCGCGCACGGCGCCGAGATCCGGGCGGACTCCATGGTCACCCGCGTCGAGGTCGACGAGCGCACGGGCCGCGCCACCGGGGTGCACTACGTGCGGGACGGACGGCAGCGCTTCCAGCGCGCCCGGGCGGTCGCGATCGCCGGCTACTCGATCGAGACGCCGCGCCTGCTGCTCAACTCCGCATCCGACCGCTTCCCGAACGGGCTCTGCAACGACTTCGACCTCGTGGGCCGCTACCTCATGGTGCAGGGCGCCCCGCAGACCGGGGGCCGGTTCGACGCCGAGGTGCGGATGTACAAGGCGCCGCCCCCCGAGGTGAGCACCGAGGAGTTCTACGAGACGGACCCCTCGAAGCCGTACAAGCGCGGCTTCTCGATCCAGACGGTCTCGCCGCTGCCCATCACCTGGGCGGAGCACATCATGGCGCAGGGGCACTGGGGCGCGGACTTCCGCAACTACATGTCCGACTACGTGCACTGGGCCTGCCTCGGCGCGCTCTGCGAGTTCCTGCCGCAGCCCGGCAACCGCGTCACGCTCGCCGACGAGAAGGACCGCAACGGAATGCCCGTCGCCCACTTCTCGTACTCGCAGTGCGAGAACGACCGGCAGCTCGTCAAGGCCGCCACGGCGGTGATGGAGCGGATCCTGAAGGCCGCCGGCGCCGACGAGGTGGTCACGATCGACCGCTACGCCCACCTCGTGGGTGGCGCCCGCATGGCGAACCGCCCGGAGGACGGCGTCGTCGACGGGGAGTGCCGCTCCTTCGCCGTGCCGAACCTCTTCATCACGGACGGCAGCGTGCTGCCGACCCAGGGGAGCGCGAACCCCGCGCTGACGATCATGGCGGTGGCCACCAGAGCGGCCGACCGCCTCATCGCCGGGCCGGACGCCCCGAGGCGGGAGGACGCCGCGGCGTCCGTCCCGGCCAGGGCCTAGCGACTCAGGTCAGCGACCGGCGCGGCGGGAGCGCGACGCGACGGGGCGCCCGCGACGCGCCTCGCCCGAGGGGGCGGGGCGACCGGGGCGGGCCTGCGGCTGGCCGGCGCGCGCCTGGGGCTGCGCGCCGGTCCGGGCGCGAGGGGCACCGCCCTGGGGAGCCCGGCGGGGCCGGGACGGCTGCTGCGGGGCGACGCGGGCCGGCGGCGCGACCTTCGGCGCGCGCTCGCCGACGAGCAGGGCGACGCTGGCCGAGTCCGCGGTCACGGTCTCGGGCGTGACCGTGATGCCCGCCTTGCGGAGCAGCAGCGCGACGTCCTTGCGCTGCTCCGGCAGCACCAGGGTGACCACCGTGCCGGACGACCCCGCGCGGGCGGTGCGGCCCGACCGGTGCAGGTAGGCCTTGTGCTCGGTCGGCGGATCGACGTGCACGACGAGCGCGACGTCGTCGACGTGCACGCCGCGGGCTGCGACGTCCGTGGCGACCAGAACGCGGGCGCTCCCGTCGCTGAAGGCGGCGAGGTTGCGATCGCGCGCGGCCTGCGACAGGTTGCCCTGCAGGTCGACGGCGGCCACGCCCGCCTCCGCGAGCTGCTTGGCGAGGCGCTTCGCGACGTGCTTCGTGCGGACGAACAGGATGCGGCGGTCGGCGCCTGCGGCGAGTGCCTCGAGCACGCGGCGCTTCGCATCCGCGCCGTCGACCTCGAAGACCGCGTGGGACATCGCCTCGACGGGCGAGGTGGCGTCGTCGACCGCGTGGGTGACGGGGCGGTCGAGGAACCGGTTCACGATCTTGTCCACGCCGTTGTCGAGCGTGGCGGAGAACAGCAGCCGCTGGCCGTTCGCGGGGGTGGCCGCGAGCAGGCGGGTGACCACCGGCAGGAAGCCGAGGTCGGCCATGTGGTCGGCCTCGTCGAGCACGGTCACCTCGACGGCGTCGAGCGTGAGCATCCGCTGCCGGAGCAGGTCCTCGAGCCGGCCGGGGCAGGCCACGAGGATGTCGACGCCCGCCTTCAGCGCCTGGACCTGCCGCTGCTGCGAGACGCCGCCGAAGACGGTCGTGACGGTCAGCGACGCGGATGCCGCGAGCGGTTCGATCACGGCGGCGATCTGGGTGGCGAGCTCGCGGGTCGGGGCGAGCACGAGGGCGAGCGGGCGGCCGGACCGGCGGGGGCCGCCGGCGAGGCGCCCGGCGAGGCGGGCGACGACCGGCAGGGCGAACGCGAGGGTCTTCCCGCTGCCGGTGCGACCGCGGCCGAGCACGTCGCGCCCGGCGAGGCTGTCGGGCAGCGTCGCCGCCTGGATCGGGAACGGGGCCTCGATGCCCGCGGCGGTGAGCGCGGGGAGGAGGCGGGCGGGGACGCCGAGGTCGGCGAAGGTGGAGGGCATGGCGGAGCTTTCCGTCGGAGGCATGTCGCAGGGTCGCGGCGATGCGGAGGCGAGCGTGCCGGACGGCACGTCGTTCGCCGACCGGCGCGGGCGGAGCCCCGTGAGATCACACCCGGATCCGGGTGGCGGGGCGTGGATCGCTGATGTCGACGCAGGCGCGGAACATCGCGCCGTGACCCCAGCCTAGCGGTCCCAGCCTCCGGGGCCGCTCCCACCCGTTCGGGGACCCGCCTCCGGCAGCCGCCTGCGGCCCTCGGCGTCGCAGGACGGGCAGCGCCAGGCGTCCTGCGCCGGCAGGAGCACCGGGAAGCCGCAGAACGGGCAGTCGCCGACCTCCGCGTGATCGTCGTGCCACGCCATGGCGTCCGCCTCTTCTCGCGAGAGACCCGCACCGTAGCGCACGCGGGGTGGTGGCTCCCCGTTCAGATGCTGTGCTCATCCAGGACGTCGAAGACGCCCGGCAGGAACGCGTCGGCCCAGCGCACGTGGCCCCGGTCGTTCGGGTGGAAGAGGTCCCCCGCAGCGGTGAGCAGGGCGTCCAGGAGACCGCCGACACCGGTCACCTGGTAGAGGGGCGCCACCCGGAAGCCGTGCGAGCCGGCCACCTCGTGGATGATCCGGTTCGCCGCGCGGGCCCGGCCGGCGACCGGCAGCACGCTGAAGCTCGGCAGCTCGGCGACGACCGTCTGCGGGGGCAGGGCCGCGCAGATCCGCTCGTACTCGTCCCGGAAGCGCACGGGATCGAACGTCCAGATGTCGTTCGCGCCGATCCCGAGCGTCACGACGTCCGGTTCGAGGCCCGCGAGCCTCGGCAGCTCCTCCCGGATCACGACGTCGAGGGTCGCACCGTCGATCGACAGGTTGCGCACCCGCACGTCCCGCCCGGTGCGGGCGGCGATGGCATCGGCGACGACACCGACGTAACCGCTGCGGGGGGAGGTCGCGCCGATTCCGAGCGCCGCCGAGTCCCCGATGGCGACGTAGAGCAGGCTGCCCTCCCGCGCCCGGCCCCGTTCACGCCAGTAGAGATGATGCGCGGGGATGCGGTTCGTCAGCTCGGTGATCCAACGGAGCCGGCGCCGCTGCACCAGCACGGCCGCGACCGTCAGCGCCGCGGCCGCCGCGACGAGGGATCCGACGACCCGCATCGGGCTCATCGGGCGATCGACGCGGCCGTGCCGCCGGTCGCCGTGAGCAGGTCCGCCGGAGCCAGCTCGACCTCGAAGCCGCGCCGGCCGCCCGAGACGAACACCGTCGGGTGCGCCAGCGCCGACGCGTCGAGGTAGAGCGGCAGCCGCGAGCGCTGGCCGAGGGGGCTGATGCCGCCGACGACGTAGCCGGTCCGGCGCTCCGCCGTCGCCGGTTCGGCGAGCGCCGCGCGCTTGCCGCCCGCGGCGGCAGCCAGCGCCTTCAGGTCGAGGGTCGTCGGGACCGGCACGACCGCGACGACCAGCCGCTCGTCAACGCACGCGACGAGCGTCTTGAGCACGCGGCCCGGATCGACGCCCAGCGCGGCGGCGGCCTCGAGCCCGTACGCGCTCGTTCCCGCCACGTGGTCGTAGGGGTGCGGCACGAACGGGATGCCGAGCGCGGTCAGCGCCACGGTCGCCGGGGTACCCCTGCTGCTCACGGTCTCGACGGTATCCGGCCGGCCGGAGCCCGTGCTCAGTGCTGGCAGCGAGGGCACCAGTAGACCTCCCGATCCGTGGCGCCGCGGCCGGGACGGACGGGATCGCCGAGCGTTCCGGCGGCGATCGGCGTTCCGCAACGGCGGCAGGGCCGGCCGGCCCTGCCGTACACCCAGTCCTGCCGGCCGCTGCGGGTGTCCCCGGTCAGGGTGCGTTCCACCCGGTTCTTGTTCGCCTCGAGGCTGCGCCGCGCGAGATCGACGAGACGCGGCAGGTCCTCGACCTCCCGAACCGGCCTGGTCGGCAGCACGCCGCGCAGGAAGCAGAGCTCGTTGCGGTAGACGTTGCCGAGTCCCGCGAGGTTGCGCTGATCGAGGAGCGCGAGCCCGATCGCCCGGTCGGGCTGGGCCTCGAGCCGCCGGACCACCTCCGCGGCGTCCCAGTCGGGCCCGAGCGGGTCGGGACCGAGGTACCCGACGAGCTCCTCCTCCCGGTCCCGGGGGACGATCTCGAGGGTGCCCAACGCGAAGCCCACCGCCTGCCATCCGTCCGTGCGGAGCACGATCCGTGCCTCGAAGGCGGGTCGCCGCCACCGGGAGCCCGTCGCGTAGAGGTGCCATGCGCCCTCCATCTTCAGGTGGGAGTGGATGACGCTGTCGCCGACGCGGATCAGCAGATGCTTGCCCCGGCTGACGACCGAGTCGACGGTCTCGCCCGTGAGGTCGACGGTCGCGTAGTGCGGCACCCGCACGTCGCATCCGGTGAGCACGCTGCCGGTCAGCGCAGAACCGAGGTTCTTGGCCGTGCGGTAGACGGTGTCGCCCTCAGGCACGGCGGTCCCGATCAGCCACGGAGCCGCATGCCCTTCGGGTTCGGTGCGAAGCCCGCCCGTTCGAGGGCGGCACCGAAGGGGGTGCCGAGGGCGAAGGCGCCGTCGATCTTCTCCACGGTGAGGGCGGCGACGCCCCGGCCGCGGACGGTCGCCGCGATGGCGTCCGCGGCGTGCTGCAGGGTCCCCTCGTCGTCGGTGAAGAGCAGGACGGTGCGGCCGCCCCGCTCGAGGTAGGCGACCAGAGCGCCATCGACGAGCACCACGAGGGCTCCCGCCTTCCGACCCGGTCGATGACCGCCGTCGCCGACGCCCGCGGGCCACGGCAGCGCGGCCCCGTACGGGTTGGCGGGATCGGTGGCGGCGAGGCAGAGGCCGGTGACCTCCCCGCGCTCCGCGTCGGGGTCCCGGTTGTGCGCCCGGAGCCGGTCGACCGTGCCGGAGGTC
>JAICSU010000235.1 GCA_025936735.1 Amnibacterium sp.
CCGGACAGGGTGCCGGCCGGGAACGTCGCCCGCAGCACGTCGACCGGGCTCACGCCGGGGACGAGCGCGCCCTCGACGCTCGAGGTGATGTGCATGATGTGGCTGAAGCGCTCGATCCGCATGAACTCGGTCACCTCGACCGTGCCGGGCAGGCACACCTTCGCGAGATCGTTCCGCGCCAGATCGACGAGCATGAGGTGCTCGGCGCGCTCCTTCTCGTCGACGGCGAGCTCGGCCGCGAAGGCCTCGTCCGCCTCGGGCGTGGCGCCGCGAGGGCGGGAGCCGGCGATCGGATGGCTGAACACGCGACCGTCCGCGACCTTGACGAGCGCCTCCGGCGACGAGCCGACGACCGCGAACGGGGTGCCGTCCTGCCGCTCGTGGGCGAGCAGGTACATGTACGGCGACGGGTTCAGCTGCCGCAGTACCCGGTAGACGTCGAGGGGCTGGGCGGTGGTGGGCAGGTCGAAGCGCTGCGCCACGACGACCTGGAACACGTCCCCGTCGCGGATGTGGCCCTTCGCGGGGTCCACCGCCGCGAGGTAGTCCTCGCGCGGCGTGCGCAGGTGCGGAGCGGGGACGATGCCGAGGTCGACCTCGGCGAGCTGCGCCTCGACCGGCGCACCGAGCCGCAGCTCGAGCGCGTCGAGGCGGCGCTGGGCATCCGCCCAGTCCGCGTCCTCGTCCTGCTCGCCGTCGTTCAGCACGGTCGCGATGAGGGCGACCGTGCCCTTCAGGTGGTCGACGGCGACGACCTCGGAGACGAAGACCATGCCGAGCTCCGGCACGGCGTAGTCGGCGGGCGGGGCGTCGGGCAGGCGCTCGAGCAGGCGCACCGCGTCCCAGCCGATGTAGCCGACCAGTCCCCCGGTGAGCGGCGGCAGGCCCTCGACCCGCGGGCTGGCCCAGCGGCCGTGCAGGTCGTCGAGCGCCGAGAGGTAGTCGCCGGTCATGCCGTCGGGGCCGAACGCATCGGGGCCGAACGCACGGGACGCGGGCAGGCCCCAGTCCTGCCAGACGGGCCGTCCGCGCTGCTCGGTCAGCGACCCGAACGCGGCGACGCCGACGAAGGAGTAGCGCGACCAGAGGCCGCCCTGCTCGGCCGACTCGAGCAGGAACGTGCCGGGACGCATCCGCCGGTCGGCGCGGACGGCGAGCTTGCGGAAGATCCCGAGCGGTGTCTCGCTGTCGGCGAAGAGCTCGCGGACGACGGGCACGACGGGGCGGCCCTCCCGGCTGACGGCGAACGCCTCCCGGGTCGTGGTGCCCGGCATGCGGTTCACGCGGCGGCTCCGTCGACCGCGTCGACGGGATGGGTGTCGAAGCAGGAGTGCGCCCCCGTGTGGCAGGCCGCACCCGTCTGGTCGACGCGCACGAGCAGCACGTCCGCGTCGCAGTCGAGCGCCGCGGACCGCACGACCTGGATGTGGCCCGAGGTGTCGCCCTTCCGCCAGTACTCCTGCCGGGAGCGCGACCAGAACGTCACGCGGCCCTCGGTGAGGGTGCGCCGCATGGCCTCGCGGTCCATCCAGCCGAGCATCAGCACCTCCCCCGTGGCGTGCTCCTGCACGACGGCGGGCAGCAGCCCGTCCGCGCCGAAGCGCGCGGTGGTGAGCGCCGCGTCCCTGTCGAGCACCGGTGCGCCGTCCGTCATGGCCTGCTCCGTCCCGTCTCCCGCACCACGACCCCCGCATCCGCGAGCGCCGCCTTCACCTGCCCGATCGTGAACACCCCGCGATGGAAGACCGACGCGGCGAGCACGGCGTCGGCTCCGGCCGCGACCGCGGGAACGAAGTGCTCGAGCGCGCCCGCCCCGCCGGAGGCGATCACGGGAACGCTGCTCACGGCGCGGACCGCCTCGATGAGCCGGACGTCGTAGCCGGCCTTGGTGCCGTCCGCATCGATCGAGTTGACGAGCAGCTCCCCCGCCCCGAGCTCGATCGCCCGCTCGGCCCAGTCGAGG
Source organism: Amnibacterium sp. (assembly GCA_025936735.1). GTDB lineage: Bacteria > Actinomycetota > Actinomycetes > Actinomycetales > Microbacteriaceae > Amnibacterium. Next base: position 1,964 of record JAICSU010000235.1, read on the forward strand.
GCGTCGATCCCGGTGTTCGTCCGGCCGCCGTGCGTCGTGACGGCGAAGCCGCTCGGCACCCGCGGGTCGCGGAGCACGTCGAGGGAGAGCACGCACACCTGCGCGCCGAACCGGTCAGCGATCTCGGCGAGCAGCTCAGGCCGCGCGATCGCGGCCGAGTTGACGCCGATCTTGTCGGCGCCGGACTTCAGCAGCGCATCGACGTCGGCGACCGAGCGCACGCCTCCGCCGACCGTGAGCGGCACGAACACCTGCTCCGCCGTCCGGCGCACCGTCTCGAGCATGGTGCCGCGACCCTCGACCGTGGCGGTGACGTCGAGGAAGGTGATCTCGTCCGCGCCCTGCGCGGCGTACCGGGCGGCGGACTCGACGGGGTCGCCGGCGTCGACCAGGCCTTCGAAGCGGACGCCCTTCACGACGCGCCCGTCGGCCACGTCGAGGCACGGGATCACCCGGATCGCGAGCGTCACCGGGTCAGATCCTGGCGGCGTGGATCGGCGTGACGAAGATCGCGCGGGCGCCGAGCGCGTAGAGCCCGTCCATCACGTGGTTCATGTCGTCGCGCGGCACCATCACGCGGACGGCCGCCCAGGCGGGGTCGTGCAGCGGCGACACGGTCGGGGACTCGATGCCGGGAGCGAGCCGGGCGGCCTCGTCGAGCAGGGAGCGGGGCAGGTCGTAGTCGACCATCACGTAGCGGCGGGCGACGAGCACGCCCTGCAGCCGCCGCTCGAGCACCTCGAGCCCGTCCGCGGCGTGGGGGCCGGCGATGAGCACCGCGGTGGACTGCAGGATCACGGGCCCGAAGATCTCGAGCCCCTGCGTGCGCAGCGTGGTGCCGGTCTCGACGACGTCCGCGACCGCGTCAGCGACGCCGAGACGCACCGCCGTCTCGACGGCGCCGTCGAGGTGCACGAGATCGGTGCGGACCCCGACCCCCTCGAGGAAGGCGCCGACCAGCCCGGTGTAGCTCGTCGCGACGCGGAGGCCCGCGAGGTCGCCGACGTCCCGGAACCGGCCGGCGGGCCCGGCGAACCGGAAGGTGGACGACGCGAAGTCGAGGGCGGCGACCTCGCGGGCCGTCGACCCGGAGTCGAGCAGCAGGTCCCGACCGGTGATCCCCACGTCGAGCGCGCCGGAGCCGACGTAGGTGGCGATGTCGCGGGGCCGGAGGTAGAAGAACTCCACGTCGTTGCGGGGATCCGCGACGGTCAGCTCCTTCGGGTCCCGCCGCAGGCGGTAGCCGGCCTCACCGAGCATCTGCGCGGCGGTGTCGGCGAGGGCGCCCTTGTTCGGGACGGCGATCCTCAGCATGTCGGGTCTCTCCGGGAGGGGCGGACGGGGGCGCGGTGCGGTGCCGGACGGCTCAGAGATGCCGTCCGACGTCCTCGAGGGTGAGGCCCTTCTTCAGCAGCAGCACCTGCACGTGGTACAGCAGCTGGGAGACCTCCTCCGCGAGACGGTCGTCGCCCTCCCACTCGGCGGCCATCCAGACCTCGGCCGCCTCCTCGACGATCTTCTTGCCGATGGCGTGCACGCCGGCGTCGAGCTCCGCCACCGTCCGGGAGCCGGCGGTGCGGTCGGCGGCCTTCGCCGCCAGCTCGGCGTAGAGGCCGTCGAACGTCTTCACGCCC
>JAICSU010000264.1 GCA_025936735.1 Amnibacterium sp.
GGGAGCGACGACGCACTCGCCTACGCGGCGGATGGGGAGGGGCCCGTCCGCCGCGTCGGCGTCGCGCCGTTCCGCATCGCGGCCTGCACCGTCACCAACGCCGAGTTCGCAGCCTTCGTCGAAGCGACGGGGTACCGGACGGACGCCGAGCGGTTCGGCTGGTCGTTCGTCTTCGGCGGCCTCCTACCGGACGACTTCCCGGCGACGCGCGCCGTCGCGAACGCGCCCTGGTGGCGCAAGGTCGAGGGCGCCGACTGGGCGCATCCGGAAGGGCCGCAGTCGAACGTCGACGAGCGTGACCGGCATCCGGTCGTGCACGTCAGCTGGGCCGACGCGCAGGTCTATACCCGATGGGCCGGCGGCCGGCTGCCGACGGAGGCGGAGTGGGAGTACGCGGCCCGCGGGGGCCTCGAGCAGCAGCCCTACCCGTGGGGCGGCGAGCTCGAGCCGGGCGGCGAGCACCGGATGAACGTCTGGCAGGGCCGGTTCCCGCGCGAGAACACCGTGGCGGACGGCTGGTACGGCACGTGCCCGGTGGACGAGTACGAGCCGAACGGACACGGGCTCTACAACACGACCGGGAACGTCTGGGAGTGGACGGCGAGCGAGCTCCAGCCGGGCTACCGCGCGACGCGCGGCGGGTCGTACCTGTGCCACGCGTCGTACTGCCGGCGCTACCGGGTCTCGGCGCGCAATGCCCTGACTCCCGACTCCTCGACCGGCAACATCGGCTTTCGCTGCGCCGCCTGAGCGAGCGTCGCCGGATCCGGGCCCGTCCGCGGCGCGGCTCCGAAGCGCAGGCACTGGCCGGGAGAGAGGATTCGGACGGCCACCTCGCCGGCGCACGCCTCGGCGAACCGGCGCGCCGGCTCGTCGGAGGCGTCCCCGCCCGGCGATGCGTACGTTCCCCAGTGGACCGGCACGGCTACGCGCGGACGGAGCAGGCGGGCGGCCTCGGCCGCCCGCTCCGGGTCGAGATGGCCGGCGTCGACCCGCGGTCCCCAGCCCCACACCGGCAGCAGCGCCACGTCGAGCCCGTCGCGCCCGACCGCCTCGATCCCGTCGAACAGGTCGGTGTCGCCGGCGAAGTAGACGCTCGCGGAGCCGCGGATCACGTACCCCACGGCCCCGCCTCCGCGCAGGCCGCGTCCGCCGTGCAGCGCGGGCGCCACGCGCACGGCGAGCGGACCGAGCCGGATCTCGTCCCCCGCCTCCACCTCCTGCACCCGCTCGAATCCGCGCCCGCGGAGCAACCGGCCGATCCCGCGCGGGACGACGATCGTCGTCGTGCGGCCGATCGCGGCGAGCGAGCGCAGATCGAGGTGGTCGCGGTGGCCGTGCGAGATCAGCACGGCGTCGGCCTCCTCGAGCGGCGCGGGCGGCGGCGCCTTCCGCGTGAGGTGCCAGACCCGCCCGCCGAGGACCGGGTCGGTGACGATCCGCCGCCCGTCGATCTCGACGAGGACGGTGGCGTGGCCGACGTAGGTCAGCCTGCTCACGTCTGTGCCGCGCCCTTCCGCGCCCGCGCCCGCAGCTCGGATGCGTTCTGCTTGGCCCCTTCGTACGAGCTCGAGACGAGCGCCTTGCCGCCCGACCAGCCGAGCACGATCGTCATCAGGGCGATGGCGTAGACGATGTTCCAGGCGGTCGTCACCAGCTGCTGCGTGATCGAGTAGGCGGTCGCCGTGGCGCCGTCGGTGACGCCGCGCAGCGATGCGGAGTTGAGCGCCTGGTTCACGCCGACGCCGCCGGGCGTCACCGAGGTGACGTTCGCGAGCGAGTTCGAGCCGACCACGCTCATGATCGAGTGGAACGTGACCGGGATCGAGAACGCGGCGAGGAAGATCCCGATCACCGCGAGCTTCGCCGCGTAGCTGCCGAGCTCCGGCAGGAACACGCGCAGCACGTAGGCGCCGGGCCGGCTGAGGATCACGCCGCCCTGCTTCGCCTGCTCCCACGCCTTCTTCACCCAGCGCCAGAAGAACCGGACGAGCAGCACGACGAGCGCGATGCCGCCGACCAGGATCACGGCGGACACCACCGGGTGGTCGCTCACGTTCCCGAGCTGGATCGAGAACGACCCGGAGACGCTGACGAAGAGGTAGACGTAGACGAGGCCTCCGACCACCATGAAGAACAGCTTGTGGACGAGGTACCCCGAGAAGATGCCGGGGAAGGTGGCGCCGGGGATCAGCGCCAGGTACATCAGCAGCATCACGAGGGTGCCGAGGTTCGCGGGCAGGATGCCGTTGAGTGCCACGCCGACGGCGTACGCGGTGAGGATCGTCGGGAACCGCACGCCGGCGTGTGGGTAGGCGGCCTTCAGGATCGCCAGCCACGCGAACGCGGCGAGCGTCGTCTGGAGGGTCTGCATGACGACGCCGGCGACCAGGTAGCCGAGCGAGACGGAGGTCACCGCGCCCCACACGGTGTCGAGCCACGAGCGGACGTCGATGCCGCACGCCTCGAGGACTCCGACGACGCCCAGCACGACCGCGGCCCAGAGGACGACGCTGACGATGCGGTGCGCCGGCGAGGCCGGCGCTGCAGCCTGGGTCGACGAGGGTGGAGCCGCAGTGGCTCGAACCGCCGTGCTTGGAGCCGCCGGGGTCGGGCGCCCCGGGGTCGGAAACCCGGTCACGATGAGGATCGTCCTGCCTGCGCGGGCTGCTCGGCTTCACCCCGGCCGGGTGAGCAGGCGTCACCCGACGCGTGGCCACGATCGCGGCGTGACCGAGGTAGGCGCCTACACGATCGACA
>JAICSU010000199.1 GCA_025936735.1 Amnibacterium sp.
CGAAGGAGTCGGGCAGGGGGCCGCGGATGGTGCCGTGGTCGACGTTCCCGCCGGCCCCGCGGAGCGTCACGATGTGCACCTCGTCCGACGGGTTCCCCGAATCGACGAAGCGCCCCAGTGTCTCGTCCGACACGGTCCCCCTCCAATCGCGCGGGAGCAGACGCACGACGCCGCGGCCAGGATGGCCACGTGCTCCACGGTAGGCAGCCGTGGCAATCCTCGAAGGGGCTTGACAGGATGCCCGCCCGGTCAGGAGAGTACGCCGAGCGCCGCTCGAAGGCTCCAGGGGCGACGGATGGAGGCGACGCGGATCCGAGGACCCGCCACGGTGCGTCGCCCGGCCTCCGGCGCACTCGCGACGTACCGTCGGCCCCATGACTCGGCGCCTCCGACTCCGGCTCCCCGAACTGATCGTGCTCGCAGCGGCCGTGACGGTGCTGGTGCTCCTGCTCCTGCCGCACCACGTCGACGGCGCGATCACGTGGCTCGTCTCCGACCCGGCGCTGGGTGCCGCGGGCGGTGCGGGCGGCGTCGTGTGGTGGGCGCTCGAGGACCTGGGCAACATCGCCCTGTTCGCGCCGCTCGGCTTCGCCCTCGCGTGGTGGAGCCGCCGCCCGGTGTTCGCGATCCTCGCCGGTGCGACCGTCTCGCTGCTGTGCGAGGTCGCCCAGCACTGGATCCCCACGCGGCACGCGTCCCTGCAGGACGTGGGGTGGAACGTGCTCGGTACCCTCGCCGGCGTCGCGATCGCGTTCGCGGTCGGCCGCGCGCGGTCGATCGACCGACCCACGCTCGAGGAGGAGCTCGGGCGCCTCGAACAGGCGGTTCCGCCGGTCGAGGTCGACGCGTAAGTGGGGTCCGCGTCAGGCCAGCCGGGTCTGACCGCACTCGGGGCAGGCCCAGTAGACCCCGCCCGCGGCGGTGTCGGCCGGCTCCATCCGGTGCAGGCAGACCGGGCAGTTCGGCACGTCGAGCGACCCGTCGTCGAAGGGGGCACCCGCGCCCGTGGGCTCGACGATGCCGCCGTCGCCTCCTCCGCGGTCCCCCGTCATGCGCCCATCGTCCACCCCCGGGCGGACCACCGCGTGCAGTCGCCGGACCGCTCGGCGTGTCGTCCCCCCGTGAACGAGGGGCGAACCCGCCGAGAATTACATCGAAGTAACCCCCGATCAGGGTTCTTCCGTTCCGCGACCGGCGCGGGGAGGATGGGCCGCGTGATGGTTCCGCTGCTGCGCCGCGCGCTGCTCGCGAGCCTCGGCGTGGCCCTCGCGGCCGCGACGGCGGCTCCGGCAGCGCTGCCCCCCGCGCTGCCGGAGCACGTCAGCATCGAGCGCGCGGTCGCGTCGACGACCTCCGCCACCGGCCCGCACGCGTACGAGCTCTACCGGCACGGCGCACCCACCAAGCCCGTGCAGTGGCTCGCGTGCCGGGCCATCGACTACCGGATCAACCCCGCGGGCGAGCCGGCGGGCATGACCGGCGTCATCCGCTCCGTGATGACCTCGATCGGCACGCAGACCGGGGTGTCCTTCCGCTACGCGGGCACGACGACCCACGCCTTCGGATCGACGTCGTTCGACCACACGGATCCCACGATCTACTTCGCGTTCACGGGCAAGCAGGACGTGGCGGGCCAGCACTTCGCGTGGCCCGGCCAGATCGGCGTCGGCGGCCCGGCGGCCGCCTGGTACTCCACCTCCGTGGGCGGGCCGACGTTCGAGGCGATGACCTACGGGCGCGTGCTGCTCTACACCGGCTTCAAGGGCCGGCTCACGGGCCCTGGCAGCACGTGGCAGTCGCTGATCACGCACGAGGTCGGCCATGCGCTGAACCTCGACCACCGGACGGTCCACACCGACGCGATGTACCCGAGCCTGAGCGAGGAGTCGCCGGGACGCTTCTCCCCCGCCGAGGTCACGGCGCTGAAGGCCGTGCTGCAGCGCACCTCCTGCAACTACGCCGCGTTCAAGCGGCTCTGACGCGCGGGCCGCTTCGGGCGTCTCCGGGCGTCATCGGACGCCCGTCGTGCCCGAAACCGCCCGTCGGCGGATCGCTTTAGAAGCCGCTCCCGCGGCCCGCGCAGGTGACGAGCTCCACCCCGGAGCTCGCACTCGAGGTGTTGTGCGCGATGACTTTGCCGTCCACCTCGATGGAGCAGCCGAGCTTCGCCTTGCCGTCCAGCGAGATCGCGGCGAGCACGAACTCCTCGGGGCCGCTCCCCGTGACGGTGAGGCGCTGCGTGCGGGTGCGCGGCAGCGACACCCGGGTGTCGCGGGCGGAGGCGCTGCGACCGTTCGCGATCGTCGAGTAGCTGATGCTCGCCGTGCCGCTGCCGGTGACGCGGTAGACGACGGTGTGCGGACCGGCGGCGAGGCCGCCCCCGCTCGCGCCGCCGGAGGGCAGGCCGCTCGGGAAGTCCGACGGGAAGTCGCTGATCTGCGGCAGGTCCGTGACGCGGTCGCGGACGAAGGTGGCCACCTGCACGACCGAGAACGCGATCGCGACGACCAGCGCGATCGAGCCGATGATCAGGCCGGCGGTCGCGAAGCCGCGACGGCGGCCGGCGAGCACGAGCCCGATGATGCCGAGCACGATCGCCGCGAGCGCGGGCAGCCCGGCGACGAACGACGCGATCGGCAGCACGGCGAGCACGAGCGCCAGCACGCCGAGGATGAACGCGATGAGGCCCACGGGGTTGCCGCGCTTCGTGCCCGGATCCACCGGGCCCTGCGGCGGGACGTCGCCGGCGGGCGGGATCCCGGTCGGCGGCGGCCCGTACGGCAGGGGCGGCGCCGCGTTCGGGGCGGGCGGCGGGTAGGCGCTGGCCGCCACGGCAGGCGGATAGGCGGCCGTCGGCGTGCCGGTCGGCGGCGGATACGAGGCCGTCGGGCTCCCGGTCGGCGGCGGATACGCGGCCGTCGGGGTCCCGGTCGGCGGCGGATACGCGGCCGTCGGCGTGGCGTCCGGCGCATCGCCGGCCCGCGGAGGGACGACCGGCAGGGGCTCGGACGAGGTCGGGGTGCCGTCGGCGGGCACCGGCGCCCCGTCGGCGCGCGGCGAGGGCGCGACCCAGGGGTCGGCAGCGGCGTCGCGGCGTTCCTCAGGGTGCTCGTCGGGCGTCCCGGTGGGCTCGTCGGTCGGCATCCGCCCTCCTCGTTCGGCCGCCGAGCCTACCGAGGGCGACGGCCGCCGCGCAGGGGCTCAGTCGACGGGAGGCGTGTCGTGCCCGGGCGCGTGCCGGAGCCGCCACTCGGCCACCCAGGACAGCGGCATCTGGGCCCGCCGGAAGCCGCGCCGCAGGACCACCGTGCGCACCTCCTGCGCCTTCAGGTGCTGCACGGTCGTCGGCGTGAACCAGTGGCGGCCGCGCATCCGCTCCCACTCGCCGTTGCGGAAGACGGCGATCACGCGGGTGCGGCCGTCCAGGCGCGCGACCCTGCCGACGGCCTGCGTCGACTGCGATGCCCGCACCATCCCGGCAGTCAAGGCGAAACCTCTCGTTCCTGCAATCCGCCTGACTGAGAGTTGCCACTTTTTGCGGGCTTGAGCGCGCCAAGACCGCAAGAAGTGGCAACAGTCGTCATGGGAGGGGGGGTCAGGGGCGGGTGCGGCGGGCGGCGAAGAAGGCGCAGAGCAGGGCGACCACGAACAGGCTGACGCCCTCGACCAGCGGCAGCAGCTCGTGCTGGGTGAGGCCGACGAGCGCGTAGACCGCGCCGCCGACGGCGAGGATCACGAGGATCACGAGCAGGGCGCGGATCCGCGGATCCCTCGGCCTGCGCACGCCCCGGCCGCCGCTCACAGGCCGGCCGCCAGGAAGTCGATCGAGCGGCCCACCTCGGGCAGCTCGGGCACCGGCGGGATGTTGAGGTGGCCGTGCAGCATGCCGCGCGCCACGGTGAGCTCGACGGGAATGCGCCGCTCGGTCAGCTGCTCGACGAACAGCTCGCCGGACGGGCGGAGGTCGTCGTACTCGCTCACCACGATGCGCGTGCGGGGCAGCCCGTCGAGGTTCGCGAGGCCGGGCATCAGGTTCGAGGGGATGTCGGTGATGCGGCCGAGGTAGGCGGCGGTGATGTCGGTGATCATGCGCGGGGTGAAGCGCAGCATCGGCGGCAGCTCCCGCATCTCGGCGGCGAGCGCATCGGGCAGCGCCGGGGTCGGGAAGTGCAGGGCCGGGTAGGCCAGCAGCAGCGCGGACGGCAGCGGGCGGCCCGCGTCGCGGGTGCGCAGCGTCGCGGCGACGGCGAGGTTGGCGCCGGCGCTCGCACCGCCGATCGCAGCGTGGGCGGGGTCGACGCCGAGCTCTCCCGCCGCCCCACGGAACCAGCTCCACGCGGCGGCCACGTCGTCCACGGGCACGGGGTAGCGGACGCCGCCGACCGCGAGCCGGTAGTCGACGCTCACCACGACCGCGCCCGCCCGCGCCGCGATCTCGGCACCGACGATCTGCGCCTCCGGCATGTCGAGGTCTCCGGCGGTGAACCCGCCGCCGTGGTTCCAGAGCAGGCCGGGCCGGGGGCCGGACGCGTTCCGCGGGCGGTAGATCCGGACGGGGATCCGCCCGTGCGGACCGTCGATGTCCCGGTCCTCGACCGCCACGTCCGGCAGGCGGTAGTCACCGTACGGAGCGAACCAGGCGAGCGCCGACTCGGGCACGTCGTCCACGTCGACGCCGGGCTGCAGGTCGCGGATGAGCGGGAAGCGGGCGGCGATCGCCGGATGCACGGGCACGGGCAGTCCTTCCGCGCGCCGGGTCGGCGGAGCGCCCGTCCATCCTGCAGCGC
>JAICSU010000316.1 GCA_025936735.1 Amnibacterium sp.
CTCGTCGACGAGGCGCCGAAGCCCATCAAGGAGGGCCTCGAGCGCGAAGAGGCCGACAAGCTCAAGGGTGAGCTGGAAGAGGCCGGCGCAAGCGTCGAACTGAAGTAGTCCCGCGGGCCCAGACCTCCCTCATCTGGGGGAGGTCTGGCGCCTTACCACACTCAACCCCGAGCCATACCGGCCGACTATTTGGGTGTGAACCCCCCGGTCGCGCAGCCCAACGCCCACGTCCGCGGCCTCGCCGAGGCGCTGGGGCTGCCGCTCGCGTCCTACCGGCGCGATCACGTCAAGAACTGCGTCGTCCGGGCGCTGCGCCGCGAACAGGTCACCGATCTGAACGCGCTCGTGGCGCTCGTCGACGGCGATCCCGTCGTGCGCACGCGCCTGCGCCGCTCGATCGCCGTCTCCACCACCGGCCTCTTCCGCGACCCGACCCAGCTGCGCTGGCTCGACAGCGCGGTCATGCCCAGCCTCACCGCGGGCGTGAAGCGCTTCCGCGCCTGGTCGGCGGGCTGCGCCGCGGGCGAGGAGGCCTTCACCGTCGCGATGATGCTCGAGTGGCACGGCGTGCTCGGCAACTCCGAGGTCGTCGGCTCCGACATCCTCGAGGAGTCGCTGGCCGAGGGTCAGTCCGGCGTCGTCGGCGGCGCCCGGATCCCGGCCGGCATGCGCGGCCGCGTGAACTGGGACCTGCGCGACCTCACGGCGGGCACCACGCCCGGCGGCCAGTTCGAGCTGATCCTCTGCCGCAACGTGATGACCTTCCTCACGCCGCCGGCCGCGGAGGCCGTCGCCCGCACGCTCGCGGCGGCGCTCGCCCCGGGCGGCGTCATCCTCGTTGCCCGCGAGGAGCGCATCGAGGACCCGGAGTCGCTCGGCCTGGTGCCGATCTCCGGCAGCGCGTACCGACGCTCGCACTAGTTGGGTAAATCCGCCCAACGGGGTACTATGGCCGCAGGCCAATAGCCGTAGCCGCTCCTTTTTGGCAGCGCGCCGCCACATATCGCGGCGCCTCGGGGCGGGGTCCGTGACGGCCGTCAACACCCCAATCTGGGGGTGTGCATCGCTGTGCTATCTTGGCGGGTCGCGCTTTGCGCCCTCGCCCCACCCTCGCTCGACCTCGAAGGAGCCGCCGTCTTGGCACCTGTTGATGCCCCCCGTCAGCGCCGCAGCTTTGCGCGCCTTGAGAAGCCCCTGGAGCTTCCCAACCTGATCGACATCCAGCGCCGTTCGTTCGAATGGCTCGTCGACACCGAGAAGGGCGGGCTGAGAGAGACGATCGACGACGTCTCGCCGATCGAGGACTACACCGGCAACCTGGCCGTCGTCTTCGAGGAGATCAACTTCGACGATCCCGTGGCCTCGATCGAGGAGTGCCGCGAGAAGGACCTCACCTACGCGCGCCCGCTGACCGTCAAGGTCGCGTTCCAGAATCGCGAGACCGGTGAGATCCGCGAGCAGTCCGTCTTCATGGGCGACTTCCCGTGGATGACCGACTGGGGCACCTTCATCATCAACGGCACCGAGCGCGTCGTGGTCACCCAGCTCGTCCGCTCCCCCGGTGCGTACGTCATGGAGCCGAAGGACCGCGAGAAGCAGGTCTTCGTCGCCAACCTCATGCCGGCCCGCGGCTCGTGGCTCGAGCTCGAGATC
>JAICSU010000221.1 GCA_025936735.1 Amnibacterium sp.
CTTCCTTCGGTCGATCAGCCGACCATGCTGCCAGCCGTTCAGCGAGAGGCTCCTGCACGTTCAGCAGCCTTGCGGCGGATGCTCGGGACCTCGTCCGCGGCGCGACTGCCATGCCGCGCTCCGTTTCCCGGCGCTGAATCGGCGGGTGCCGACGTCGCGTTCCGATCCGACCGACGCCCTGGCCCGGCGGGCTGTGCAGATCGACGACGCCGATCCGCTCGCGCCACTGCTCGGCCGGTTCGTGCCGGCGCCGGGCGTCGTCGCCTACCTCGACGGGAACTCCCTCGGCAGGCCCATCGTCGGCACCGCCGACCGCCTCGCCGCGTTCGTGCGGGACGGCTGGGGAGGCCGGCTCATCCGGGGCTGGAACGAGGGCTGGCTCGCCGAGCCCGGACGCCTCGGCGACCGGATCGGCCGGGTCGCCCTCGGGGCGGCGCCCGGGCAGACCCTCGTCGGCGACTCGACGACCGTCCTCCTCTACAAGGCGATCCGGGCCGCCCTCGCCGCCCGCCCGGACCGCACCGAGATCGTGCTCGACGCCGCGGACTTCCCGACCGACCGGTACCTGCTCGCGGGCGTCGCCGAGGAGCTGGGGCACCGGCTCGTCGCCCTCGATCCTCCCGTCGACGGAGGCGTCACCGCGGAGATGGTCGCCGCCGCCGTCGGGCCGAGGACCGCGCTGGTCCTCCTCAGCCACGTCGCATTCCGGTCCGGCCACATGGCGGACGCGGCGGAGATCACGCGGATCGCCCACGCCGCGGGCGCCCTCGTCGTGTGGGACCTCAGCCACTCGACCGGCGTGGTCCCCGTCGAGCTCGACGCCTGGGACGCGGACCTCGCCGCCGGCTGCACCTACAAGTACCTGAACGGCGGCCCGGGGGCACCGGCCTTCCTCTACGTCGCGACGCGACTCCAGGACGCGCTCCGGCAGCCGATCCAAGGCTGGCTCGGCACGGAGGACCCGTTCCGGATGGGGGAGCGCTACGAGCCGGCGGCCGGCATCCGGCGGTTCACGAGCGGCACGCCACCCGTCATCGGCATGCTGCCCATCGATGACATGCTCACCCTGATCGAGGAGGCCGGGCTGCCGGCGGTGCGCGCGAAGTCCGTGGCGCTCACCGGGTTCGCCATCGAGGTCGCGGATGCCCTGCTCGCGCCCCAGGGCGTGCGCATCGAGTCGCCGCGGGACGCCGCCCGGCGGGGGAGCCATGTCACGCTCGCGCATCCGCGCTTCGGGGCGCTGCTCGAGCGGCTCTGGCGGCGCGGCGTGGTGCCCGACTTCCGGGAGCCCGACGGACTGCGCATCGGCCTCTCGCCGCTCAGCACCTCGTTCCAGGAGGTCCTGACGGGGCTCACGGCCGTGCGGAAGGAGCTCGTGGGTGGATAACGTGGAGTCGGCAACAAAAGGGAGGTCTGGAGCAGTGACGCAGGACGTACTCGGGGTCGCGATGATCGGCGCCGGTTTCATGGGCGCAGCCCACTCACAGGCGTGGCGCGTCGCGCCCGCCTTCTTCGACCTCCCGCTCGCACCCGTGCGCCGCGTCGTCGTCGGCCGTCGGGCCGATGCGACGGAGCAGGCGGCGCAGCGCTGGGGCTGGGAGTCGTCGTCGACCGACTGGCGATCCGTGCTCGAGCGCGACGACGTGCAGCTCGTCGACGTGTGCACGCCGGGCGACAGCCACGTGGAGATCGCCATCGCCGCTCTCGAGGCCGGCAAGCACGTGCTCTGCGAGAAGCCGCTCGCCAACTCCGTCGCCGACGCCGAACGGATGGCGGAGGCGGCCCGCTCGGCGGCGAAGCAGGGCGTGTTCGCGATGGTCGGCTTCAGCTACCGCCGGATGCCGGCCATCGGTCTCGCCAAGCGGCTCGTCGAGCAGGGACGCCTCGGAGAGATCCGCCAGATCCGGGCCGTCTACCTGCAGGACTGGCTGAGCGATGCGGAGGCGCCGATGACCTGGCGGCTCGAGAAGCACCTGGCGGGGTCCGGAGCGCTCGGCGACATCGGAGCGCACGCCATCGATCTCGCCCAGCACCTGTCCGGCGACGCGATCGCGAGCGTCAGCGGCATGCTGACGACCTTCGTGCACGAGCGGCCCCGGCTCGCCGAGCAGCGGGGTCTGTCCGGGGTCGCCGGAACGGAACGGGGCCAGGTGACCGTCGACGACGCCGCCCTGTTCACCGCCCGGTTCGAGAGCGGCACGATCGGCTCGTTCGAGGCGACGCGGTTCGCGACCGGCCGCAAGAACGCCCTCCGCGTCGAGCTGTCCGGATCGGACGGCGCCCTCGCGTTCGACTTCGAGGACCCGAACGTGCTCCAGTTCTACGACGCCCGACTGCCGCAGGAGACGCTCGGCTTCCAGCGGATCCAGGCGACCGAGCCCGTGCATCCCTGGGCGGACGCCTGGTGGCCCGCCGGGCACGGCCTCGGCTACGAGCACGGGTTCGTGAACGAGGTCGCCGATCTCGTGCGGGACATCGGCGAGGGGCGCCAGCCGCGCCCCTCGTTCGACGACGGGCTGCAGGTGCAGCGCGTGCTCGACGCGATCGAGCGGAGCGCCGCCGCCGGCAGCGCCTGGACCACCGTGGACGCAGCGGACGCCGAGGCGACCGCCGGAAGGATCGACGCATGAGCGACACGAAGCAGGCCCTGGTCGTCCGTGGCGGCTGGTTCGGGCACGAGCCCGTCGAGGCCACGAACCTGTTCATCCCCTACCTCGAGGAGCACGGCTTCGACGTGCGCGTCGAGGAGTCGCCGAAGGTGTACGCGGACGCCGACTTCATGGCCACCGTCGACCTCGTGATGCAGACGATGACGATGTCCACCATCGAGATGGAGGAGTTCCTCGGACTCCGCGCCGCGATCGAAGCGGGTACCGGCATGGCCGGCTGGCACGGCGGCATCGCGGACTCGTACCGCAACACGTCCCAGTACCTGCAGATGATCGGCGGCCAGTTCGCCGAGCATCCGGGCAAGCACCCGTCCGAGCGCAAGGGGGAGCAGGACGACAACTACGTGCCGTACACGATCGAGGTCACCGACCTCGGCCGGACGCACGAGATCATGGCCGGGATCGACGACTTCGAGCTCGTCTCCGAGCAGTACTGGGTGCTGCACGACGACTACAACGACGTCCTGGCCACGACGACCCAGGCCGTGCGGCCGTGGGATCCCTGGAACCGGCCGATCACCTCGCCCGCGGTCTGGACCCGGCAGTGGGGCAAGGGGCGCATCTTCGTGTGCACCGCCGGGCACCACGTGGACATCCTCGAGGACCCGAACGTGAAGACGATCATCCAGCGCGGCCTGCTGTGGGCCTCCCGATGAGCGAGCCGCTCCGCGTCGGCGTCATCGGCGTGGGCGTGATCAGCAAGCAGTACTTCGAGACCTTCCCGCGCCTCGCGAACCTGCGGCTGACGGCCGTCGCCGACCTGGACCTCGACCGGGCCCGGACGGTCGGCGAGGAGCAGGGCGTCGCGGCGATGAGCGTCCCGGAGCTGCTCGCATCCGACGACGTCGACGTCGTGCTGAACCTCACGATCCCTGCCGCCCACGTACCGGTCGGCACGGACGCCCTGCGCGCCGGCAAGCACGTCTACGCCGAGAAGCCGCTCGGCCTCGACCCCGACGAGGCGGCGCCGATGCTCGCGCTCGCCGAGGAGCGGGGCCTGCGGGTCGGCAGCGCGCCCGACACGGTGCTCGGGACGGGCGTGCAGACCGCACGGCGCCTGCTCGACGACGGCGTCGTCGGCAGTCCGCTGTCGGCCGCGGTCGCCTGGAGCAGTCCGGGCCACGAGCGCTGGCATCCCGCGCCGTTCTTCTACTACCAGCCCGGCGGCGGCCCCCTGCTGGACATGGGCCCGTACTACCTGACGGCGCTCGTCACCCTGCTCGGACCGGTCGAGCGCGTGTCCGGCACGAGCCGCCGGTCACCGCGCGAGCGCATCGTCGGCAGCGGCCCGAACGCCGGCGCCCCGGTGCCGGTCGAGACCGACACGTCCATGAACGCGATCCTCGAGCACCGCGGGGGAGC
>JAICSU010000004.1 GCA_025936735.1 Amnibacterium sp.
GCTGGTGCACCCCGCGGTCGGCCTGCTGCTCGCGGCGGTCACGGCCGTCGCCGGCGCTCTGCTGCTCGCGCGGCAGGGCAGGACCCAGCCGCCGATCGGTGACGGGTCACCCCATCCGGAGCACGCCAGGGGTCCGGTGCTGCGGATGCGCGGGATGCTGGTGCTCGTCGCCGTGTTCCTCGCCGCCGGCGGCGTGTTCGGGTCGGCGGAGGTCGCCGTCGCGGCCGTGGCGAAGGCGGCGGGAGTGCCGGCGGCCGCGGGCGTGGTGCTCGCCCTGTGGGCGACGGGCAGCATGCTCGGCGGCCTCGTCTACGGCTCGGTGCACTGGCGGGGACGGATGCACCGGCGGTTCGCGGCGGTCGCCGTGGTGCTCGCCGTGCTCACGGCCCCGATGGCGCTCGTGCCCCCGATCCCGCTGCTCGCGGTCGTGTTCCTCGTCGCGGGCATCGCGATCGCCCCGGTGATCGCCACCGGCTCGACGCTCGTGGAGACGCTCGTCCCGCGCGCGCGCCTCACGGAGGGGCTGGCCTGGACCAACACCGCGCTCAGCCTCACCTACGCGCTGTCGGCCGGGATCGCCGGCGCGGTGATCGACCGCGCCGGACCGGGCGCCGGCTTCCTCGTGCCGACCCTCGCCGCGGGAGCCGTCGGCGTCATCGGGCTGCTCGGGCTGCCGCGCCTCGTCCCGCGCCGCGAGCTGCCGGGCGAGGTGGGGTTGTCCGGGGCGTAGAGCCGTCCCGCGTGCATGCGGATGTGCCGAAGCGGGCCCCGAACCGGCCTTTTTCCGCATGCACACGGGACATCCGCATGCGGGCGGCACGCGGCTGCTAGGCGGCCTCCGGGTCGGGCGCGGGCGCGAGCAGCGCGCGGGAGAGCACGGTGGCGCCGGCCACCGCGGCCGGCATGAGCACCACCGGCGCGAACGGCACGAGGAACAGGGCGGAGACCGCCGCACCGAAGCCGAGAGCGCGCATCCGGTGCCGGCGCACCGCCCGGCGGCGGTCGCGGAGGCGCAGCCCGCGGGCCGCGAAGGGTGTGCCGGTCAGCTCGAGCACGAGCAGCCGCCCGCCGAGCACCAGGCCCACGAGCAGGGCGAGCACGGCGCCGGCCACCGGGACGAACCCCGCCGCGAACGCGAGCAGGGCGACGACCACCCCGGAGGCGGCGAGCCGGAGGCCCTCCCCCGCGGCCCGCAGCATGCCGGCGACGACGGGCTCCTCGATCTCGGGGGGCGGGTCGCCCAGGCGCACCTCGACCGCCCTGCTGATCCGCTCGTAGAAGGGGTCGCCGACCGTCAGCACCACCGCGGTGAACACGAGCACGAGCACGACGCCCGCGAGCAGCAGCACCGCGACCCCGGCGAGCAGGCGCACGGCATCCCGGAGGGACCGGTCCCACCCGTCGGCGAAGGGCGTGATCGCGGCCGTGATCCCGGGCAGCGCGGCCAGCAGCACGACGAGCAGCACCGCGAAGCCGGCACCCACGATCGCGGCGGGCACCGCCCCGAGCAGCATGAGCCGCGGTGAGGTGCCCCAGACGGCGAAGCCGCGTCCGAGGTCCGCCACGCCCGCGCCGAGCTCGCGGAGGGGGTTGCGGCGGGGGGCGGGCATGCTTCAGCGTCCCATCCCCGTACGGCGGGTTCCCCCGGCCGTACAGTGGACGGCGGGTCGAGGACGACCCGGGAAGGCGGCGCAGGCATGGCTGCGGTGATCGTGGGGTTCGCCAGGACCCCGTTCGCGAAGTACATGGGGGCGTTCGCCACGATCCCGGCGACGACGCTCGGGGCGCACGCGATCCGCGCGGCGCTCGAGCGCGCCGGCGTCGGCGGCGACCAGGTCGACCGGGTGCTGATGGGCCAGGTGCTGCAGGGCGGCGCCGGACAGGGCCCCGCCCGGCAGGCGGCGGTCGGCGGCGGCGTGCCGCTCACGGTCCCGGCGGCGACGATCAACGCCGTCTGCCTCTCCGGCACGGAGGCGGTCGTCCAGGGCGCGATGCTCATCGAGACCGGGCGGGCACGGGTCGTGGTCGCGGGCGGCATGGAGTCGATGACCCTCGCGCCGCACGCCTGGCCGGGCAGCCGCCTCGGGCACCGGTACGGCGCGGTCGAGTTCATCGACACGATGGACCACGACGGCCTCTGGGACGCCTTCGAGCACGTCGCGATGGGCGCCTCCACCGAGCAGCACAACGCCGACCACGGGGTCACCCGCGAGGACCAGGACGCCTGGGCGGCGGAGTCCCACCGCCGGCTCGAGGCGGGCGCCGAGTTCCTCGAGGCCGAGATCGCGCCGTACACGATCCACGGCCGCAAGGGCGACACGGTCCTGTCCGCGGACGACGGCCTCCGCAAGGGCACCACCGTCGACTCCCTCTCCAGCCTCGCCCCCGCGTTCGGCACGGGCGGCGGCATCACGGCCGGCAACGCCTCGCAGATCACGGACGGCGCAGCCGCGGTCGTGCTCGCCGACGAGGACACCGCCCGGGAGCTCGGCCTCACCGCGATCGCGCGGGTCGTCGGATCCGCGATGGTCGCGGGACCCGACGTCTCCCTGCACTCGCAGCCGTCGAACGCCATCCGCCGGGCGCTCGCCGACGCCGGGCGATCGGCGGAGGACCTCGCGGCCGTGGAGATCAACGAGGCCTTCGCGGCCGTCGCCGTCGTCTCCACGCGGCAGCTGGGCGTCGACCCCGCGATCGTGAACGCGTACGGCGGCGCGATCGCGCTCGGGCACCCCATCGGCGCGTCCGGGGCCCGGATCGTCGGCCACCTCGCTCGGCGGCTCGCGGCCGCCGGAAGCGGTTCGTTCGGCGCGGCGGGGATTTGCGGCGGCGGCGGGCAGGGCTCCGCGGTGCTGCTCGAGGCGATCTGACGGAGGCGGGATGCACACGGACCTGACCGGCCGGCGGGCGATCGTCACGGGCGGCGCCAGCGGCATCGGCGCGGCGACCGCCCACGCCCTCGCGGCGGTCGGCGCCCACGTCGTGGTTGCGGACCTGGACGGCGACGGCGCCGCCCGGGTCGCGGCGGACATCGGGGGCGAGGCGTGGCAGGTGGACCTGTCGAAGCCCGCCGACCTCGACGACCTGACGCTCGACGCGGACGTGCTCGTGAACAACGCCGGGGTGCAGACGGTCAGCCCCATCGAGGAGTTCGATCCCGCCCGCTGGCGCTTCATCGTCGACCTCATGCTCGTCGCGCCGTTCGCGCTCGTCCGGGCCGCGCTGCCCACGATGTACGAGCGCGGCTGGGGCCGGATCGTGAACATCAGCTCGGTGCACGGGCTCCGCGCGAGCGCCTACAAGTCGGCGTACGTCGCCGCGAAGCACGGTCTGGAAGGCCTCTCGAAGACGATCGCGCAGGAGGGCGGCGGCCGGGGCGTGACGAGCAACTGCGTCGATCCCTCGTACGTGCGCACGCCGCTCGTCGAGAAGCAGATCGCCGATCAGGCGCGCGTGCACGGCATCGGCGAGGACGAGGTGGTCGAGAAGATCATGCTCACCGAGAGCGCGGTGAAGCGGCTGGTGGAGCCGGACGAGGTCGCCGACCTCGTGGTCTGGCTCGTCGGGGACACCGCGGGGATGGTGAACGGCGCCTCGTACACGATGGACGGCGGGTGGACCGCCCGATGAGGGAGCCCACCGACGGCGTCGTCGAGGTGGACGGCGGGGACCTCGCGGTCGCCGTGTGGCCCGCGACGGACGCCCCGGTCGTGCTCGCCGTGCACGGGATCACCGCCTCGAGCCGGTCGTTCCTCGCGCTCGCCGGTGCGCTGCCGGAGCTCCGGATCGTCGCGCCCGACCTGCGCGGCCGGTCGCGCAGCAACGGGCTCCCCCACGGCATCGGCCTCGAGCAGCACGCCGAGGACCTCCGCGTGCTGCTGGAACGGATCGGCGCGGACCGGGTAACGGTGGTGGGGCACTCGATGGGCGCGTTCGTCGCGACCCTCCTCGCGGCCGCCGAGCCGGAACGCGTCGCCTCGCTGGTCCTCGTGGACGGGGGCTTCCCGCTGGCGGTACCACCCGGCGTCGACGTGCGGGATCCGCGCCCCCTGCTCGGCCCGGTCTTCGAGCGGCTCACCCGTGTGTTCCCGTCCCGCGACGCCTACCTCGACTACTGGCGGCAGGCGCCCGCCTTCGCCCGGCCCGGCGGGTGGACGGACGAGGTCGAGGCGTACATCCAGTACGACCTGCAGCCGGTGGACGGCGGTTTCCGGCCGTCCGCGGACCCGGACGCCGTCGCCACCGACCAGGCCCAGCAGTACGGCTCCCCCGCGCACCTCGCCGCGCTGCGCTCGCTCCAGCAGCCGGTCACGTTCCTCCGCGCCCCGCGCGGCCTCCGGGACGAGCCGCCGGGGCTCTACGCCCCGGACCGGGTCGCGGCCTTCCGCACCCTCGTGCCGCAGCTCGAGGTGGTCGAGGTGCCCGACGTGAACCACTACACGATCCTCATGACGAGCCCCGGCGTCGACCAGGTCGCCGATGCCGTCCGCGCCGCGACCAAGGAGTCCTGATGCCCACCGTCCTCGCCGGCCTCACCGCATCCGACGTGCGGACGCCGCGGCTCACCGCGCACGTCGTCGAACGCGCGGGCGTCGGGAACGGCTCGCCGGTCGTGCTCGTGCACGGCAACGTGTCGTCCTCCCTGTTCTTCCAGCCGCTGATGCTCGGGCTTCCGGAGGGGGTCCGCGCCCTCGCCGTCGACCTCCGCGGCTTCGGCGACAGCGAGCGGCTGCCCGTCGACGCCACCCGGGGCCTGCGCGACTACAGCGACGACGTCGCCGCCGTGCTCGACACGCTCGGCACGGGTCCCGTGCACCTCGTGGGGTGGTCGATGGGGGGCGGCGTCGTGCTGCAGCTGCTGCTCGACCGTCCCGACCTCGTGGCCTCCGTGACCCTCGAGTCGCCGGTCTCGCCGTACGGCTTCGGTGGCACGACGGCGGACGGCACGATCCTGAACGGCGGCGCCGGCACCGGAGGGGGTGGGGCGAACCCGGAGTTCGTCGCCGCCCTGCAGGCCGGCGACCGCACCGATGCGAGCCCGACCTCGCCGCGCACCGTCTACCGGACCACGTACGTCAAGCACCCGGAGCGCGTGCCGAACGAGGACCTCTGGGTGGAGTCGATGCTCACCACCGCGATCGGCGAGGACCACTACCCGGGCGACGCGACGGTCGTCGAGGCCTGGCCGGGGTTCGGCCCGGGCTCGCGCGGCGTGCTGAACACGATGACGCCCGACCACCTCGACCTCACCGGGATCGTCGACGCGCCGGCGAAGCCGCCGATCCTCTGGGTGCACGGCGCCGACGACGCGATCGTGTCGGACGCGTCGTTCTTCGACCTGAACCTGCTCGGTTCGATCGGGGCGATCCCCGGCTGGCCCGGCGCGGACGTCGCCCCGCCGCAACCGATGGTGAGCCAGACCCGCGCGGTGCTGGAGCGCTACCGGGCCGCAGGGGGCGCCGTCACCGAGGTGGTCGTGCCGGACTGCGGGCACTCGCCCCATCTCGAGGCGCCGGCGACGTTCACGTCCGCCCTCGTCGCGCACATCGGCGCCGCCTGATCCTCAGGCGTCGGCGAAGGCGGGGACGCGGATCCGGCCGCTCGCCGCGAGGTGCTCGACGCCCTCCCGCACCGCCTCCAGCGCGGTGAAGGCCGGCGCGTAGCCGAGGCGGCTGCGCGCCTCCTCGATGCTCATCACGTGGCTGCGGGCGACGTGCTCGTACGAGGTGTCGGCGTGCTCGGCCGTCGTCGTCGCCCGCCACTCGTCGAACGGCAGGAAGGCGAGGTCGGCCTCCACGCCGAACCACCCGGCGACCGCCTCCGCGAAGCCCGCGAGGGCGAGGGCCCGCTCCGCGACGACGTGGAAGGAGCGGCCGACCGCGGCGTCGGGGCGGTCCAGGGCGAGCTGGAACGCCTGCGCCACGTCGTCCGCGTGCACGTGGTGCACCGTCTCGAGGCCGAGGTTCGGCAGCACGACCCGGCCGCCGGTGGCGAGGCGCTCCCAGACCGTGAGGTCAAGGTTGCCGACCGGGTTGATGACGGGCCAGCCGGGGCCGCTGATGTGCCCGGGGTGCAGCACCGCGCCCCGCACGTCGCCCGCGGCGGCCGCGTCGAGCACGAGCGCCTCGATCGCCGCCTTCTGCACGCCGTACTCGCCCCAGGGCCGGCGGGGATCGGATTCGCGGGCCGGTACCGCGGTGAGCCGGCCGTGCACCCAGATGGTGCCGCACATCAGCAGCAGGGTCTCCGTGCCGCGGAGCGCGTCGAGCAGCTGCGCGGCGGAGGCCGCGGTGAAGCACGCCATGTCGATCACCGCGTCGGGGGCGAGCGCGGCGACCCGGTCGCCGAACGTGTGCGCTGCGTCCTCCGCGTCCCGGTCGGCCGTCACCCGCTGGACGGACGCCCAGGCGGGGTCCTCCCGGTACAGCCGCTGCCGGCCGCGGCTGATCGCGACCACGTCGTGGCCGGCCTCCACGAGCCGGGGCACCAGGTAGCCCCCGACGTGGCCGGTGGCACCGATGACGAGCACACGCATGCCCTCATCCTCTCCCCGGCGCCTGAACGGCGCGGCGCGGCCGGATCCGTTCGCCCAGCGCGCCGGGAGCGATCAGGGACTCGACCGCCGCGACGGCGAGGATCGCCGCGATCACGAGGAACGCGACCCGGTACGGCAGGAGGCCGCCGTGCCCGGCGAGCGCCGTGCCGCCGCGCAGCGCGACCGCGCCGACCGCGACGCCGAGGCCGGCGGCGACCTGCTGCAGCGTGGAGGCGAGCGTGTTCGCATCCGTCATGCCGTCCGAGGGCACGTCGGCGAAGGCGACCGTGTTGTACGCCGTGAAGCCGACCGACCGGGCCGCGCCGCCGAAGAGCAGCACGAGACCGATCAGCGTCAGCGGTGTCGACGGGGTGAGGAACGCGTTCAGCACCGCGGCCACCACCGAGCAGACGGTCGCGAGCACGAGCACGGGCCGGAAGCCGAACCGGCTGAGCAGCGGCGTCGTGATCGGCTTGATGCCCAGGTTGCCGACGAACAGCACGAGCACGAGCGCGCCCGCCTCGACCGGCGACCAGCCGAAACCGACCTGGAAGAGCAGCGGCAGCAGGAACGGCACGGCGTTCACCGCGAGCCGGAAGGCGGATCCGCCGGCGTGCGCGATCCGGAACGAGCCGATCCGGAACGCCCGGAGCGCGAGCAGCGGGCGCGGGAACGCCGACAGGTGCCGGACGGCGAGGGCGCCGACGACGAGTCCGACGGCGGCGAGCGCGGCGGCGAGCGGCCACACGACCTCGGGCGCGGACAGCACCGAACCGAGCGCGGTCATCGCGGCGACGGGGACGCACACGAGCAGCAGCCCGACGACGTCGAGGCGCGGCACGGATGGGGCGGGGCCGCCCCGCACGAGCCGGGAGGCGGCGATCAGCGCGACGAGCCCGAGCGGCAGGTTGACGAGGAAGATCCATCGCCAGCCGAGTGTCGAGGCGAGCAGGCCGCCGAGGAGCGGGGCGATCACGGGCGCGGCGAGCGCCGGCCAGGTGAGCAGCGCGACGACGTGCACGAGGTCCGACTTCTCGGTCTCGCGCAGCACGATGAGCCGGCCGACGGGGACCATGAGCGCCCCGCCGACCCCCTGCAGGACGCGGGCGGCGATCAGCGCCGGCAGGCCGGGTGCCGCCGCGCAGAGCGCCGAGGCGAGGGTGAAGACGACGATCGCGCCGAGCAGCACCCTGCGGGGGCCGAACCGCTCCGTCAGCCAGCCGGACAGCGGGATCAGCACGGCCAGCGTGACGAGGTAGGCCGTGATCGCGGTGCCGATGGCGGCGGCGCCGTCGCCGAAGGAGCGGGCGATGCTCGGGACGGCCGTGACGAGGATGGTGCCGTCGAGGTTCTCCATGAAGAAGGTGCCCGCGACGAGCAGCGCCGTCCCCCGCCCGTGTCGCTCCACCGCTCCCCCTCACGACCGAACGCCGCCGGGTCAACGCTACGGCCCTCCGCGGACCCCTGCCCGGGGCATCCGCCGCCGACGCGGCGGGGGTGCCCGCGCGCGGTCGGCGCATCATCAGGCAGGCACGCCATCATGGTGCGTTCGAGGTCGTCGCAGGACGTGCCCTGGCGGGCTGACTCGCGCGGAGGTGATGAGGTGCTGCTGCTGCCGGCGCTGCTGGTCGCCGTCGCCGTCCTCGTCGGGCTGGTGCTCCTTCTGCGCCCCGCGCTGATGAGCGCGCCGCCGCTCGAGGCCGACCCCGCCTCCCCCCGCATCAGCACCGAGGTGCGCAGCGGCGAGGAGCAGGTCATGATCCACGTCGCCCGCTCCCTCAGCGTGGCGGTCGGTCCGGACCAGGTGGGCTACGGCGAGATCTACGTCGTCTCGTCCGCCGACGGCGTGATCAGGCTCGCGTCGAGGTCCGAGATCGGCCGCGGGTTCGACGGCGAAATCCGGTTGCAGCGCGGTCGCCGCGGAACGGTCGTGGAGTACTACGTGCTCCGGCTGCCCGGCGACGAGAGCCTGCACGGCCGGGTCCTCCGCCTCGACCGGCAGATCGCCGACGCGCTGCGCGGCCTCGACCCGCAGGCCGACGTGCGGATGGTCGCGGACCAGCCGCGGGAGCGCAGCGGCGGCCGGATGCCCCCGCAGCTCCCCGCGGGCTGAGCCGGGCGCCGGTCCTCAGCGGCCCGGCTCGTCGCGGACGGCCGGCAGGAGCCCGTCCGACAGCTTGCGCTGATCGAGCCAGATCGACTCGGGATGCGTGTCCAGCCCGGCGTGCACGTCGGATGCGCTGCGGATGCGGGCCACGCGGGCGAGGAGGGTGCCGTAGCCGACCTTCGCCACGACGTCGGCGGCGCAGAGCGCGAGCTGCTCGCCCGTCGTCCACGGGCCGCCCCACACCTGGCCCTGCAGGCCGAACACGACCGGGTAGACGAACCAGACGATCAGCAGCACCAGCATCGCCGAGCGGTACGGGCTGCGGGCGGACGGCGGCATCGAGGGCAGCGAGCGCACGACCGTGGTGATCACGACGACGTAGAGCACCGCGAAGAAGACCGCCGAGACGCCGCCCCAGATCGCGAGGGCGGCCGGATCCGTCCCGCCGTCGACGACGACGCCGCCGACGAACCCGAGCGCGATCATCACGAAGGCCGCGCTCGCGCCCGCGAGGCGGAAGCGACGCGCCACCGGTCCCGTGAGGCTGCTCACCGCGATCAGCTCGACCACCAGCAGCGGCACGCTCACCGACCAGTCCATGTAGCGCGCCGCCCACGAGATCATGGCGGCGTCGTTCGGCCGCCAGAGGGTCCCGCTCCGGTCGTAGCCGAGCAGGAACAGCACGGCGATGAGGACGTAGGACGCGAACGCCACCGCCGTCACCTGCATCCCGGTGAGGGTCGCCGCCCGGTATCGGGGCGTCACGTCGCGCCGGGTCGCCGCCATCCGGAGGAAGGTCGCGCCGAGCGCGAGGCCGGCGACGACGATCCCGTACAGCACGAGCGAGTGCTCGGCGTCCGTGAGCGGGACGTTCCAGGGGGCGACGGCGCTCGGCACGGCGATGGGCAACGGACCTCCTGGCTCCCGGTGGCCGCTGCGGCCGGATCCATGCTGCCGTGTGCGGCGCACGAATCCTGGGAGGCGACCGTGTCGCCGCCTCAGCCGAGCAGCTCGCGCACGTCCTCGGCGGTGATGCCGGCCCCGGCGCTGCCCTCGGCGTCGGCCATGACCGCGTCGAACAGGTCGGCCTTCGCGGCCTTCAGCGCCATGACCTTCTGCTCGATCGTGTCCTTCGCAACCAGCCGGTACACGTACACCGAGCGGGTCTGGCCGATCCGGTGGGCGCGGTCGATCGCCTGCTCCTCGGCGGCCGGGTTCCACCACGGGTCGAGCAGGATGCAGTAGTCGGCCTCGGCGAGGTTGAGGCCGAACCCGCCGGCCTTCAGCGAGACGAGGAACACGTCGGCGTCGCCGCCCCGGAACCGCTGGATCGCCTCGTCGCGCCGCACGGTGGATCCGTCGAGGTAGGCGTAGCCGATGTCGGCCGCGTCCAGGCGCTTCCGCACCCGGCCGAGCAGCCTCGTGAACTGGCTGAAGACCAGCACGCGGTGGCCCTCGTCGAGGGCGTCGCCGAGCAGCTCCTCGAGCAGGTCGAGCTTCGTCGACGGCACGTCGTCGAGCTCCGGGTCGACGAGCGCCGCGTCGAGCGCGGCCTGCCGCAGGGTCGTGAGGGCGCGGAAGATCGCGAAGCGGTTGCGGCCGAACTCGTCGATGAGCCCGAGCACCCGCTGCCGCTCCCTGGCGAGCAGCCGGTCGTAGACGGCCCGCTGCTCCGGATGCAGCTCGACCTCGAGCACCTGCTCGACCTTGTCGGGCAGGTCGGCCGCGACCGCGCCCTTCGTCCTTCGCAGCATCAGGGGGCGGATGCGGCGCCGCAGCTGGGCGAGCCGCTCGGCGTCGCCCTCACGCTCGATCGGCCGCTGGTACGCCTCGGCGAAACCGGTCGGCGAGGGGAAGAGGCCGGGGGCGACGATCGAGAAGACGCTCCACAGGTCCATGAGGGAGTTCTCCATGGGCGTGCCCGTGATCGCGAGCTTGAACGGCACGTCGAGGCTGCGCACGGCGGTGTGCGTGGCCGCGTTCCGGTTCTTCACGAACTGCGCCTCGTCGAGCAGCATCCCGGACCACAGGATGCTGCGGTACGCCTCCGCCTCCAGCCGGAAGAGCGCGTACGAGGTGATGACGAGGTCGGCGTCGCCGATCGTCTGCCCGATCGTGCGGCCGCTGCGCCTCGTGGTCTCGGAGATCGCGGCGACCCGCACGTCGGGGACGAAGCGGGCGGCCTCCGCGGTCCAGTTCGGCACGACGCTGGTGGGGGCGATGACGAGGAACCGCGGCCGCCCCTGCTCGCCGCCGGGCAGCCGCTGATCGGCGACGGCGCGCGCGACGAGGGCGAGGGACTGCACCGTCTTGCCGAGGCCCATGTCGTCGGCGAGCACACCGCCGAGGGCGCTGTCGTAGAGGAAGGAGAGCCAGTCGTAGCCGGTCTGCTGGTAGGGGCGCAGCACCGCAGGGAAGTGCTCGGGCAGGGCTTGCGGCGGCAGCCGTCCCTCCGCGCTGCCGGCGAGCCCGGCGACGGCGCGGCGCCAGGACTCCGCCTGCCGCTGCACGATCCCGAGCTCCGCGAGCTCCTCCCAGAGGGAGCCCTGGAAGCGGGAGATGCGCATCCCGCCCGCGCCGTCGTCCGCCAGCTCCCTGGCCTCCGCGAGCAGGTCGCGGAGCCGCGCGAACGCGTCGGAGTCGAGGGGGAAGTAGACGCCGCCCGGCAGGACCATGTAGTCGTCGCCCCGGGCGAGCGCGCGGATGACGTCGGCGATCGGCACCGAGTCGTCGCCGACCCGGACGGCGATGTCGAGGTCGAACCAGTCGCGGTCGCCCGCCCGCTCCCGGGTCTCGATCGTGACGACGGGGGCCTGCTCGGCCGGCCGGTAGTCGACCGGTGCGCCGCGCTCCTCGAGCAGCAGTCCCTCGATCGCGCGGATGCGGGGCAGCACCTCGCGGGCGAAGTCGATCGCGGCGGTGCCGGCGAAGCCGAACGTCGCCTTCAGCCGCGAGGAGCCGGGCACGAAGAGCTCGGGCGCCGTGTCCGGGGTGATCCCGGCTGCGGACACGTGCTCGAGCAGGCGGCGCTCGGCGGCGGCGTCCCGGAAGGCGTGGCCGCCGTCCGGCTCGAACGGCGAGCGCGGGGTCGTGGCGTCCTCGCCCGGCACGCGGTAGCGCCACCACCAGGTGCCCTCGACGGGCTTCGTCGCCGCGAAGCGCAGGGTGACGCCGAGCTCCGGCACGGGCAGGGCCGGCGGCGAGAAGGTGCCGTCGCGGGAGACGACCGGCAGCAGTGTGGCGAGGCGCCGGTAGTGCTCGGCGAGGAACACGCCCTCCTCCTCCCGCGGCACGCGGATGGGATCGTCGAGCGTCAAGAAGGCCCGGGCCCGCGGGGCGACGGGCTCGGCGAACCGCGCGAGTCCGACCGCCGCCTCGGTGAGGGCGCTGCCCGGTTCCTGCTGCCAGGTGGCGAGCCCGGTGGCGGGATCCCCCACGAGCACGAACGGCTGCGGCACGGGGCGGGCGGAGGCGGGGTCGCCGTCGGCGACGAGCGGCTTCAGCACGAGTCCCTCGTCGTCGCGGCCGACGTCGATGGCGGGCACCGCGGGGGCCGCCGCGAGCAGGAGGGGCGTCTGCGCCTTGCCCCCGGTCACGAGCCCGAGCCCGAGGTGCTGCGCCTCGTCGAGGAGGGACCAGAGCCGCCCGCTGCGGGCGCGGTCGAGGCCGAGCCACGTGCCGGTGGCGAGGGGAGCCGCGCCGTCGGTGAGCAGCAGGTGGAGCTCCCGGAGCAGGCGCGCCTGGTCGTCGTCGTAGTCGTGCAGCGCGGTCACCTGGGCGAAGTCGCGCCAGGAGATCCCGGTGCGCCGCCAGCGGCCGCCGGGGCCGAGCTGCACGGGCCGCAGGGCGACGACCGGGGCCACCGGCCTGCGCGGGCCGTTCGGCCGGCCGGGCTGCAGCTCGAACCAGAGCCCGAGCGGCGAGGTCCCGCCGCGGGGGTCGAGCCCTTCGAGGATGGGGTCGAGCGCCCGCCGCCACGGCGCCCCGACGCCTTCCCGCGCGGTCTGCGCGGGGGTCCGCAGGGCCTCCAGCAGCAGGGCGCCGACGTGCTTGCACCGCTCCCCGACCGGGCAGTCGCAGAGGCCGGTGACCGGCTCCGGGCCGTGCTCGCCGATCCGCATCCGCACGCGCACCGCGTAGGGCAGCCGCCGCGCGCCGCGCACGTGTCCGGTGAGGATCGTGCGGTCGTTGCTCCAGCGCGTGTCCGCGACGTGCCCCTGCCGCTGGTACGCGTCGGCGCGGGCGAAGACGGCACGGCCGACGAAGTGCTGCACGCCGGCCTCGGAGTAGATGGTGCGCCCCCGTCCCCCGCCGGACCCGGGCGGGCAGGCGACCTCCCAGTTTAGGCGGCGGCCGTGCTACTGCGGCGCGCCTCCGCCGTGGCGGCCGTGGGGGTGGTCGACCACGTCGTCGGCGTCCCAGGGCAGCCGCCGCTCGTCCTCGGTGGGCGCGATCGGCACGACGACCACGGGGCGGTACTGCCGGTGGCTGAGCCGCACCGCGACGGAGCCGCCGAAGAAGCGCCGCACCGCTCCCGAGAAGCCGTTCTGCCGGGTGCCGACGACGATCATCAGGGCGTTCTCCTCGTCCGCCACCGTCATCAGCGAGGTCGCGGCCTCGCCGACCAGCTCGCGCATGGACCAGCGCACGCCCATCGGCTCGAGCAGCGCATCGATCTCCTCGAGGCGCTCCGGCGGGAACATAGGCTCGTCGCCGTCGGACTCGGGATCGATCGGTGCGGAGATGAGGGTGCCGTCCGGCAGGTCCTGGAGCACGTACCGGGTCGCGTCGACGGTGACGCAGACGAGCTGCGCCCGGAAGGTGCGAGCGAACTCTCCGGCCACCTGGACGACCCAGAGGGGCTGATCGGGCAGCACCCCGACCACGATCACCGGCTCGATGAGCCGCCGGGGTTCCGATGCCTCAGCCATTGAGCACCTCCGCCCGCATCATCGCCGACGGGGGGTGGGCGGTCAACGGGTGCGCAGCGGACGGTCAGCGGGGACGCTGCTCCCCGACGCTGTTGCCGCCGTCGACGACGAGCACCTGCCCCGTCGTGTACGCGGCGCCGGGCGTGCAGAGCCAGGCGACCGCCGCGGCGACCTCGTCGGGCGTCCCGCTCCGGCCGAGGGGGACCCGCTCGCCCTCGAGCGCCTCCTCCGGCAGCTGGGACCCCGTCGCGATCCAGCCCGGCGCGACCGCGTTGACCGTGATGCCGTGCCGCGCCTCGTCGACGGCGACCGCGCGGGCCAGCCCGACCATGCCGGCCTTCGCCGCGGCGTAGGCGACGTCCGCGCGGTTCGCCATCACCGGTCCGGTCACGCTCGAGACGTTCACGATCCGGCCCCATCCGGCCTCGCGCATCGCGGGCACGAGGGCGCGGGTGACGAGGAACGCGCTGGTCAGGTTCTGGGCGAGCGAGGCGTTCCAGGCGGCGGGGTCGACGGTGACGTCCCCGGATCCCATCGCCTCGCCGGTGGCCACCATGCCCGCGTTGTTCACGAGCACGGTCGGGGTGGCCGCCCCGAGCGCGGCGACGAGCCCCTGGACGCCGGCCTCGTGCTCGAGCCGGGCGACGAGGCCGGTCGCGGCGATCCCCTCGGCGCGGAGCTCGGCGACCCGCTCGTGGACCCGGTCCGTGGTGGCGGTGAGCACGACGGCGGCGCCGAGGCGGCCGAGCAGCCGTGCGGTGGCGAAGCCGATCCCGGTGGGGCCGCCCGCTCCGGTGACGAGGGCGGTGCGGCCGGTCAGGTCGAACGACGGAGGCGTCTTCATGCGGAACAGGCTACGGAGACGGCGTCAGCGCACGGCGACGTCCGCGTCCATGCCGTCGACGATGACCTGCACGATCGTGATCCGGCCGTTCGGCGTGAACGGCGCGAGCTCGGGCGCCGCGCGGGCGGCGTCGGCGGGGGTGCCCGGTCCGATCGGGTACCACTCGTCCAGCCGGTCGAGCGGGCTGCCGGGACGCAGATCGCCGACGATCGAGCCCCAGTAGTAGAGGTTCGAGTACAGCCCGGTGGACGTGCCGAGGCCGCCCGCCGACGGGGGCGCCGTGAAGTAGGCCGCCATCCCCTCGATGATCGCCTCATTGAACCGGGGGTCGGTGCGGAAGTCGCGGAGGGTCTCGACGTCGATCCACCAGCGGTGCCGGGCCGGGTCGGTGACGCCGGGGATGGCGGCGTCCCGGCGGGCGGTCGCCCAGCCGAACACGTAGGCGCAGGCGCGGCTGACGTGGCTCCCGGCGCAGTCGGTGCCGAAGGCGGCCGGGATGGGGATGCGGCGGCCGGCGACGACCGCCGAGGAGGGCCAGATCGGCTTCGCCCATCGCCGCTCGGCGGGCTGCCACGGGTCGGCGGCCATCACGTAGTAGCCGAGCGACGCCGGCCCGCCGGTGGCCGTCCGCGCCCACGCCATCGTCTTGGCGAGGCAGCCGCTCGTCGTGCCGGGGACGCCGTCGTTCACGCCGACGATCGCGAAGGCCGGGTGCGGCACGGCGTGCGCGGTGAGCGCGCGGCGGCAGTTCGGCCACGACGCGTCACCCCCGACGGGAGGCGAGGCGGCGGGCGCGGCCGGGCGGGGCAGCGCCGTCGACTCCTGCGAGGGCAGAGACAGCAGCACCACCGCGAGCGCCCCGAGCCCGACCGCGATCAGCAGAGCATGCACGCCGGACGGACCGCCGCCCCTCCCCCGGCGTCGCACGGGCGGGCGTCGGCGGGGCATGCGGACACGGTGGCAGACGGGAGGGCGGCCCTTCGGTCAGCACGCCGGGACCCGGCCGACACGCCGCGAAGCGCCGGATCCGTCCTCCGCTCCCTGTCAGCGAGCAGCATCGATACGAAAGAATGCTCGCGTGGGGACGGCGCGCGGTACGGATGAGCCCGCGCCCGGTGACGTGCTCGGCGGCCGCTACGAGATCCTCGAGGAGCTCGGCCGCGGTGGCATGGCGACCGTCTACAAGGGTCGCGACCTGCGTCTCTCGCGCAAGGTGGCCGTGAAGGTCTTCCGCGGCGGGTTCGCCGACGCCGTCGATCCGCGGCGCACGGGGCAGGAGATGCGCCTCCTCGCCGGGGTGGACCACCCCGCGATCGTGTCGGTGCTCGACGCGTCGAACGGCGACGGCCGCTTCGGCACCTACCTCGTCATGGAGCTCGTCGTCGGGGACGACCTGGGTGCGCTGCTGAAGCGGGCCCGCGGCCCGCTGTCCGCCGATTTCGCCCGCCGCATCGTGGCCGACGTCGCGAGCGCCCTCGAGCTGCTGCACGGTCAGGGTGTCGTGCACCGGGACGTGAAGCCCGGCAACATCCTCGTCTGCTCCGGCGCCGGCCAGAACGGGCTGTCGGGCGTGACCGCGAAGCTCACCGACTTCGGCATCGCGCAGATGGTCGACGGCGCGGCCCTCACCGCACCCGACTCCATCCTCGGCACGGCCGCCTACCTCAGCCCCGAGCAGGTGCGCGGCACGCGGATCCGGCCGGCGAGCGACGTCTACTCGCTCGGCCTCGTGCTCCTCGAGGCGCTGACCGGCCGCCGCGCCTTCCCCGGGCCGGCCGCCGAGGCCGCCGTGGCGCGGCTCACGCGCCCGCCCGCCCTGCCCGCCGAGGCCTCCCCCGCCCTCGCCGACCTGCTGTCGCGCATGACGGCCCTGGACCCCTCCGACCGGCCCCGCGCCGCCGAGGTCGCCGAGGCGCTCCGCGACGGGCTCGCCGGCGCCATCACCGTGCCGGACGCCGCGCACACCGCGGAGGTGCCCCGCCCCGACCTGCCGCTGCCGCTGCCCGCGGTTCCCGAGCCCGGCGAGGACGAGACCCTCCCCCACCAGCGGCTCTGGACCCCGGCCGCGGGCGTCTCCCTCAGCGCCGCATCGCTCGACACCGGCCCCCGGCCGCTCGTCGTCCCCGTCGCCGACGAGCAGCCCGCGCCGCGACGGCGCTTCCCGACGGTGCTCGCGGTCGGCGCCTCCGCGCTCGCGGCGGCCGTCGCCGGCATCCTCATCTCCACGAGCGCCGGCCTCACCAGCACGCCCCCGGACGCCGCGGCGGTGGGCGGCGACCTCGTGAAGGGCGGCGTCACCGCGAGCTCACCGGCCCCATCCGCGTCGGCCTCCCCCCTCGGCGGCGCCGGGACCGCTCCCCTGCGGGCCGCGCAGGGCGGGGCGGCGGTCGCCACCACCCCGCACGACATCCCGCGCCCGACCGCCGCCTCGTCGTCGCCTGCACCCACCCGGTCGGCGTCCCCGATCGCGACGCCGACGGTGAGCCCGAGCGGGTCGGCCACCTCGTCGCCGGCGCCCACCACGAGCGCGTCGACGAGCCCGCCGCCCGCCACGACCGTCACGCCCACGCCGGACCCGACCACGACGCCGCCCGCCGACACGCCGACGCCGTCCGGGTCCGCGTCGGGCGGGGACACGCCGAGCACGGACAGCGCCAGCCCCTCGACCCTCTCGGCCGACGGGGCGTCGCCCTCTGCACCGGCCTAGGAGGCGGTGAGGGCCTGCTCGATGGTCCTGGCGGGGTGCCCGGTCAGCCGCTCGACGTGGTCGCTCACCGCGTCCAGGGTGCCCTCGGCGATCGCGGTGTAGGTCGAGACCCACGCGTCGAGCTGCCACTGCCGGTCCGTGAAGGCCCTGCGGCTCTCGTACGCCGCAGCGACCGTCTGCTCCTCGTAGCGGAAGGGGCGGCCGAGCGTCCGCGTCATCCGCTCGGCCGCCTCGGCGACCGTGATCGCCTCCGGCCCCGTCAGCGTGTACGCGGCCCCCTCGTGGGCGGCCGGGTCGGCCAGGACCACCGCCGCCACGTCCCCGACGTCCGCCCTGGCCACGGCCGCCGCCGCGCCGTCGCCCGCCGGGCCGCGGATGACGCCCTGCTCGTCGGCGAACATCGGGAAGAAGTCGCTGTAGAGGTTGTCGCGGAGGAACGTGAACGCCATCCCCGACTCGCGGATGGCCTGCTCGGCGTCCCAGTGGTCGCGGCCGAGGGTGAAGACGGCGTCCGGGGCAGCGCCGTCGAAGCTCGTGTAGACGACGTGCCGGACCCCGGCGTCGGCCGCGGCCTGGATGAACCGGCGGTGCTGGGCGTGGCGGTGCTCCGACTCGGCGCCCGAGACCATGAGCAGCACGTCGATGCCGGCGAGAGCGGCGAGGGCGGCGTCCCGGTCCTCGTAGTCGATGCGAGCGACCTCCGGGTCGCCGTCGATCCGCGGCGCGCGGGCGGGGTCGCGGACGAGCAGGCGGGTGACCTGCGAGCCGAGGATGCGGGCGGCGCGCCCGCCGACGTGGCCGGTGGCGCCGGTGATGGCGATCGTCGTCATGGCAGGCACAGCAGCCCGGCGGGCCGGCGCATTCCCCCGGCTACGCTCGAACGATGCCGATCGTCCGCGCCGTGCTCTTCGACCTGGACGGGACGCTCATCGACTCGACTCCCGCCGTCGCCCGCTCCTGGGCCCGATGGGGTGAGCAGTGGGGCGTCGGCGACCCCTTCGCGAGCCACGAGCACGGCCGCCCGGCACGCGAGATCGTCGCCGGGCATCTGCCGCCGGACCGGGTGGATGCGGCCTTCGCCTCGATCGAGGCCCTCGAGATCGCGGACACCGACGGCATCGTCGTGCTGCCCGGAGCCCGCGAGCTGCTCGCGGCGCTCCCCCGCGGCTCCTGGGCGATCGTCACGTCCTGCAGCCGGCCGCTCGCCGACGCCCGCCTGGCCGCGGTGGGACTCGAGCCGCCGGTGCTCGTCACGGCGAGCGACACCGCGATCGGCAAGCCCGCCCCGGACCCGTTCCTCGAGGCCGCTCGCCGCCTCGGCGTGGATCCGGCCGACTGCCTCGTCGTCGAGGACGCCCCCGCGGGTCTGACCGCGGCCCGAGCGGCGGGGGCGGCGACCCTCGCGGTGCAGGGCACCGTGGACCCCGCGCTGCTCGACGCGGACCTCGTCGCGCCGAGCCTCACGGCGGTGGCCGTCGAGGTGCTCCCGGACGGGATCCAGGTGACGCTCCTACCGTCCTGACGAACGGAAGGAGCCCGCGATGGCGAAGCTGAGCGCGGCGGACCGCAAGAAGCTGAAGGACTCGGACTTCGCGGAGCCGGATCGGCGCAAGTACCCGATCGAGGACGAGACGCACGCGAGGGACGCGCTCGCCCGCGTGTCGCAGAACGGCAGCGAGGCGGAGCAGAAGCAGGTGCGGAAGAAGGTCGAGGAGCGCTACCCGGAGATCGGGAAGGACGACTGAGCCCTCACCAGCGGCCGTGCACCGCCGCGCGGAACCACGTGTCGTAGAGGTCCTGGACGCCGGCGCGCAAGGCGTCCGACAGCGGCGGGAGCGTCGCCGCCGCGGCGTTGGACCGCGCCTGCTCCGGGTTGCGGGCACCCGGGATGACGCTCGTGACGCCGGGCAGCTGCGCGATCCAGGCGATCGCCACCTGGGCGGGCGTGGCGTCCGCCGGTCCGTGCTCCCGGACGAGGGCGGTGAAGGCGGCGGCCGCCTTCACGCCGGCCTCGTAGTCGACGCCCGAGAAGGTCTCGCCCTGGTCGAAGGCCTCGCCGTGCCGGTTGTAGTTCCGGTGGTCGGTCTCCGCGAAGGTCGTCCGCTCGTCGTACTTGCCGGACAGCAGGCCCGACGCGAGCGGCACGCGGGCGAGGATGCCGACGCCCGCGGCCTTTGCGGCGGGCAGGACCTCGTCGAGCGGCTTGAGCCGGAACGCGTTCAGGATGATCTGCACCGTCGCGACGTGCGGCCGGGCGATCGCGGTGAGGGCCTGGCCGGCCTCCTCGACGCTCACCCCGTACGCCGCGATCGCGCCGTCCGCGACGAGCGTGTCCAGGGCGTCGTACACGCGGTCGTCGGCGAAGACGGCGGTCGGCGGGCAGTGCAGCTGGACCAGGTCGAGGGTGTCCTGTCCGAGGTTCCTCCGTGAGCGGTCGGTCCACTCGCGGAAGCTCGGGAGCGTGTACGCCTCGGGGGTCTGCGGCACACGCCGGCCCATCTTCGTCGCGATCGTCAGCGGCAGGGACGGGTTCGCGGACCGGAAGGAGCCGATGATCCGCTCGCTGCGGCCGTCGCCGTAGACGTCCGCCGTGTCGAACAGCGTGACTCCCGCCTCGGCGCTCGCCTCGAGCACGGCCCGCGCGTCGGCCTCGCTGACGTCCCCCCAGTCGCCGCCGAGCTGCCAGGTGCCGAGGCCGACGGTCGAGACGGAGCGGCCGGTTCGGCCGAGGACGCGGGAGGGCAGGGGGGAGCTCACCGCTCCAATCTACGGGCGGCGGATGAGCGCAACAGTCACGAGCGGGGTCAGCCGGAGCTCGGGAAGATCGTCACCTCGGTGTGCTGCGGGGCCGAGGAGCCGATCGCCGGTGACGTGGAGACGATCTCGCCGGCGGGGAGGCTCGAGGAGACCGGCGCGCCGATCGCCCACGCGTAGCCGGCGGAGACGAGCGCCTGCTCCGCCGCCGACTTCGACATGCCCTGCACGTTCGGCACGGTCCCCGTGGCGGTCGCCGTGTCGGGGGCGCTGAAGCTGCTGCCGCCGTAGAGGTACTTCGACTCGGGCTGCGGCCAGGTCGTGGCGCCGCCGTAGACCTTGTTCACGGCCGTCTGGATGCCCTTCCAGAGGCAGTGCCGCTGAACGGCCGCCCGCGAGCCGTAGCCGGCCGGGCAGTAGCCGAGGTCCGTCTGACGCAGGTCCTGGTAGCCGGTGATGTTGCCGACCCACACCGCGGTCGTCACCTTCGAGGTCGTGCCGATCATCCAGGTGTTCGCGTTGCCGTCGGTGGTCCCGGTCTTGCCGAACTCGTAGAGGCCGTCCGAGGTGTTGTCGCCGGATGCCGTTCCGCTCTGCATGACGGCGCGGAGGGCGTACGCCGCGGCGATCGCCACCTGCGGGTCGACCGACTGCCTGCACGTGCTCTTCGGGACCGGCAGCGTGGATCCGTCCGCCTTGACGACCTTGTCGATCGCCACCGGGGTGCAGGTCCTCCCGTTGTTCGCGATGCCGGCGTACGCGGTCGCCATGGAGAGCGGTGAGACGTAGTTCGTGCCGATGATCGACGACGGGTTGTCCTCGAGCCGCCCGCCCTTGGCCGGGTGCACGTCGAAGCTCTCGGCGGTCTTGCGGATGTCGCAGAGGTCGAGCTGCTCGCCCATCGTGGCGAAGGCGCCGTTGATCGACATCGCGGTCGCCTGCGTGACCGAGTGGAGACCGTTCTCGCTCGTGCCCTCGTCGTTGCCGACCGACCACGGCTTGTCGACGGTGTCGGGCCGGCCGCACTGGGTGAAGTCGGTCGCGGGGATGGTGCGCTGGTCCGAGTTCACCTCGGCGTTCAGGGTGTGGCCGGTCTTCAGCCAGTCGACCAGGGTGAACAGCTTGTAGGTCGACCCCGGCTGGAGGCCGCTCGAGCCGCCGTAGGCGAAGTCGGTGTTGAGGTTCACCGTCAGGTTGTCGCGGCCGGCATTGCTGTCGTAGTTCTTGTTCTGCACCATCGTGACGATGCGCCCCGTGCCCACCTCGACCGAGATCGCGGCGGAGCCGACGTCGAACACGTTCGAGTGCTTCGGGATGTAGGTGTTCATCACCGTCTGGGCCTTCTTCTCGAGGTCCAGGTCCAGCGTGGTGTAGATCTTCCAGCCGGCGCTCTGCAGGTTCGCGTACCGCGTGTCCTGGTCCTTGCCGAACGCCTTGCTGTTCAGGACCGTGTTGACGACGTAGTCGCAGAAGTAGCCGGCGACGCCCGCCGCCTGGCAGCCCGTCTTCGGCTCGGTGATGTTCGGCTTCACCGGCGTGTTCACCGCCGCGTAGTACTGCGTCTGGGTGATGAGCCTGTGGTTCAGCTCGTTGCCCAGGATGTAGTTGCGGCGGATCGTGTTCGGGCCGATGTTGGCCTTGTCGTCGATCCGCAGCACGTTCGGGTTGTTCACCATCGCGAGCAGGCTCGCGGCCTGCGCGACGCTGAGCTTCTTCGCGTCGACGCCGTAGTAGTACTGCGCGGCCGACTGGATCCCGTACACCCGCCCGCCGAACGGCGCGATGTTCAGGTACCCGAGCAGGATCTGGTCCTTCGTGTACTTCTTCTCGAGCGCGATCGCGAGGCGCGCCTCCCGCAGCTTACGGCCGACCGACGGGTCGACGCAGACGTTGTAGGCCTTCTGCACCTCCGCCGTCGTGTGCAGCTGCTCGGCCTCCTGCACGCACACGTTCTTCACGTACTGCTGCGTGATCGTCGAGGCGCCCTGCACGTTCCTGCCGAGCAGGTCGGCGACGGTCGCGCGGAGGATGCCGGTCGGGTCGACGCCGCCGTGGGAGTAGAACCGGACGTCCTCGGCCGCCAGCGTCGCGTTCTTCACCGTGGGCGTGATGTCGCTCCACGGGATGACCTCGCGGTCCTGCGTGTAGAAGGACGCGAGGAGCACGTCCTTGCCACCGGACTTCGCGTAGATCTTCGTCTTCTGGTCGAGGGGCGCGATCTTCAGGTCGGTGGGCAGGTCCTCGAACAGGCCGATGCCGTTCTTGGCCGTCGTGCCGGTGAGCGCGATGGCGGGCGTGACCGCCACTGCGACCATCACGCCGGCGATCACGGCGACGGCGATCATGCCGAGGAATGCGGAGAAGGCGGTTCCGATACGACGAGGAGCGGAGCCGGGCATTCAGGCATGCTACGAAGTGGGTCTGACCGTCCCGTGTCCGACGGGCGCGCCGAACCCGATCTGTTACCGAATGCCAAGGATCCCGAGGCGGATACCCAGGAGAGCCTGGGCAGGAGGAGACCATGGCGGACCAGCCGGACCCGGACGTCGTCGCCGCGGCGGCCGCGGACCTCTACGCCCTGCCTCCCGAGGCGTTCCTGTCCGCCCGCACGGCCCGCGTCGGTGCGCTGAGGAAGGCGGGCGACCGCGGGTCGGCGGCCGCCGTGGGACGGCTGCCGAAGCCGACGCTCGCCGCCTCCCTCGTGGACAGGCTGGTGCGGGAGCGCCCCGACCTCGTGCACGCGCTGCTCGCCACGGCGGCGGACCTGCGGCGGGCGCAGGAGGAGCTCGACGCGGGCCGCCTCAAGGAGCTCGGGGCGGAGCGGCGGCAGCGGGTGACGGACGCGGTCGAGGCGGCCGCCGCGATCGGGGAGGCGGCGGGACATGCCCCCGGCGCGGCGGCGACC
The DNA here is from genome assembly GCA_025936735.1 of Amnibacterium sp. GTDB lineage: Bacteria > Actinomycetota > Actinomycetes > Actinomycetales > Microbacteriaceae > Amnibacterium. Next base: position 22,784 of record JAICSU010000004.1, read on the forward strand.
GAGGAGATCGGCGCCACCCTCACGGCGGCGATCCTCGACCCGGCCGCGGCGGGCGCGGTCGCGTCCGGTCGTCTCGTCCGCTCGCTACCGGCCGACGGGCTCGAGGGCGCCCACGTCGAGGAGCTCGTCGCGCTCCCCGACGCGCCGCCGGTGCTGGGTGCCGCCCGCGGGACGACGGGACGCACGCGGGCGCAGCCGCCCCCACCGGCGCCGGACGAGCACGGGGACCGCGTGGCGGCGGCGGCCCGCCGGGACGCGGTGCGCGCGGTCGCCGACGCCGAGCGGATCCGGGACCGTGCCCGGCGAGCCGAGCGCGACGCCGAGGACGACGTGGCGGACGCGGAGCGCCGGCGCGAGGAGGCGGATGCCCGCGCCACGGATCTCCGTACTCGGATCGCGGAGCTGCGGCGCCGGCTCGACGCCGCCGAGGACGACCTGACCGCGGCGGAGCGCGAGGTCCGGGACCGGCGGAGCGACGAGCGGTCCGCGCGGCAGGCGGCCGAGGACGCCGACGACGCGCTCGGCCGCGCCAGGGCGCACCTCGAGTCGCTCGGCTGAGGGTCAGGAGGCGAGGACGGCCTCGAGCTCGGGGAGGCGGTCCTTCGGCATCAGCACCTGGCGGGGCAGCGAGCCCGTCGCCGGGCCGACGACGTGCCGCTGCTCCAGGTCCGTGAGCAGCCGCCGGGCGCGGGAGTACGGCACCTGCAGCTCGCGCTGCAGGCGGGCGGCCGACGCGTACTGGGTCTCCACGACGAGGCGCGCTGCGCGGGCGAAGTCGGGGTAGTCGTCGCCGAGCTGCGCCTTCAGGCCGGAGAGCTCGGAGCGGATCTCGTCACGCAGCGCGGGAACGGCTGCAGGCCTCTGGGCCTCCTGGTCGGTGGTCGTCGGCGCGGCCAGCGCGCTGTCGTGCGCGGGCTCGCGGTCCTCCAGCCAGGCCGTCACCTGGTGGAGGTCCGCCCAGTGCTGGTCGTCGGCCGAGCGCTGCATGGCCGTGCCGATGCGGACGACGGCGAGGCCGCCCGCCGCGAGGCCGAGCAGGGTGCCGGCGGGCCACCAGAGGAAGAGGAGCGCGGCGACGGCGAGGAAGCCGGCGAGCAGGAGCAGGGCGGTGCGCTTCGGGTCGGACGTGAGCGGGAGCATGGGCGGGCCTTCGCGGGTCGGAGCGGGCCGCCGGGCGCGCGCACACGACTCCCATCGCTGCCCGTGACGGCGCGACGGAGGAGACAGCCGGCGACGACACGGCGACGCTGGCGAGACGGTGCGGTGGGTACCGCGGCGGTGGCACCATTCTTCCCGGCCGAACCTGATCCCGCACCCGGAAGGGGCAGGACTGGGCGTCTTCTCGGCGCGTCGTTATCGAGTCGAGAGGAACCGCGGCGTGTCGACCTGGACGTGGAGCAGGCGACGGACCTCATCCGCGGACTCGGCCGGCACGAGCACCGCGCGCGGCGCCGTCCCCCGCGCCGGTCCGACGAACCCCTCGGCCTCCAGCAGGTCGAGGAGGTGCCGCGCCCGCGAGGCGGGCACGCCGAGGTCCCGCTGCAGGCCGGCGGTGGACGCCCACTGCGACGCGGTCACCACGGCCGCGGCGCGGGCGAAGTCCCGCCAGTCGTCGCCGAGGCGCACCCGCATCCGGCGCACCTCGCGGCCGAGGTCGCTCGGCCCGGGCGCGTCGAAGTCGATCTCGCCGTCGTGCGGCACCCGGGCCGCCTGACGCTGCATGCCGACGCCGATCAGGACGGTCCCGGCGACGCCGACCGCGAGCGCGACGACGACCCCGACCTGCCAGCTCTGCCAGAGCGCGACGACCGCCACGGCGAACACCGCGAGCGCGACCGCCCCGATCCGTTCCGAATGCGCCTGGTCCCGCACGGTTCCCCCCGTTCGAGCCGTGGACGGATCGCTCCCCCGAGCGCGTCCGCGGCTGCGCCATCAGGATCGCCGATCGGGGCGCCGAGGGCACGCGGAGCCGCACCCCCAGAGTGCGGGCCCGGGACGATCAGGGCACCGCGGGCGCGTCCCCGGGCACGGACAGGGTGAGGATCGCCCTGCGCACGTGCGGCCGCTGCTCGAGCGACTCGGCGAGGCGGCGGAGGCGCTCCGCGACCTCGTGCTCGGGGGCGTCCTCGATGAGGTCGACGGCCGCGACGAGGAACACGAGGCCGGGCCCGACGTACTCGAGGTGCAGGTAGGTGACCCCGAGCACGTCGTCGTTCTCGAGGAGGAGGTCGAGCACCGACGCGCGCACGCGGGGGTCGACGGCCTCCCCGATGAGGAAGCGGCGGTTCTGCTGGATGAGCAGGATCGCGGTGAGCCCCAGCACGACGCCGACGGCGATGGAGCCCGCCGCATCCCAGATCGCGTTCCTGGTGATCTCGTGCAGCGTGATGCCCGCCGCGGCGATCACGATGCCGACGAGGGCGGCCGCATCCTCGAAGACGACGGCCCGGACCGTCGGGTCGCTCGTCGTGAGCGCGTAGTCGAGCAGGTCCTGCTCCGCCGCGCCCGCGCTCCGCCGGACCTGCTGGAACGCCCGCGCGAACGACACGGCCTCGAGCACGAAGGAGACCGCGAGGACGAGGTAGTTGAGCAGCAGGTCCTCCGCCGGCCCCTTCGCTCCGAGCTCCTGGATCCCGTGCAGCACGGAGACGGCGGCGCCGACGGTGAACAGGCCGACCGCCGCGAACATCGACCAGACGTAGGTGTCGCGCCCGAAGCCGAGAGGATGCCGCGGGGTCGGCGGCTTCTCGGCGCGGCGCCCGGCGATGAAGAGGAAGACCTCGTTGCCGGTGTCCGCCCACGAGTGGGCGGCCTCCGCCAGCATGGACGCGGATCCGCTGATCAGCGAGGCGACCGACTTCGCGATGGCGATGAGCAGGTTCGCGCCCAGCGCCACGAGGACGGTGACGGTCGACTCCCCGCCGGACTTCTTCTCCTGCTTCCCCACCCGCCCAGCCTGCCGGACGGGGACCTCGCGCGCAGCCACGGATCAGGCGGAGACGGGCTCGGTGGCCGCCGACAGCAGCTGGAGCTCGTGCCGGGTCAGCACCACCGACACCGACTGCATCAGGTCCGCGACCTGCTCCGGCGTGCGGGCGCTGGCGATCGGGGCGGCGACGTGCGGCTGCTCCCTGAGCCAGGCGAGGGCGACGGCGCCGACCCCGACGCCGTGCTCGGCCGCCACGTCGTCGAGCGCGTCGAGGAGGTCGACGTTGCGGGGATCACGCAGGTAGGCCGAGGCGCCCTTCGCGCGCTCCGACGCCACCTCGACACCGGGCCGGTACTTGCCGGTGAGAAAACCGCCGGCGAGCGACGAGTAGGGCACCTCGACCATGCCGAGCTCGCTGACGGTCGGCACGAGGTCGATCTCGGCGTCGCGCTCGACGAGGCTCCACCGGTCCTGCGCCACGGTGTACGGCGTGAGCCCCGCCGCGGCCGCGATCCGCGCGGCGCTGCGGAGCCGCGCGGGCGAGAAGTTCGACGCCCCGATCTCGCGCACCTTGCCCGCGGTGACGAGGGCGGAGAAGGCGGACATCGTCTCCTCCTGCGGCACGGTCTCGTCGTCCCGGTGGGCGAAGTAGATGTCGATCCGGTCCGTCCGGAGGCGGCGCAGGGAGTCGTCGGCGGCGGCGGCGATGTTCGCAGCGGACAGGCCGCGGCGACGGTCGAGGCTCGACACCTTCGTGGCGACGACGACGCGGTCGCGCACGCCGCGGGAGGCGAGCCACTCGCCGAGGATCGCCTCGGACTCGCCGCCCGAGCAGCCGGGGGCCCATGCCGGGTAGACGTCGGCGGTGTCGATCGAGCGGCCCCCGGCGTCGAGGAACGCGTCGAGCACCCGGAAGCTCTCCTCCCGGTCCGCCGTCCAGCCGAAGACGTTGCCGCCCAGCATCACCGGGCCGAAGTCGAGTGAAGTCATGCCGCTCCCCCTCCGCAGGCGGTGCCCGCGTCCGCCCCCAGTCAGCCAGATCCGGGCTCCGAGTAACCCGAGCGCAGGCCGCGTGTACCCCGATCGGTCCCCCTGAACGCCGACGCCGGGAGAGGGGCTCGCCCCGGAGCCGCGCCCCGGATAGCGTCGCCAGCGGGAAGGAGGGCCGGATGCCCTGGATCGCGCTCGCCGCCATGGCCTGGGGCGTTGTGCTCGGCGCGACCGAGGGCCCGGCCGTCGGTGCCGCCGTGATCGGCGCCGGCCTCACGCTGCTCGCGCTCCGCGGCGTCGCCGACGCGCGCCGGACTCGCCGCACCCGTGCCGCGCTGATCGCCTCGACGGCCGCCCGCCGCCCGGCGGCCATCGGCCGCGCCGCCGATCCGGGCGTCCCCGAGCAGCCCGCTCCGGTCGTGCTCCGCTCCCCCGCCTTCCGGGAGCCGGACGAGCTCGACCTGCGGCTGCTGAACGCGTTCTGGAACTTCGGCGGGATCGACGACGCCGCCGCGCTCGCCGGCTGCCGCCGGGACGAGGCGCAGCGGCGGCTCATCGAGCTGATGCTCGAGCCGGAGGCACCCGTCGCGGCGCCCGCGGTCCCCGACCGCCCGCTGACCGGCTCCGAGGAGCGCGCCGTGCTGCGGGGCTGGAACAGCGGCTCGACGCTCGCCGCGCTGTCCGCCGCGTTCGGCGTCTCCCTGTACGGGCTGGGCGGGGTCCTGCTCGCGGCGGGCCCCGTGCCGGCGCGCGTGCCCGCCTGACGGCGGTCAGCGCCGCGCGAGGGCCGTCCGACGCGCCGCCCGGCGCAGCTCCAGCTCGTGCAGCACGATCGCCGCGAGGTCGGTGAGCGTCTCGTCCGCCGTCGGCGGAAGGGTGCGGGGCCCGGTGTCGTAGACGGCCAGGAGGCCGAGCAGCAGCCCGTCGACGGTGACGAGCGGCGCCGCGGCCGCGAACCGCACCGTCGGGCCGTCCGGGCCGAGCGGGGCCGGGGCGTCGAGCGGCAGCTCGACCACGCCGTCCCCGTCGAGCAGGCCCTCGTGCACGGCGTCGCTCCGGGGCAGCTCGGGGGGCACCGGCCCGGTGCGGGCCTTGAACCAGACCCGGTCGGCGTCGAGGATCCCGATCGCGGCCATCGGCACGTCGAGGACGCGGGACGCGAGGTGCGTGATCCGGTCGAACGGGGCGTCGGGAGGCGTGTCGAGGACGGCGTACCCGCGCACCGCCGCGAGCCGTGCGTCCTCCCCCGGCGACTCGGATCCGCGGTGCCGGCCGGTCTCCGCGACGATCAGCTCACGGAACGCCTGGACCAGCGACCCCGCCCCCGGCCGGCGTCCCGGGTCCGGATCGAGCATGCCGGCGAGCGTGTCGCGCCACGGACCGGAGGGGACGGCGTCGAGCGCCGCGGGTCCCGGGGTGCCGGTGAGGCATTCGAGCAGCACGAGCCCGAGCGCGTAGACGTCCGAGGCGGCCGTCGGCCGGCCGTGCTCGCCCTCCTCGGGGCTGCGGTAGGGGCCGTGGGCGGCGCCGACGACGTCCTGCACGCCGAAGTCGCCGAGCTTCACCCGGGGCCGCCGCTCGGAGCCGTGGGCGAGCAGCAGCACGTTCGCGGGCGTCACGTCCTGGTGCACGACGCCCCTGTCGTGCATGTACTGGAGGGCCTCGGCGACGTCGAAGCCGATGTGCGCGACCTGGCGGGGCTGGAGCGGACCGCGGGCCAGCACGCGCTTGAGGTCGGTGCCCTCGACGAGCTCGAGGACGAGGAAGATCCGCGGGCCACCCTCGGCCTCGACGTCGATCCCCGCGTCGAGCAGCGTGACGAGCCCGTGCATGGTCAGCGAGGCGAGCCGGCGCGCCTCCGCCTCCTGCGCGGACAGCGCCTCCGGACCGGCCGCCGTCGCGGCGATCAGCTTGATCGCCACGTCCCGGCCGAGCAGCAGGTCCTCCGCCCGGTGGACGGTCGCCCTGGAGCCGTGACCGAGCACCTCACGGAGGCGGTACCGGCCCTGGACGATGCGCCCGGGCCCGGTCGGTGGTCCACCCATCGGGCCTCTCCTCGCGGTCACCGGATCCTATCCGGCGGGGAGGGGCGAGGATGGGGCGGTGGGTGCTGCCGGGCATGCGGAGATCGAGGTCAAGTACGCGGTCGACGAGCGGGCCGTCGTGCCCGATCTCGCCGCCGTGCCGGGCGCGGTGACGGTCGAGCGGCTGGAGCCCGTGCGGCTCGAGGCCGTGTACTACGACACCCCCGACCGGGTGCTCGTGCGGGCGCGGATCGCGCTGCGTCGCCGGACGGGCGGGCACGACGCGGGCTGGCACGTGAAGCTGCCCGCCGCGGTGGGACGGACGGAGCTGCAGGCCCCGATCGACCCGGAACGGCCCGACGTGCTGCCCGACGCCCTGCGCGAGGTGATCGCGAGCCGTGTCCGCGCCGCCCCCCTGGAGCCGATCGCCCGGGTCGCGACGGAGCGCATCGCGACGGTGCTCCGGGACGCCTCGGGCGCCGGCGCCGTCGAGGTGGTCGACGACCGGGTGACCGCGACGGACGTCGCGGCCGGGGTGGTGCGCACCTGGCGGGAGTGGGAGGTCGAGCAGGTCGGGGCCGACGCCGAGGCCTCCGCCGCGCTGCTCGCGGCGACGGATCCCGTGCTGCAGGCCGCGGGCGCGCGCATCTCGCCGAGCCCCGCGAAGCTCGCGCAGGCGCTCGGCGGCGAGCGGACCGAGGTCGCCGCCGCCCCCACGACCGCGGGCGAGGTGGTGCGCAGGATCGTCGGCCGACTCACCGAGCAGCTGCACCGCGACGTCGCCGACCTCCGCTCGGGCGGCGCCGACCAGGTGCACGCGGCGCGCAAGACCATCCGCCGCATCCGCTCGGTGCTCGCCCTCGAGGACGTCACCGGGGAGGCGGGCGGGGCGCTCCGGCAGCAGCTGCGATCGCTCGGCGCGACGCTCGGCGACGCCCGCGACCCGGTGGTCGCGGCCCGCGTGTCCGCCGAGCTGCTGGCCGGGCTCGGCGACGACGTGCCGGATGCGGTGCGGCGACGGCTCGTGGACGAGCGGCTCGCGGCCGCGGAGGACGCCCGGGTGCGGGCGCTCGGCGCACTGGACTCACCCGCGGGCTCCGCCGCCTTCGCCGCCCTCGACGCGTTCGCGGCGGCGACGCCGACGGGGCCGCGGGCCGGCGCCGCCGTGCCGGTGCTCGCCGACCTCGCCCGCAGCACCGTCCGGCGGGCCGTGCGGCGGACGAAGCACGCCGACCGTTCGCTGCGGGCCCTGCACGACGCGAGGAGGGCGGCCAAGCGGGCCCGGTACGTGATCGAGGAGCTCGAGGCCGAGGGGGCGCTGCGCGACGGATCCGCCCTGCGCCGATCGGCGCGGCGCGCCGCCGCGGTGCACGACGCGATCGGGGCCCACCGCGACCTCGAGCTCGTCGTCGCCGACCTGCCGTTCGTCGCGGGCCGCGCGGCGGCGAACGGCGAGAACGCGTACAGCTACGGGGTGCTCGCCGAGCGCGGCGCGAGGCAGGCCGCCCGGCTGCGACGCAAGGCGAAGCGGGCCATGGAGCGCCTCAGGGCCGCCGCCCGCTAGGTGCGGGACGGGTTCCGGATCCCGAGGAACGACGTCCCGCCGCCGACCGCGAGCAGCAGCGCGGTCACGAGCGCCGCCCGATCGAAGCCCGACGTGGTGACCGCCCCGCCGACGATCCAGCCGACGCAGGCCGTCGCCACGAGCCCGGCGACCCGCGCCACGGCGTTGTTCACGGCGGACCCGATGCCGCTCTGCTGGGCGGGCACCGCGCCGAGCACCGCGGAGGTGAGCGGCGCGACGGTCATCGCGAGGCCGACGCCGAAGATCACGATGCCCGGCACGATCAGCCACAGGGCGGTCGAGGGGTCGCGCACGAAGGTCATCAGCCCCGCCCCTACCGCGGCGGTGATCGGTCCCGCCGTCATGAACAGCCGGGGCCCGAACCGGCCCGACAGCGCGCCGAACCGCCCGGACAGCAGGATCATCAGGACCGTCGAGGGCAGTCCGACGACCGCGGCGAGGGTCGCCGGCAGCCTCACGACCTGCTGCAGGAACAGGGTGGGCACGAGCCCGGCGATGTTCAGCCCGGCGTAGATGAACAGGGTCGCGAGGTTGCCCCAGCGGAAGTTGCGGGCCCGGAACAGGGCCCCGGGCACGAGCGGATGCGCGGCCCGCCGGTCCCAGAGGACGAAGGCGGCGAGCAGCGCCACGCCCGCGACGAGCAGGCCGACGGCGACGGACAGCGGCAGCGTCGCGGTGCCGCCGCCTCTGCTGTGCGCGCCGACCTCGATCAAGCCGGTGACGAGCGCCCCGAGGCCGAGCGCGGCGAGCGCCGCGGATGGCACGTCGATGCGGGACCGCGGTTCCGGCATCGCGCCGTCGCGGGTGCGGCCGAGCAGCAGCATGGAGGCGGCGGCGGGCAGCACGGAGAGCACGAAGACGCTGCGCCACCCGACGGCGTCGACGAGCAGGCCGCCGATGATCGGGCCGGCGAGGAACGACACGCTCGTCCAGGACGTCCAGCGTCCGATCGCCCGGCTCTGCTCCGGGCCCTCGAACGTGGCGATGATCAGGGACAGCGAGCCGGGTACGAGCAGGGCCCCCGCGACGCCCTGCAGCAGCCGCGCGGCCACGAGCACGCCCGCCGACGGGGCGACGGCGCAGAGCAGCGACGTGATCGCGAAGGCGACGACGGCGATCCGCAGCACCTTCAGCCGGCCGAAGGCGTCCGAGACGGAACCGGCCGTGAGGATGAACGCCGAGAGGGTGAGCAGGTAGCCGTCGACGACCCACTGCTGCAGCACGATGCCCCCGCCGATGTCGCGGGCGATGGCGGGCAGCGCGATGTTCACGATCGAGCCGTCGAGGAAGGACACGAACGAGGCGAGGATCGCGGCCCACAGCAGCCTGTTCTTCGCCGCCGTCCCCACGGTCGCGTCGAGGGAGGGGGCACCGGTCACGGGCGTCAGTATGCTCCGCCGCCCCGACCTCGCGAGGCGCCCGCGGCGGCGGGCAGGATGAGCACGTGCCGACGCTGACGGACCTGCCGCTGCCCACGATCGACGGCGGCAGCCCCGGCCTGACGGGGGTGCTCGGCGTGCCGGACGGCGAGGGGCCGTGGCCGGGCGTCGTGATGGTGCACGAGGCGTTCGGGGTGACGCCGGTCATGCGGCGACAGGTGGAACGCGGCGCGGCCGCCGGGTTCCTCGTCCTCATGCCCGACCTGTTCGTGGACGGCGGGCCGAGGAGGTGCCTCCGCCGGACCTTCGGCGACATCGCCCGCGGCTCCGGGCGCACCTTCGACGACGTCGAGTCGGCGCGCCGCGTGCTCGCGGCGCGGGACGACTGCACCGGCAAGGTCGGCGTGCTCGGCTTCTGCATGGGCGGCGGCTTCGCGCTGATGGCCGTCCAGGGCAGGGGCTTCTCGGCCGCGAGCGTCAACTACGGCCGGCTGCCGAAGCCGCTCGATCCGCGCCTCGTCGGCGCCTGCCCCGTCGTCGGCAGCTACGGCGGGCGCGACGGGAGCCTGCGGGGAGCCGCGGCGAGGCTCGAGGCGGCGCTCGACCGGCACGGCGTCCCGCACGACGTGAAGGAGTACCCGACGGCCGGGCACTCGTTCCTGAACGACGAGCCGCACGCGGCTAATCCCCTGATGGGCCTGCTGCTCGAGCAGGTGCTGCACGCCGGGCCCGACCCGGAGGCCGCGGCCGACGCCTGGACCCGGATCGACACCTTCTTCTCGCTGCATCTGAAGTGATCACGGCGCCCCGCTGACCTACACTGACGGCTGCGAGCGGCCGCCGCCGCGGGACGTACGGACGGTGGGATGTCGGACACGAAGGACGCGCGGTCCGCGCCTCAGCCGGACGACGGACCGGATCCGAACGCGGTGCCCGACGTCGCCGTCCGCGAGCCGCGCCACCAGGGCCGGCTCGCGCGGTGGGCGCTGCAGGGTCTCTCGGAGACGGCCGGCGCCCATCAGGGCCCGCACGCCAAGGCGCAGCACACCTCGTTCTGGCTGCGGGTCATGTGCCTGACCGGCGTCGACTACTTCTCGTCGCTCGGCTACCAGCCGGCGATCGCGTTCCTCGCCGCGGGGTTCGTCTCCCCCGTCGCCACGCTCGTCCTCGTCGCGCTCACCCTGTTCGGCGCGCTGCCGGTGTACCGCAGGGTCGCGAGCGAGAGCTATCGGGGTGAGGGCTCGATCGCGATGCTCGAGAAGCTGCTGCCCTGGTGGGGCGGCAAGCTCTTCGTGCTCGTGCTCCTCGGCTTCGCCGGCACGGCGTTCATCATCACGATCACGCTGTCCGCCGCGGACGCCGCCGAGCACGCCGTGAGCAACCCGCTCGTGCCGAAGGCGTTCGCCGGCCTGCACCTCTGGGTGACCCTGCTGCTCATCGTGCTGCTCGGCGCGGTGTTCCTCCGCGGGTTCCAGGAGGCGATCGGCATCGCCGTCGTGCTCGTGGCGGTCTACCTCGCCCTGAACGCCGTCGTCGTGGTGGACGGCTTCCTGCTCGTCGCCGCTCACCCGTCGATGGTCGGCGACTGGGGCAGGGCGCTGCTCGCCCAGGGCGGCGGCAACCCAGTCGGAGTTCTCGGCGTCGCGTTGCTCGTGTTCCCGCAGCTGGCGCTCGGCCTGTCGGGCTTCGAGACCGGTGTCACCGTCATCCCGCAGATCCGCGGCGAGGCGGAGCGGCCGGGGCAGCCGCCGGTGGCGCGGATCCGGGGCGCCAAGCGCCTGCTGACCACCGCGGCGACCACCATGAGCGTCTTCCTCATCACGTCGAGCCTCGTCACGACGCTGCTCATCCCGGCCAAGGAGTTCCGGCCGGGCGGCGCGGCCAACGGGCGCGCGCTCGCCTACCTCGCCCACCAGCACCTCGGCCCGGTGTTCGGCACCGCCTACGACCTGTCGACCATCGCGATCCTCTGGTTCGCGGGCGCCTCAGCCATGGCCGGGCTGCTCAACATCGTGCCCCGCTACCTGCCCCGGTACGGGATGGCGCCCGCCTGGGCGCGGGCGGTGCGGCCGCTCGTGATCGTGTTCACGGTGATCGCGATCCTCGTGACCCTCGTGTTCAAGGCGTCCGTCGACGGGCAGGGCGGCGCGTATGCGACCGGCGTGCTCATGCTCATCACCTCCGCCGCCGTCGCGGTCACGCTGTCCGCGCGCCGCAAGCGGCAGTGGAAGCGGATGGCGGGCTTCGCCCTGGTCGCGCTGATCCTCGCCTACACCCTCGTCGTGAACATCGTGCAGCGGCCGGACGGGCTGCGGATCTCGCTGCTGTTCATCCTCGGCATCGTGATCGTGTCGATCGCCTCCCGGATCCGCCGGTCGTTCGAGCTGCGCGCGACGAGCGTCGTCTTCGACGAGGCGGCGCTCGAGTTCCTCCGCGAGGCGGAGGACTACGGGTCGATCCACCTCGTGGCGAACGAGCCGGGGGCTCGGGACGAGAACGAGTACCGCTCGAAGGCGCGCGAGGAGCGGCGCGACAGCAACATCCCGGGGCGCGCGTCGATCATCTTCCTCGAGGTGCGCAAGGCGGACTCGTCCGACTTCGAGGAGGACCTCGAGGTGCGCGGAACCATTCGGCACGGCTACCGGGTGCTCGAGGTGGCGAGCGGCAACGTGCCGAACACCCTCGCGGCCGTGCTCCTGCAGATCAGGAACGTCACCGGGGTGGTGCCGCACATCTACTTCGAGTGGACCGAGGGCAACCCCGTGTCGAACATGGTGCGGTTCCTCGTCTCCGGGGAGGGCGAGGTGGCGCCGGTCACGCGCGAGGTGCTGCGCGAGACGGAGCCCGACGTGCGCCGCCGCCCCATGGTGCACGTCAGCTGAGCCACGCCGGTGCCGAGGGCCCGGCGACGAGCCGGGCGTGCGGTGGTCGCCCAGGGGCGGCGTGATCGGATGCGTCCCGTGAGCAGCACCGAGATCCAGATCGAGGAGACCCGCGGCGAGGCCGCCGGCCGGCACGCCGAGGACATCGAGCGGGTCGCCCGTGAGGTGTTCGGCTGGGATCCGCTGCGGCCCGGCCTGACCCGCGCCGTCGCGGCCGTGCTCGCCGGGCACGACGTGCTCGGGGTCATGCCGACCGGCTACGGCAAGTCCGCCGCGTACCGGGTCGCCGGCGCGCTGCTGCCCGGCACCACCCTCGTCGTGTCCCCGCTCATCGCGCTGCAGGCGGATCAGCTGGCGCACCTCGCCGAGACGCCGGGAGCCCGGCCGGCGCGGCTGGTCAACTCCACCCAGCCGAAGGCGAGGACCGACGAGGCCTGGGCGATGCTCGAGCAGGGCGAGCTCGGCTACCTGTTCCTCGCCCCCGAGCAGCTCGCGAACGACGAGGTCGTCGCCCGGCTCGCGACCGCGTCGATCTCGCTGCTCGCCGTCGACGAGGCGCACTGCGTCTCCTCGTGGGGGCACGACTTCCGCCCCGACTACCTCCGGCTCGGCGAGATCGCCGAGCGGCTGCCCTCGCCGCCGCAGTCCCCGCAGGCGACCAGGCCCCCCATCCTCGCCCTCACCGCGACCGGGTCCCGCCCGGTCCGGGAGGAGATCGTCGAGCGGCTGAGGATGCGGGACCCGCGCATCCTCATCCACGGCTTCGACCGGCCGAACATCGCCCTGCGGGTCAGCCGGCACGCCGACCTGGACCAGCAGGTCGCCGCCGTCCTCGACGACGTGGCCACGCTGCCGGCCCCCGGCCTGCTGTACGTCGCCACCCGGCGCGCGACGGAGGAGTACGCGGAGGCCCTCCGCGAGCGGGGCGTCGCCGCCGACGGCTACCACGGCGCCCTGCCGGCGAAGCGGCGCCGGCAGCTGTCCGCCGCGTTCCACGAGGGCGAGGTGGCCGTCATGGTGGCCACGAGCGCCTTCGGGATGGGGATCGACAAGGCCGACGTGCGGTTCGTCGTGCACGCCGCCGCACCGGAGAGCGTCGACCAGTACTACCAGGAGCTCGGCCGTGCCGGCCGGGACGGGGAGCCGGCGGTCGCCGCCCTGCACTACCGCCCGGAGGACCTGGCGCTGCGCAAGTTCTTCGCGAGCGCCGTGCCGAAGCGGAAGGACCTGAAGGCCCTGCTCCTCGCCCTCGCCGAGGACCCGGACGTGCGGGCGGCCGGGAAGCGGGCCGGGCTGAGCGCCCGGCGGGCCACCGCCCTGACCGCGCTGTTCGAGGAGGCCGGCGTGCTCGCGACGGTCGACGGACGCGCGGTGCCCCGGCAGCATCCGATCGTCGCCGACGCCGCGGTCGACGGGGCGCTGGAGCAGGCGGAGGCGCGCAAGCGGATCGACGAGTCGCGGCTGGCCATGATGCGCTCGTACGCGGAGACCATGCAGTGCCGCCGCCAGTACCTCCTCGGCTACTTCGGGGACGAGGACACCGACCTCTGCCACGCCTGCGACAACTGCAAGAGCGGCGCGGCGGAGCGGTACGCCGAGTCCCGCGGCACGGCGGGGGACGCGCCCTTCGACGTCGACGCGAAGGTGCGGCACGCGGAGTGGGGGGACGGCCGGGTGATGAGCGTCGAGGACGACCGCATCACGGTCTTCTTCGAGTCCGAGGGCTACCGGGTCCTGTCGCTCGCGACGGTCGCCGAGCACGGCCTGCTCGCTGTGACGTCGCGCTCAGCCGACCGGCCGTAGCGTCGGGGCATGAGCGAGCCAGGAACGGACGACATCGACGCCGACGCCACGGGCGAGGGCGCCGACCTCCCCACCGCCGACCCGGTCACGGGGCTCCCCGGCGGCGAGAGCGACCTCGACGAGACGGCGGTGCTCCCCGACGACCCCGGCGTGGACTACGCGGCCGCCGATCCGCTTGCGCTCCGCGCGGAGTCGATGGACACGGTGACGAACGACGCGGTCGCGGGCGAGACCGTCCTGCCCGGCCGCGGCGACGGCAACGACGGGCCGACCGGGGGCGCGCCCGCGGAGGTGGAGCCGATCCTCCCCGCGAACGAGCTCGACCCCCGCGCCGTGATCCACCGCAACGACGAGCGCGCGGGCAAGCTCGGCTCAGGATCGGACGCGGGGTAGCCGGGACGGCACGTCCCGACGGTAGGAGCGCTTCATCGCGGCCTCGATCGTGTCGAAGTCGCCGAGCACCGCGTTGATGGTGCTCTCCTCGTACCGGCCCTCCTGGCGCGCGTCGAGCACGGCCCGGCGCTCGGCGTCGAGCATCGCGAGCCGGAGGCGCGCGTAGACGTCGGGCTGCGCGGCGACGCCCTGCTCGTCGGTGGTGCCGATGCCCATCCGGTAGCGCGCCGTCTGGCGCAGGCTCGTCACCACCTCCTCGGGGTCGTTCTCGGCGGCCTCGCGCTCGAGCCGCTCGAGCGCCGCGGCCTGCGCCTCCCCCATCAGGATGCGGATCTGCATCCGGTCCTGGTCGGGGTTCGGCAGCGGCAGGCGCATCCAGCGCACGAGGCTCGACAGGCCGAGGCCCTGCAGCAGCGACAGCACCACGATCACGAAGGCGGCGAGCTGCAGGAAGCCGGCCTGCGGGGTGCGCGGCGGGAGCAGGAACACGGCCGCGAGCGTCACGACGCCGCGGACGCCCGCGAACGAGATCGCGAACGCGGTGCGCCATTCCCAGCGCCGCTCCCGCAGCCGCTCCGGCCCGAGCCGGTACAGCACGGTGACGGCGAAGACCCAGACGTACCGGGCGAGCACCATCGCGACGTAGAGGCCGAGGATGAGCAGCGCGCCCTCCAGCAGGCCGATGCGGCTCGCCGACGCCCGGCGGACGATGTCGGGCAGCTGCAGCCCGATCAGCAGGAAGACGGCGTTCTCGAGCAGGAACGAGACGGTGCGCCAGTTGATCCGCTCGGCGATGCGGGATTCCGCGGACTGGAACAGCGGCGCCCGGTAGCCGAGCCAGACGCCGGTCACGACGACGGCGAGGAAGCCGGAGCCGCCCACCGCGAGTGCGGGGAGGTAGGCGATGTAGGGGGCGGCGAGGGAGAGGGACGTGTCGAGCACCGGGGCCTTCAGGCGGCGGCGGATGGCGGTGATCACGACCGCGACCAGCGCGCCGGAGAGCAGGCCGCCGACGACGGCGAGCACGGCGTCGCCGGCGACGTGACCGATGCCGATCGGCGCCTCGATGGCCGCGATCGCGGTGTTCAGGGTCACGAGCGCCGTGGCGTCGTTGAGCAGCCCCTCCCCCTCGAGCAGGGTCGCGAGGCGCCGCGGCAGCTTGCCGCTGCCCGCGATCGCGCCGACGCTCACGGCGTCGGTCGGCGCCACGATGGCCCCGAACGCGATGGCCGCCGCGAAGGTCATCTGCGGCACGAGCCACCAGGTGACGAGCCCGACGGCGAACGCGGAGAACACGACGAGGCCGACGGACAGGGCGAGGATCGAGTCGCCCCTGGCCCGCACCTCGAGGAACGACGTCTGCAGCGCCGCGGCGAACAGCACGGCGGGCAGCACGCCGACGAGCACCACGTCGGGGTCGAGCCGCACCTCGGGCACGCCGGGGACGAACGCGACCCCGACCCCGACCGCCACGAGCACGAGCGGCGCGGACCAGCCGACCTTGCGGGCGAGGCCGGTCACGCCGACGACGAGCAGCAGGGCGCCGACGCACCAGGCGACGGCCTGGGGGAAGGTCACCGGGAGTGCGGTTCCGTCGCGTCGGTCACGGGGGCAGCGTAGCGAGCAGGGACGACGCGCGTGTTGCGCTCCTCGAACTGGTGTTCGAAGATGAGGCGTGCCCTCCTCCGCCCTGCAGCTCGCGCCCGACGAGCGCGCCCGAACGGTGGAGCAGCTGCAGGCGCAGATCCGCGCCATGCAGGCCACCGGGCTCGGCACCCGCACGCTGCCGACGCGGCCGGAGCTGGCGCCGCTGCTGCCCGGCGGCGCGCTGAAGGCCGGGGTCGCCTACGCGGTGCCCGACTCGCTGACGCTCGCGATGCTGCTGATGGCCGGGCCGAGCGCCGCGGGCGGCTGGTGCGCCGTGATCGGCGTGCCCGACTTCGGCGTCGAGGCGGCGGCGGGATTCGGGGTGGACCTCGACCGGCTCGTGCTCGTGCCGCAGCCCGGCGAGCACTGGCTCGCGGTCGCCGCCCAGATCGCCGACGTGCTCCCCGTCGTGCTGCTGCGGCCGCCGGCCCGCGCGGCCGCAGGCGACACCGCGCGGCTCGCCTCCCGGCTGCGGCAGCGCGGCTCGACGCTGCTCGTGCTCGGCCCGTGGGCGCAGGCGGAGGCGACGCTCGAGGTGCGCACGACCGCCTGGACGGGCATCGGCACCGGATCGGGCTACCTCGCCGGCCGGGACGTGACGGTCACGGTGACCTCCCGCGAGATCCGCGCCGCGCATCCCGTGCGGATCCGCGACGACCGGTGGTGCATCGAGCAGGCCGCCACCCGGCTGGAGGCGGTGTGAGCACCGAGCGGGCGATCGTCGCCTGGTGCCCCGACTGGCCGGTCCGGGCAGGCGCGGCGGAGGCGGCCCTCGACCCGGACGGGCCGATCGCGATCGTCGAGGCCGGCGTCGTCACGGCGTGCTCGGCCGCGGCGCGGGCGGCGGGGGTGCGGCGGGGCCTGAGGATCCGCGAGGCCCAGTCGCGCTGCGCGAGCCTCGTCGTGCTGCCCGCGAACCCCGCCGCCGACGCCCGGCGGTTCGAGCCGGTGCTGACCGCGCTCGAGTCGGGCATCCCGACCGTGCAGGTCGTGCGGCCCGGCGTGGTCGTGATCCGGGCCCAGGGCCCCGCACGCTTCTTCGGCGGGGAGCCCGAGGCGGCCGACGCGGTGCTCGCCCTGCTCGCGGGAGCCGGGGTGCCGGAGGCGCGGGTCGGGATCGCGGACGGGCCGTTCGCGGCCGAGCAGGCGGCGAGGCGCACCACGCCCGAGGCGCGGGCGCGCCTCGTGCCGCCGGGGGGCAGCGCCGCGTTCCTCGCTCCGCTGCCCGTCGCGCTCACCGGCCTGCCGGAGCTCACGGCGGTGCTCGCCAAGCTCGGGGTCCGCACGCTCGGCGAGTTCGCGGCGCTGCCCGTCGACCAGGTGCGGGACCGGTTCGGCCCCGCGGGCGAGGCCGCGCACCGGGTCGCCGCGGGCCTCGATCAGCGCCGGGTGGTGCCGCGGGTCGCGCCGAAGGACCGCACGGCGACGATCGAGTTCGAGCCGCCGCTCGACCGGGTCGACCAGATCGCGTTCGCGCTGAAGCGGACCGCGGAGGGGTTCCTCGACGCGCTCGCGGCCGACCTGCTCGTCTGCACCGGCCTCACCGTCGAGATCGGCACGGAGGACGGCGGGGCGCGGCGGCGCACCTGGCTGCATCCGCGGTCCTTCACGACGCTCGACGTGATCGACCGGGTGCGCTGGCAGCTCTCCGGCATCGGGGTCGAGGCCCTCGAGGCCGCGGTGACGGCCGTGCGGCTCGCACCGGCGAGCATCGACGCGGCGGCGAACCACGAGCAGGGGCTCTGGGGCGGCGGGCCGGACGAGCGGATCCACCACGCCCTCTCCCGGGTGCAGAGCATGCTCGGCCACGAGGCGGTGCTCACCGCGACGATCGGCGGGGGCCGCCTCGTCGCCGACCGGCGGGTGCTCGCCCCCTGGGGCGAGCGGGCCGCCCCGCAGCGCGACCCGGAGCGGCCGTGGCCGGGCCGGCTGCCCGGGTTCGGGCCGTCCAGCGTGCTCGGCGACCGGCCCGACGTGGCGGTGCTCGACCCGGCGGGCGTCCCCGTCGCGGTGGACGAGCGCGGCATGCCGAGCGGGCCGCCCGCGGGCTTCGTGCCCCCGGCGTCGAGCCGCCGCCGCACGGTCACCGCGTGGGCGGGGCCGTGGCCGGTCGACGAGCGCTGGTGGGATCCGGTCGCGGCGCGCAGCGTGCACCGGCTGCAGGTGGTCGACGACGACGGGTCGGCCTGGCTGCTCTGCTACGAGGCGGGCCGCTGGTGGGCGGAGGCGCGGTACGACTAGCCGACCGCCCCGGCTCAGCCCGCAGCGGCGGCCGCGGTCCTCAGGTCGGTGACGAGCGCGGCGTAGGCGGCGTCGTAGCCGGGCTCGTCCTTCATCCGCAGCACGGCGGACGGATGCGCGGTGAGCAGCGCCTTCGCGTCCGAGTCCGGGATCGCGCCCTCGAGCACGCGGCCGCGCGCGGCGCCGATACGCACGGGCCCCCCGAAGAGGGAGCGGCC
>JAICSU010000256.1 GCA_025936735.1 Amnibacterium sp.
GACCAACGCCGACGTGAAGCGCGCCGACCGCGCCCACGTCTTCCACTCGTGGTCAGCGCAAGCGGCGCTCGATCCGCTCGTCATCACCGGCGGCCTCGGCTGCGAGGTGTGGGACGCGGAGGGCCGCCGCTTCCTCGACTTCTCGAGCCAGCTCGTCAACGTCAACGTCGGCTACCAGCATCCGACCGTCGTGGCGGCGATCAAGGAGCAGGCCGACGTGCTCACCACGATCGGGCCCGCGACCGCGAACGCCACCAGGGCGGAGGCCGCGCGGCGGATCCTCCAGCACGCGCCGGAGAGCTTCGAGAAGATCTTCTTCACGAACGGCGGCGCGGACGCGAACGAGAACGCGATCCGGATGGCGCGCCTCGTCACGGGCCGGGACAAGGTCCTCTCCCACTACCGCAGCTACCACGGCAACACCGGATCGGCGATCGTCGCCACCGGCGACTGGCGGCGCGTGCCGAACGAGTACGCCCGCGGCCACGTGCACGCGTTCGGGCCCTACCTGTACCGCTCCGAGTTCTGGGCGACGACGCCGGAGGAGGAGAGCGCGCGGGCGCTGCACCACCTGGAGCGGGTCGTGCAGTCGGAGGGGCCGGACTCGATCGCGGCCTTCCTTCTCGAGGCGGTGCCCGGCACCGCCGGAGTCCTCGTGCCGCCGCCCGGCTACCTGGCGGGCGTGCGGGAGATCGCGACGCGGTACGGGATCCTGCTGATCATCGACGAGGTGATGGCGGGGTTCGGCCGCACCGGCACCTGGCTCGCGCACGAGCAGGACGGGATCGTCCCCGACCTCATCACCTTCGCGAAGGGGGTCAACTCGGGCTACGTCCCTGTGGGCGGCGTGCTGATCTCCAGCCCCATCGCGCACCACTTCGACGAGCGCGTGTTCCCCGGCGGCCTCACCTACTCGGGCCATCCCCTCGCGGCCGCCAGCATCATCGGCACCCTGGACGCGATGGAGTCCGAGGGGATCGTCGAGCACGCGGCGGCGATCGGCCGGGAGCACCTCGGCCCCGCTCTCGCCCGGCTCCACGAACGCCACGAGGTCGTCGGCGAGGTCCGCGGTCGCGGGGTCTTCTGGGCCGTCGAGCTGGTCGCCGACCGCGACTCCCGGGCCCCGCTGCCCGCGGCCGACATGGCGAGGCTGAAGGCCGACCTCGTCGCGCGCGGACTGCTGCCCTTCGTGCAGGACAACCGGATCCACGTGGTGCCTCCGCTCGTCGTCACGCCGGAGCAGATCGAGCGCGGCGTCCGGATCATCGACGAGGCGCTCACCGCCCTGCGATGAGCCACGGGCAGGCGTACGGCCACGAGCTCCGGCACGATCCCGCGGTCCTCCACGCCAGCTACGCGGACGCATCGCCGACGCCGTTCTGGCTGGACGACCCGGCGCGCCCCGAGCCGCGGCCCGCCCTCGCGGGTGACGCGACCGCCGACCTCGTGATCGTCGGCGGCGGCTTCTGCGGGCTCTGGACGGCGCTGCTCGCCAAGGAGCGCGACCCGCAGCGACGGGTGGTGCTGCTGGAGGGCCGGCGGATCGGCTGGGCCGCCAGCGGCCGCAACGGGGGGTTCTGCGAGGCCAGCCTCACGCACGGTGAGGAGAACGGCCGGCTGCACTTCGCCGACGAGCTCCCCACGATCGACCGGCTCGCGGAGGAGAACCACCGCGCGTTCGCCGAGACGCTCGTGCGCTACGGGATCGACGCCGAGTGGGAGGCCACCGGGGTGCTGACGGTCGCCACCGAGCCGCACCAGGTGGAGCCACTCCGCCGCGCGGCGAAGGACGGCGACCTCTTCCTGACCGGGAAGGCGCTGAGGGCCTACGGCGATTCGCCGCTGTTCCGCGCGGGGCTCCTCTCCCCCGCCGGTTGCGCCTTCGTGCATCCGGCGAAGCTCGCCTGGGGGCTGGCGGACGCGGCGGAGCGGCTCGGCGTGGAGATCCACGAGAACACACCGGCCCTGAGGCTGCGGACGAGCGGCGACGGGGTGCTGATCGAGACCCGGCGCGGCACCGTGCACGCGGAGCGGGCCGCCCTGGCGACGAACGCGTTCCCGTCGCTGCTGCCGGGGATGGGGCTCTTCACCGTGCCGATCTACGACTACGTGCTCATGACCGAGCCGCTCACGCAGGAGCAGCTGGCGTCGATCGGCTGGACCGGCCGGCACGGCATGACCGACTCGTCCCGCGAGTTCCACTACTCCCGGAAGACCGCGGACGACCGGATCCTCTTCGGCGGCTACGACGCGATCTACCATCGCGGCCGCAAGGTGCGGGACGCCCAGGACCAGCGCCCCGCCACGTTCGAGCGGCTCGCCGACCACTTCTTCGGAACGTTCCCGCAGCTGGACGGCATCCGCTTCACGCACCGCTGGGGCGGCGCGATCGACATGTCGACGCAGCTCGTCGCCTTCCACGGCACCGCGCGCGGCGGCCGCGTCGCGTACAGCGCCGGGTACACCGGGCTGGGGGTCGGCGCCACCCGGTTCGGGGCCGAGGTCATGCTCGACCTGCTGGCGGGCGAGGACACCGAGCGCACCCGGCTCCGGATGTCGCGGCGGCTCCCGATCCCGATCCCGCCGGAGCCGTTCACGTACCCGCTCATCCAGCTGATGCGTCGCGCGGTGGCGAAGTCCGACCGCGACGGCGGGCGGGACACCCCGCTGCTGAGGCTGGCGGGGCTGTTCGGCGTCGGCTTCGACTCCTAGACCGGTGATTCCCGCGGTGTCCGCAGCCGCGGGATTGCGGTGATCCGACCGGACGACGGCGATCCTGACCGGATTGCGCCGTCATTTCGTCGGATCGCCGTCATTCAGCCCCCGCGATCGACGCGGACGCTCAGCCGCCCGTCGTGCCGGAGACGGTCGGCCAGGCGTTCGTGCGGATGAGCTTCCGGTTCGAGAACTCACCGAGACCGAGCCGGCCGAGCTCCCGGCCGAATCCGGACCGCTTCGTGCCCCCGAAGGGCAGCTCCGGGGCGTCCGCGCCCACGATGTTCACGTAGACC
>JAICSU010000003.1 GCA_025936735.1 Amnibacterium sp.
AGCAGCAGGGGGGCGAGCAGCAGCTCGGCCACGAGACGCGGCGGCTGCGCGAAGTCGTCGTACGCCTGCCGCACCCGCTGCCCGAGGAAGTGCCGTGCGGTCGGCGGCACGCGGCGCACCGCGAGCCCGTCGGCCCGTCGCTCGCGGTCACCGTGCGCGCGGAGCGTGCGGATGAGCTCGAGGTTCTCGAACAGGGTGTCGCCGTCGTAGCCGCCCGCCGCGAGGAGGGCGGAGGCGCGGATGCCGAGCGTGCCCGGGTAGTCGGACGCGAACGCGCGGTTCACGAGCGAGCGGGCGGTGTCCCACCGGGCGTGCCACGGCTGCGGGTCGAACACGTTCTGCGGGCGCACCACCTCCGCGTCGTCGAGCAGGTCCACGACCCGCTCGAGGGCATCCCGGTCGTAGCGCACGTCGTCGTCCGCGAGCACGACGCGGTCGTGGCGGCTCGCCCGGACGCCGGTCATGACGCCGGCGACCTTGCCGTTGGCGCCCGGCCACGGTTCGGGTGCCAGGTGGCGCACCCCGGCCGGCAGGGTGTTCGCGAGGGCGGACCGCACGGGGCCCGGTGAGCCGTCGACGACCGTGACGTCGATGTCCAGGACGAGGGCGGCGAGGTAGGCGACGAGGTCCGGATCCACCGCATCCGCGACGAGCGGGAGCACGTACTCGGCGTCCAGGAGCGCGGCGGTCACGGCACGGGGCCGCGCAGCGACGAGCGGCCGTCGCCCCAGGCCTCGAGCATCCGGCTGCCGGCGCGGCCGTCGACGAACAGGCAGGCGGCCGCACCGACGAGCACGTCGTCGAGCAGCGCCGGCTCGGCGGCGACGAGCGCGCCGGCGAGGTCGTGGGCGGCGATCTGCTCGTGCACCGCGTCCGCCTCCACGTGCTCGTCGAAGTACCAGGTGGCCCGCTCGTCGAAGCCGTGCCGCCGGAACCCGGTGCCGTAGAGCCGGTTCGGCACCGACGACGTCATCTCGAACGCGGCGAGATGACCGACGATCGCGCCGCGGAGGCGCCGGTGCAGGCCGAACAGCGACATCGTGTTCAGCGAGGCGATCGTGGCGGCCGGCAGCAGGTCCAGGTAGGCGCCATAGGCGTCGTCGAGGCCGACCGCTCGCATCGTGCCGGCGAAGATCGCGGAGTGCATCCGCTGGGGACGGCCGCCGCCGTACTCGTCCGCCTGGATCTCGACCAGCGCCGCCTTCGCCCTCGCGGAGAGCCGCGGGATCGCCCAGCTGTGCGGATCGGCCTCCTTCAGCGTGTACAGGGAGCGCTGCACGAGGAACTCCCGCAGCTGCTCGAGCGTCGCCTTCTTCGCCACGTACCGCGAGAGGCTCGGGCCCTCGTCCGCTCCCGTGAGCTCGAACAGGGCGGCGGCGACGGCCGCGGCGGTGGGCTCGGGCCGGCCGGGCATCGGCACGGACTCGCGCAGTGCCCGTTCGAACGCCTTCTCGGCGACCGCCCTCGCCGTCAGCAGGGCGGGATCCCATTCGAGATCCTCGTCGGCACCGGCGATGCCGCCGTAGTGCAGCTCGTAGAGCAGGAAGAGGGCGAGCTGCAGGTCCTCGTCACCGAGGATCCCGTCGGAGTCGGCCAGCCCGTCCGACACGGTGTCCACCAGGGGGCGGTCCAGCGGCCGCCCGCGAAGGACGTCCAGCACCGCGGCGCTCACCGGCCCGCGCTGCTCCGGCAACGGCATGGGCCGCTGCAGAGGGATGCTGTCGTCGAGCAGCGTTGCGGGCACGGATGCCACGATCGCGGCGAACCCTGGACGGTCGTCGGGCTGGGGCTGAAAGCGGGGTGGACGCTAGGGAAGTGCCGGGATGCGCACCGAGAGGCAGGTGACGCAGCCCTCCAGCTTCTCGAACTCGGTGATCGGGACGGCGACGACCTCGAGTCCGAGGCCCTCGAGCACCGCGATCGACCCCGGCACCGAGGAGGCCATGACCACCCGGCGCTCGTCGACCGGGACGACCGCCGCGCCACGCTCCGGCAGCGCGAGGAAGCGCTCGAACGCGCCCGGGTCGTCCACGTCGTCGGGGAAGCCCACGACGGTGCCGTCGGGCAGCGCGGTGACCGCGGACTTCAGATGCAGCACGCGGGTGACGGGCACGGGCACCACCGTGAGGCCCTCCGGCTGGAGGATGGCGGCGAGCTGCGCGATGCCGTGCTCGTTGGTGCGGCTCGACCGCCCGACGTAGACCGTCCTGCCGACCTGGAGCACGTCTCCGCCGTCGAGGGTGGCGGGGGTCTCCAGCCGGCGCACGTCGAGGCCGGTGCTCCGGATGGCGGCGGCGACGGTCGCGAGCTCGCCGCGGCGGGAGTCGGCGCCGGGGGAGGCGAGAACGGCGATCCGACCGAACACGAGGAGCGGATCCTCGACGAAGACCCCGTCGGGCTGGTCGTCGGCCGGGTCCACCTCGAGCACGTCCCAGCCGAGGTCGCGCCACGCCTGCACGTACCCCTGCCATTGCGCGGCGGCGAGCTCCGGATCCACCGGCGTGCGCTCCAGATGGGTCAGCTCGCCGTCGGCGAGCCTCGGGGACGGACGGCGGACGAGCACGGTGGGCATGACCGCCATCGTGCCAGCCGTCAGCGCAGCGCGCGCCGCAGGCGGTCGGCACCGGTCGGCGGCACGAGGGTGTAGAGCGGCCGCCGCACCCAGATCGCCCCGCCCTCCCGGTGCTCGGCCCGGGTGGCGAACCGGTAGCGGAACATGCGCACCCGGATCAGCCGGGGCCGCTCCCCGCCGAACGGATCAACGCGGACGAGCCTCAGGATCCGGGCATCCGCCTCGAGGAGGTGCAGCAGCAGGGCGGCGAACCACTCCGCTCGGGCGGCACCGAGGGGGACGAACCAGAGCAGCCAGTCGAGCCGCAGGTGGTAGGGCGCGACCTGCGGCGGGCGCCGGTCGACCTCACCCGGCTTGCCGAAGAACTGGTACTCGCGCCAGTCGCCCTCGCCGGGGAGCGGCTCGGTCGTCCCTTCGATCACCACCTCGTCGCGCTGCCGGGTCACGCTGCCGAACGCGCCGTACGCGTTGCCGAGGTTCCAGCGGTTGAAGGCCGCGTTCATGAGCTGGTTCCGGGACAGCAGGTTGCGCGCCGGCCGGTAGGCGAGCACGAGCAGGCCGGCCGCGACGAGCGTGGTGATCACGAGCCAGTACAGCGGCAGGGCCGCGGCCCGGTGCTCGTCGACGGGGACGAAGGGCAGGACCGTGTGCACGGCGCGGTCGCCGAGCGCGGCGCCTGCGAGCACGATCGTGAGCAGGTTCAGCCAGGCGAAGTTCCCGGTGAGGATGAGCCAGCCCTGGGTCAGGATGATCACGACGCCCGCGATCGACGCCACCGGCTGCGGGAGGAACAGCAGGATCGGTGCGACCAGCTGCGCGACATGGTTGCCGATCACCTCGAGGCGGTGCCACCACGGGGGCATCAGGTGGGCGGTGCGGCTCAGCGGATTCGGCATCGGCTGCGTCTCGTGGTGGTAGTAGAGCGCCGTCAGATCGCGCCAGGCGGGGTCGCCGCGCAGCTTGATGAGGCCCGCGCCGAACTCGAGCCGGAACACGAGCCAGAGCACGGCGAGCAGGATGAGCCGCGGGGGCGGCGACCCGTCGCTGCCGAGGAACGCGACCGTGAAGCCCGTCTCGCAGAGCAGCATCTCCCAGCCGAAGCCGTAGAACGTCTGCCCGACGTGGACGATCGACAGGTAGAGGCCGTAGAGCGCGAGGAAGGCGATCATCGACAGCCAGTCGGGTCCGCGCTGCGGCAGGCCGACGACGAGCAGCGCCGCAACGGCGATGCCGGCCGTGCAGACGGCGGTCAGCAGGCGGTCCGAGTAGCGCCACCGGAACAGCGTCGGCCCCGGAGGGCCGAGCCGGAGGTAGCGGGGGACCGGCAGCAGCCCGTGCTCGCCGAGGAGCGCCGGGAACTGCCGGAGAGTCGAAACGAAGGCGAGCAGGTAGACCACCGCGGTGCCGCGCTGCAGCACCTGGCGGGCGAACTCCGCGTCGGGCGCCGTCAGCAGGTCCATCGGACGGCACGGTAAGTCGCCTCGGGTTGCCTGGGGAAGCCCCTTGATCCACCTGCGCGCCGGCGGGCGCGGGTGATCATGGACGCTCCGGCAGGGGAGGGACGGGCGTGGTACCCAGCGCAACCGACACCCGCGGGAGCCGCTTGCGGGTGCGCCGACTGCACCACAGCGGCCCCGCTCCCGTCCGCGTGCTCGTCGCCGGGGACCGCGCCGCGCTCCGGCTCGGGGGTTCGGGCGTCGAGCTGCCCGACCGCGTGCTCGACCGGGTGTGGCTCTCCACCCGCCGGGGTGTGGACGTCGACGTCGTCAGCGACCTGAAGCCGGTGCTCCAGGCCGTCGACCGCACGTTCGCCGACTGGCGGCTCGGGCGGTACGAGGCCGTGGTGGTCGTCGTGGACGACCGCCTGGAGTCGCCGTTCCGCTTCCGCACGGTGCACCGGCTCGAGGAGCTGCTGCAGCGGGTGCTCGCGGAGACGGCGGGAGGCAGCCGGGTGATCGTCGCCGAGGTCCCGGCGGCCGACGCCGGCGGCGGCCGGCACGCGGGTTCGCCCCGCAGCCGCATCGAGCAGACCGTGCGCACGCTCGGCACCCCGCGGGTCACGTTCTGCGGATCCGCGGAACGGCCGCTCGTCGAGGTCCTCTCCGACGAGATCCGCGCGGGCCTCGACGGGCAGGACGGCGACACGGCGGGCGGCCGCCGCGCGCTGCCCGACGACGAGGAGCGCCGCCAGCAGGCGCTCGACGCGCTGGGGATCGTCGGCAGCGCGCCGGATCCGCGGCTCGACGACCTCGTGGAGCTCGCCCGCACCGCGTTCGGCACGGAGAGCGCGGAGATCAACTTCATCGACCGCGACCGGCAGTGGAAGATGGCGGTCGCGGGCAGCGAACGGGGCTCCAACCCCCGCGCGTACTCGTTCTGCGCGACGACGATCCAGCAGGCGGAGCCCACGGTCATCCCGGACGCGACCCGCGACCCCCGCGTCATGAACAGCCCGCTCGCCACCGGCCCGCATCCGATCCGCTTCTACGCCGCGCACCCGATCGAGTCGCCGGAGGGCTACCGCATCGGATCGTTCTGCATCTACGACTCGGAGCCGCGGGAGCCGGAGGAGATCAACCTCCAGGTGCTGCGCGACCTCGCACTGCTCGCGCAGGCGGAGATCACCGGCGTCGACGGGGCGCCGGTCGGGGCGACGGTCGCGGCGTAGCCCGACGCCGGCAGGGCACGATGGGTCGGTGGACCCGCTGATCTCCGTCGACGACCTCGCCGCCCGGCAGGGCGACCCCTCCCTCGTGCTCCTCGACGTGCGCTGGCGCCTCGACCGGCCGGACGGGCGGCCCGAGTACCGCGCCGGGCACATCCCCGGAGCGGTGTTCGTCGACCTCGAGGCCGAGCTCGCCGCACCGCCGTCGCCTGCCGCGGGCCGGCATCCCCTGCCCGCTCCCGCGGATCTGCAGGCCGCGGCGCGTCGCTGGGGGATCCACGGCGGTGACTCGGTGGTGGTCTACGACGACCTCGGCGGCATGTCGGCGGCCCGCGGCTGGTGGCTCCTCGCGGATGCCGGCGTCGACGTGCGCCTGCTGGACGGCGGGCTCCGCGCCTGGCGGGACGCCGGGCTGCCGCTCGAGGCCGGGGAGCGCGCACCGGCACCGGGCGACGTCGTGCTGACGCCCGGCCGGCTGCCGGTCGTCGACCAGGGGGACCTCGAGCCGTTCGCCGGCGTGCTGCTCGACGCGCGGGCCGCCGAGCGGTACCGCGGGGAGGTGGAGCCGGTCGATCCGCGGGCCGGGCACATCCCGGGCGCCGTCAGCGCGCCGACCGGTGAGAACCTCGGGCCGGACGGCCGGTTCCTGCCCCCGGATGCGCTCCGGCGCCGGTTCGAGGCGCTCGGCGTGCGCGCCGGCGAGCCCGTCGCCGCCTACTGCGGCTCGGGGGTGACGGCCTCGCACGAGGCCCTCGCGCTCGTGCTCGCCGGCTTCACCCCGGCGCTGTACCCGGGCTCGTGGAGCCAGTGGTCGAACAGTGAGGGCGCCCCCGTGGCGACCGGCCCCGCCCCGCGCTGACCGTCACTCCGCGCGGAGGTGCTCCGGGCGCAGCAGCCGGGCCGCCGCCGGCAGGCTCGCCGCGGTCACGAGCACCGGTACGAGCAGGGCGACGGCAGCGGTCGACGACACCACCCCGGCGTCGGGCACCGCGGGTTGCCCCATGATCGCGAGCAGCACCGCACCGAGCGCTGTGCCGGTGACCGTCGCGACGACGGCGCCCACCACGACGGGCAGCGCGCTCTCCGCGAGGATCGCTCCCATGAGCGTGCGCCTCGGCAGGCCGAGAACGGCGAGCACCGCGAGCGCCTGGCGCCGCTCCCGCAGCTGCTCGCCGACCGAGACGAACAGCACCGACCCGATCAGCAGCAGCACGAGCACGAGCCCGACGGTGAGACCGCGGCGCACCGCGTCGAAGCGGTGCGCGAGCGTGAACGGTGCGAGCGACCGGACGGAGATCGTCGGGTCGATCGCGACGGCGGACCGCACGATCCGGGTGAGCCCGGCGGCGCTCGTCGGCAGCACGGTCGACACGGTGACCGCCCCTCGCCGGGCGGTGGGCAGGGCGCCGGGCGTGATGAGCACGACCCCCTCGAAGGTGTCGCCGTCGGGCAGCGGGCCGAGCGAGACCGACGGCGCGTCGACCGGCACCCGCCACGGGCCGTCGGCGTCGAGGACCACGCCGGGCCGAGCGTCCCCGCCGCGGTCGACGTAGACGCTGCCGTCGACGCAGCCGGGCACGGACGCGACGGCGGCCAGGGCCCGGCAGTCCCCGATGACCAGGGAGACGAACCGGTCCGCTGAGCCGTGCACGGCCAGCTCGGTCGAGGCGAGCGCCGGGGTGCCGGCGCTGCCGAGCAGGGCGCGCATCCGGTCCGCGACCGCCCCGCGTTCCTGCTGCGCCGTGAACAGGGTGCCCGTCCGCCGGGCGCCGGTGTCGGTCGTGTACCCGCCCGCGAGGCCCGCGAAGAGCAGCTGGAGGGCGATGGCACCCGCGACCACCGCGGTGATCGCGCCGACGACCCGGCCGGTCGTCGTGCCCTCGTGGCGGATTCGCTTCCGCGCGAGCTGCCAGGCGACGGGACCGATCGCCAGCGCTCCGGCGGCCCGCTCGGTGATCCACGGCAGCAGTGCGACCGCGGCGCCGAGGAGCAGCACGACCCCGGAGCCGACGAGCCAGACGCCGAGGCCGAGCCGCGCCGCGAGAGCGACGGTGCCGGCGCCGAGAAGCGCGGCCGCGAGCACGAGCGTCGCGACGCGCCAGACGAGGCGTCGTCGCCGTCCCGCCCGCCGAGCGACGCCGAGCGGCTCGACGCGCAGCGCGAGGAGCCCCGCCAGGGCCGCGCCGCCGAGCAGGAGCGGCCCCGCGGCGAGGACGAGCACGACCGCCGGCCACGTGGGCGCGACGTCGCCGGGGAAGACGCCGAGCGAGGCGACGCTGAACGACCCGATCATGCTGCGGGCCGCCGCGAAGACCGCCAGCCCGACGACGTCGCCGAACGCCGCCGCGACCGCCGCCTCCAGGAGCGCGAGCACGAGGACCGACCCGGACGAGAGCCCGAGCAGCCGCAGCGCGGCGAGCCGCCGGTCACGGCGCTCCGCGCCGAAGCGCCCGGCCACCGCCACGACGATGCCGATCGGGACGAGCAGGATCAGCACGCCGACCACGACGAGCAGCGACAGCACCGGGTCGAGCGGATCGCGGGACACCGCCTGGCCGAATCCGCGGACGCCGACGGCCGTGCCGGCGCCGGCCACGGCCGGATCGACCGCGACGAACCGTGCCTCCGTCGGGCCGAGCAAGCCGGCGGGCGCGATCGTCCCGGCGACGCGATACGGCAGGCGCGCCCGGAGGAGAGCGCCGTCCGGCCCCGCGAGCTCCGCCTTCAGGGCGGTCGAGACGAGCATCGACCCGGACGGCGGCAGCGCCTGGACGCCGGGTGGCAGCGGCACCCGTCCCGTCGCCGGCGCCAGTACGAGGCCGGACACGTCGTCGCTGCCGGTCGTGATCCCGATCTCGGTGAGGCGGAGCGGCGCGCTCCCCTCCACGACGAGCGGGCTACGCGCGTCCTGCCGTGCGGAGCGCGCCCCCAGCGCTCCCGGCACGCTCACCGCGAGCAGCAGCAGGGCGACCGCGAAGCCGGCGGCGACGGCGACGAGGGCCGTGCGGGCGCGCGCGTCGCGACCGCGCAGGACCGCCGCCCCCGCGAGCGGCAGGAGCGTGCGGATCACGCGAGCACCCGCAGGTCGCGCGCGACTCCATCGCGCACCGTGACCTCGCGGTCGGAGTACGCGGCGACCCGCGCCTCGTGCGTCACGAGCAGCACCGCGGCCCCGGTCTCGCGGGCGGCCGCGGTGAGCAGCTGCATCACCCGTTCGCCGTTCAGCGAGTCGAGCGCGCCCGTCGGCTCGTCCGCGAACACGACGGACGGGCCCCCGATCAGGGCTCGGGCGACGGCGACGCGCTGCGCCTGACCGCCGGACACCTCGCCGGGCAGGGACCTCGCGACCTGCTCGACCTCCACACGGGCGAGCCACTCCAGGGCACGCTGCTCCGCCTCGCGCCGCCGGATGCCGGCGAGCCGGAGGGGCAGGGCGACGTTCTCGAGACACGTGAGCTCCGGCACGAGGTGCCCGAACTGGAACACGAAGCCGAACTCGCTCCGACGGAGCCGGCTGCGCTCGCCGTCGGCCATCGCGGTGAGCTCGGCGTCGCCGTAGCGGACGGTGCCCGCGTCGGGTCGGACGATCCCCGCGAGGCAGTGCAGCAGCGTGGACTTGCCAGACCCGGACGCTCCGACGATCGCGACGACCTCGCCCGCCTCTACGGCGATCGAGGCGCCCCGCAGCGCCGGGGTCGGGCCGAACGACTTGTCGAGGCGGTCGCCCTCGAGCAGGGCGCTCATCGGGTCACCGCCTGCCGGAGGTCGTCGATGCGTGCGGCCGTCAGCTCGAGCCAACGGAGGTCGGCCTCGAGGTGCAGCAGCGCGTGGTCGCAGACGAGCTGGGTCGCGAGGTCGCCGCCCTGCTTGCGTCGTGTGAGCACGCGCATCTCGGCGAGGTGTGCGCTGCGCTGGCTGTCGAGCAGCTCCTGCGGATCCGAGCCGGTGAGCACCGCGAGCACGATCTTCGTGTAGAGGGTGCTCTGCAGGTAGGCCGCCGGTGGCTCCGGGGTGGCGAGCCACGAGCGCAGCTCGGTGACTCCCGCATCCGTGATCGCGTACCGCTTGCGGTCGGGGCCGTCGCCCGCCTCGACGCCGGCGACTTCGATCAGGCCGTTGGACAGCATCCGGGCGAGCGCCGCGTACACCTGCCCGTAGGCGAGAGGCTTCTCTCCGGCGAAGTGCTGGTCGTACGAGCGCTTGAGGTCGTAGCCGTGCGCCGGCTGGGGATCGAGCAGCCCGAGAAGGGTACGGGGGAGCGACATGGCCGCGACTATACACACGTGTGTATTCACACGTGAGAACACGTGCCGGGTCGGAAGCGGGGTCAGCCCGACAAGGCCCTGCGGATGCGTTGGAGGGAGACCGGCTCGCTCGTCGGCAGGCCCTGGGCGAAGAGGCTGAGGCGCAGCTCCTCGAGCAGCCACCGCACGTGGACCAGGCCCTCGGGCGCGTCGCCGGTGAGCGGCAGCACGCCACCGGCGGCCAGGTAGAGGTCCGTGGCCGTGGCGACCTCCGTCATCCAAACGCGGTCCCGGTTCACCTGGTCCGGCAGCCGCTCCACCCGCCGCACGATGCCCGCCGTGTAGACCGCGAGCCGCGGCAGGCGGGCGGCGCCGTCGACGCTCACGAAGCCCGGGTGGATCAGGGCGTCGAGCTGAGCCCTGGCGTCGGTGAGCGCCGGCAGCAGCGGCAGGCTCGTCGCGCGCCGGATCGCCGCATCCGCGTCCCGGGCCCCGGCCAGGGCCGCGGCGGTCGCGCTGACCACGGCGAAGAGGTCGTCGAGCACGGACGCGGCGAGCCGGTCGCGCAGGCGCTCGAAGTCCGCCCGGCTCCAGACGGCGCCGGCGTCCGACTCGGCGGCCTGGACGGCGTCGACGACGGCGAGCAGGCAGTCGGCGAACAGGGCGTCGGTCGACCGGTAGGGGCTCGCGCCGAGGGCGAGCTTCTCGGCGCCCGAGAGGTGCTCGCGGACGTAATGGGCCGGCGACGGGGTGGCGAGCAGCAGGAGGCGACGGATGCCCGCCCGCATCGCCGCCTGCTGCTCCTCCCGGGTCGCGAGCAGGCGCACGTCGACGGCGGATCCGGTGTCGACGAGCGCGGGGTAGGCCCGGACGACGCCCCCCGACTGCCGGGTGTCGAGCACCCGCGGGAGCTCGTCCAGGTCGAAGGTCGTGAGGCCGGAGCGCTCGATCGCCTGCCGGACCGGGCTCGGCGCCGCGACCGCCTTCGCGACCGAGGCGCGCGCCTGCTCGGCGAACCGGCGCTGCAGCGCGACCAGGTCGGTGTCGCGGCCGAGCGGCCGGCCCCGGGCGTCGAGCACCTCGAACGCCATCCGCAGGTGGATCGGGATCCGCTCCGCGTCGAAGTCCGCGGGCGCCGGGTTCGCGCCGGCCACCCGGCGCACCACGAGCGCCAGGGCGTCGACGAGCGGACCCGGGACCTCGCCGGACTCCGGGCCGGCCGGCAGCTCAGGCAGGAGGCGGCGCGACCAGTCGCCCGCCGGCACCACGAAGCGACGCACCGGCTTCGGCAGGGACTTCAGCAGGGCGGCGACGAGGTCCGCGCGCAGGCCCGGCACCTGCCAGTCGAAGCCGGCCGGGGAGAGGGTCGCGAGCAGGGGCAGCGGCACCTGCACGGTGACGCCGTCGTCCGCCGCGCCGGGCGCGAACCGGTACCTCAGCTTCAGCCGCTGCTCGCCCTGGCGCCACGTCGGCGGGAACTCGCGCGGATCGACGTCGGGGGCGTCCTCCTCGTCGACGAGGTCGCTCCTCACCATCGTGAGGAGGTCGGGGGTCTGCGCGCGGGCGTCCCGCCACCACGCCTCGAACTCCCGCACGGTGCGCACCTCGGTGGGGATGCGGGCGTCGTAGAACTCGACCACCCGCTGCTCGTCCACCGGCGGTCGACGTGTGCGCTCGGCCTCCTCGTCGAGCTCGCGGCGCAGTCGCCGGTTGGCGCGCTCGAAGTCGTACGCGGGGTCCCGGTTGGTCTCGCGGGGCCACTCGCCCTCGAGGAACGCGTGCTCGAGCAGCAGGTCGCGGGCGTGCACCGGGTCGATCCGCGCGTACTGCACGCGCCGCTTCTCGACGATCGGCACGCCGAACAGGGTGACGCGCTCGTCGGCGACCGCGGCGCCCTGCCGCTGCTCCCAGCGCGGATCCCCGACGGAGCGCTTCACGAGGTCGCCCGCGATCGGCTCGGCCCACGCAGGGTCGATGGCGGCGTTCATCCGGGCGAACAGCCGCGAGGTCTCGACCAGCTCGGCGGACATGAGGGCCGCCGGGGGGCGTCGGGCGAGCGCCGAACCGGGGAACACGGCGAAGCGCAGCTGGCGGGCCCCGAGGAACTCGACGGAGCCGCGCCGCGGGGTCGGCCGGCCTCCGCGGGCGGGCGGCGCGGCGGTGCGGTCGTCGCGGATCCCGATCTGGGAGAGCAGGCCGGCGAGCAGCGACTTGTGGATCGCGTCCGCTTTCATGCCGGCGGCGGCATGGGTCGTCGGCGCGGGTCCCGTCTCCGGCGCCGACCGACCGTCACGCCGCCGTCCGCGCCCGTCCTCGAGCACGCTCTCGAGCTGCCGCACGAGGTCCTGCCACTCGCGGATCCGCACCACGTTGAGGAACTCCGCTCGTGCCCGCCGCCGGAAGGCGCTCGAGGACGACTCGGCCTGGGTGCGCTCGAGGTGCCGCCACAGGTTCAGCAGGCCGATCAGGTCGCTCGTCGGATCCACGAACCTCGCGTGCAGCGCATCCGCCTGCTCGCGCTTCTCGACCGGCCGCTCCCGGGGATCCTGGATCGTGAGGCCGGCGACGATGACCGTGACCTCCCGGGCGACGCCGTGGCGCCGCGACTCGAGCAGCATCCGACCGAAGCGCGGGTCGACGGGCAGGCGCGCCAGATCGTGGCCGATGCGGGTGAGCGTCGGCGGCTCGCCGCCGCGCCCGGCCCGGATCGCGCCCAGCTCGGTGAGCAGCTCGAGCCCCGCCTTGACGCCACGGGAGTCGGGCGGCGTGAGGAACGGGAAGGCGGCGATGTCGCCGAGGCCGAGCGAGATCATCTGCAGGATCACCGCGGCGAGGTTCGTGCGGAGGATCTCCGGATCGGTGTACTCGGGGCGGCGGGCGAAGTCCTCCTCCGAGTAGAGGCGGACGGCGATCCCGTCGCTCGTGCGTCCGGCGCGGCCCGACCGCTGGCTCGCGGAGGCCTGCGAGATCGCCTCGATCGGCAGCCGCTGCACCTTCGCGCGGACGCTGTACCGGGAGACGCGGGCGGTGCCGCCGTCGATCACG
Organism: Amnibacterium sp.; assembly: GCA_025936735.1. Classification (GTDB taxonomy): domain Bacteria; phylum Actinomycetota; class Actinomycetes; order Actinomycetales; family Microbacteriaceae; genus Amnibacterium. The sequence continues at coordinate 12,527 of JAICSU010000003.1, forward strand.
GCGCGGATGCCCGGCACGGTGAGGCTCGTCTCGGCGACGTTCGTGGCGAGCACGATCCGGCGCGAGATCCCGGAGGTGGCGGAGGGCTCGAAGACCCGATGCTGCTCCGCGGCGGAGAGTCGGCCGTACAGGGGCAGGATCTCGACCGGCCGGGCGCGACCGGCGTACTTCCCGCGGAGCGCATCGGCGACGTCGCGGATCTCGCTCTCCCCGGAGAGGAAGACGAGCACGTCGCCCGATATGTCGCGCTCGAGCTCGTCGAGGGCGTCGCTGACTCCCTGGGCGAGGTCCCGGTCCTCGGAGGCGTGGCCGTCGCCGTCCACGTCGTCGTCCTCGTCGTCCGAGCCTTCGGCGATCAGCGGCCGGTAGCGCACCTCGACCGGGTACGTGCGCCCGGACACCTCCACGACGGGCGCGGGCGTGCCGTCGGGGGCGGCGAAGTGGGCGGCGAACCGCTCCACCTCGATCGTCGCGGAGGTGATGATCACCTTCAGGTCGCTCCGGCGGGCGAGCAGCTGCTTCAGGTAGCCGAGCAGGAAGTCGATGTTGAGGGTCCGCTCGTGAGCCTCGTCGAGGATGATCGTGTCGTAGCGGCTGAGGTCGCGATCCCGGCGGATCTCGGCGAGCAGCACGCCGTCCGTCATCAGGCGGATGCGGGTGTCCGGCCCGGACCGGTCCGTGAAGCGCACCGAGTAGCCGACCAGGCCGCCGAGCGGTGTGCCCAGCTCCTCGGCGACGCGCTCCGCGATCGTGCGGGCGGCGATGCGCCGCGGCTGGGTGTGCGCGATGGTGCGGCGGCCCAGCTCGAGGCAGATCTTCGGCAGCTGGGTGGTCTTGCCGGACCCCGTCTCACCCGCGACGACCACCACGGGGTTCGCGGCGATCGTCGCGGCGATCTCGTCCCGCATGCGGCTGACGGGCAGCTCCGGCGGGTACGTCACGACGGGCACGGCGAGGGACATGAGCCGTCCAGTCTCGCATCCGCCCGGCGGGCCCGGCGTGCCGCCGCCCGCCCGCGCGCCGCCTCCGGGACCCTGGCGGCACCTCGACGAAAGGCCGTGCCGTGGGCTTCCTCGCGTTCCTGCTCCTCGGGCTGATCGCCGGCGCGGTCGCGAAGCTGCTGCTCCCCGGCCGCCAGGGCGGCGGTTGGATCGGCACCCTCGTCGTCGGGGTCGCCGGCGCGCTGCTCGGCGGCTGGCTCGGTGGGCTGCTCTTCGGCGGCGGGCTCGGCACCTTCTTCGAGCTGCGCACCTGGCTGGTCGCGATCGGCGGGGCGCTGATCGTCCTGGTCGTCTGGGGCCTGCTGACGGGAGGCCGGCGCCGGGCGCGCCCGTGACGCGGAGGCCCGCCCTCCGCCGGAGGCCGGGGCGGCGGACGCCAAACACCCTGCCCGCCCCCATGTTGCCCGGGTAGCAAGGAGCCCCCCGACGGAAGGGAGCACCATGACCGACGAGCGTCACGATCCGGAGGACCCGGGCCCGATCGCGGGGACGGACGCCGAGCCGGACGTCCCGATCGACGAGGACGTCATCGACATCAGCCGCAACGAGGGGCCGGAGCTGACGACCGACGTCGACGACATCGACCCGGGATCGAGCGGAGGGATCCGCGCCGCGGGGGTCGAACCGCCGGACTGACGCGACGTACGGTGCTTGCCGTGCCGAACCACCTCGCCGACGCCGTCAGCCCCTACCTGCGGAGCCACGCCGACAACCCCGTCGACTGGTACCCCTGGGGACCGGAGGCCTTCGCCGAGGCGGCGCGCCGCGACGTGCCGGTGCTCGTCTCCATCGGCTACGCGACCTGCCACTGGTGCCACGTCATGGCGCGGGAGTCGTTCAGCGACCCCGGCCTCGCCGCCTTCCTCAACGCGCACTTCGTCGCCGTCAAGGTCGACCGCGAGGAGCACCCCGAGGTCGACAGCGCCTACATGACCGCCGCGGGCGCGTTCACACCGAACCTCGGCTGGCCGCTCAACGCGTTCGCGACGCCCGGCGGGCGGGTGTTCCATGCCGGTACCTACTGGCCGCCGTCACCCGTCGCGGGGCATCCGTCGTTCCGGCAGGTGCTCGACGCCGTGCTCGACGCGTGGACGACCCGGCGCGACGAGGTGGAGCGGTCGGCGGCGGGGCTCGCCGCGGCGATCGCCGAGGCGGCGGCCGCAGCGCCCGCAGCGTCCCCGCTCGGGGCGGACGACTTCGCCCGCGCGGCCGCCGAGCTGGTCGGCTACGAGGACCGCACCTTCGGCGGCTTCGGCGGCGCCCCGAAGTTCCCCGTCGCGCCCGTGCTCACCACGGCGCTCGCGCTCGGCCGCTCCCCGCTGCTGGCCGAGGACGACCGGGAGCGGATCCGCGGGGTGGCGGAGCGGGCGCTCGCCGCGATGCGCGACGGGGGTCTGCGGGACCCCGTCGAGGGCGGCTTCTTCCGGTACGCCACCCGGCGGGACTGGAGCGAGCCGCACTACGAGCGGATGCTTCCGGACAACGCCCTCCTCCTCCCCGCATACGCGGCCGTCGGGGACCGGGCCACCGCCGCCGGCATCGTGGCGTTCCTCGAGCGGGTGCTGCGGCGTCCATCGGGCGCGTTCGGCTCCGCCCAGGACTCGGAGAGCGTGCTCGAGGGCCGGCGGAACGAGGGCGGCTACTACCGGCTCGACGCGGCCGGTCGAGCCCAGGTCGCGCCGCCGGCCGTCGACGGCAAGGTGCTCACCGGCTGGAACGGCCTCGCGGTCGGCGGCCTGGCGGAGGCCGGCGCCCTCCTCGGCGAGCCGGCCTGGCTGCGCCTCGCGGAGGAGGCGGCGGACGCGGTGCTCGCCCTGCACCACCCTGGCGCGACCCTGCTCCGAGCGTCCCTCGACGGCCGCCCGTCCGCCGCCGTCGCCACGCTCGAGGACTGGGGCGGCCTCGCCGACGGCCTGCTGCGCCTGGCGCTCGCCACCGGCGGCGTCGATCGGGCCGTGACGGCTCGGGAACTCGTCGACGCGTGCCTGCAGGACGGCCGCTTCGTCGTGCCGGGCGGCGGCGATCCGGTGCTGTCGGCCCAGGGCGTGACCGCGGACGCGGACCCCGGGGAGGGCGCTGCGCCGTCCGGCACGACCTTGATGGCCCGCGCGGCCTGGCGGCTGCACCTGCTGACCGGCGAGGAGCGCTACCGCGCGGCGGCGGCAGCGGCGATCGGCCCGTTCGCCGCCCAGGCCGTCGCCCGGCCGATCGGCCTCGGCGGCCTGCTCGGGCTCGCTGCCGCGATGGCGGAACCCGTGCGGCAGACGGTGGTGGTGACCGAGGAACCCGACGGGCGACTGGCGCGGGCCGCGCGGGGCCTGCCGTCGTCCGTGACCGCCGTCGTCACGCCGGCGGCGGCGGCCGCCTTCGCGGAGGCGGGCTTCGAGCTGTTCGCCGAGCGGGGCCTCGTCGGCGGCGCGGCCGCGGCGTACCTCTGCGAGGACTTCGTCTGCCGCCTGCCGATCACGGATCCGGACGCCCTGCCGGCAGCGGTCGCCTGATGCACGCCCCGGCGCAGCTGAACCTCGTCGTGGCGGACCTGCACGCCACGACGGCCTTCTACCGCCGGCTCGGCTGGCCGGTGCGGGAGGCGCCGGGCGGCGTGCACGCGGCCTGCGAGGTCGGCGGCCTCCTCGTGGAGTTCGACACGGACCGCTTCGCCCGCGCGTGGGGGAGCCCGCAGCTCGCCAGCGGCCCGGGCTCGGTGGTGCTCGGCGTCACGGTGCCCGACCGCGAGTCGGTCGACGCCCTCCACGGCGAGCTGACCGCAGCCGGCGCGCCCGACCTGCACGGACCGCATGACGCCTTCTGGGGCGCCCGCTACGCCCTGGTAGCGGATCCGGACGGCCGGCCCGTGGGCATCCAGAGCCCCATCGACCCCGCCATGCGCCGGGCGCCGCCGCCTCCCGCCTAGGCCCTGCGGGCCGTTTCGGGCAGAAGCGGGCGTCATCGGACGCCCGTGCTGCCCGAAGTGGCCCGTGAGGCGCTGCGGCGGCGGCTCAGGTGAGGCCGGCGCGGCGCAGCGTCCGGATGACCCAGAACGCCACGACGACCACGAGGACTCTGAGCCAGAGCTTGGGCGGCGGCTTCACCCCTCGACCGTAGCGCGTGCCCTCCGAGCGCTCCCTCGACGAGCACGTGGGCAGGATCCGATCGCTTCGGCAGGACGAGATCGGCCGTTTCGTCCTGCCGGAGCGAGATCGTCCTGCTGAGGTGCTTCGGGGAGGGTCAGCGGGCGAGGGTGAGGGCCGCGGCCAGGGCGAGCGCGTTCACCAGGGCGTGGGTGACGATGCCGGGGCCGAGGCGGCCGGTGCGGGTGGCGAGCCACGCGACGACGAGCCCGATCGGGAAGATGCCGAGCACGAGCGCCACCCCGGTCACGAGATCGGGCGCCTCGTGCAGGTGCAGCGCGGTGAAGACCGCGGCGGAGATCAGCACGCTCGCGTCGACCGCGAGATGCCGCCGCCCCTCGGAGGGCTCGGTCCCGCGACCCAGGATCGCGGCCCGGATCGCCCGCATGAGCATCCCGCGGGTGACGAGCTCTTCGACGGCCGGCGCGATCAGCACCGCGACGACCGCCAGCACCACGTTCCCGGCGGCCGAGCCGGCGAGGTGCACGTTCGTCGTCGGCCGCGCCGGGGTCGCCTGAGTGAGCACGACTCCGGTGATCACCCGGACGATCTCGACCGCGATCGCCGCGAGCAGACCGATCCCGAGATCGACGGGCCGGATGGCGAGCCCGTAGTCCCGGCGCAGGGACCCGAGACCCAGGCGCCGGGACACCACGACGGCGTAGACCACCGCGAGCGCGTACGCGACGAGGCCGACGGCGATGCCGCCGGCGGCGGGCAGGTGCACCCCGAGCGCGGCGAGCCCCGTCGGCACGAGCGGCTCGAGCGCGAAGAACACCACCACGGCGGAGGCCGCACCGAGCCCCCACCGCATCTCGGTCGGCGGCCGCCACAGGATCGATCGGTAGTCGCCGGTCGCCGTGACGGACCGCAGCGTCATCGGCCGGCCCGGGCTGAACCGGGCCGGCGTCGGATGCCCAGCGCCGCTACTCGCTGATCGCGCGGCGCGGGGTCGCGGTCAGCTCCGTGGTGCCCGACTTGAGGGCGGCGAGCCGCGCCTCGATCTCCGTCTGCGTCCCGAGGTCCTCGAGGCTCTCGAACTGCTTGTCGAGGCTCGACGCGGCCAGCTCCTGCTGGCCCATCACCTTGGCCTCCTCGCGACGCACCTTCGCCTCGAAGCGGCCGAGGTCGCTCGTGGGGTCCAGCACGTCGATGCTCCGCATCGCGTCGTGCACCTGCGACTGCGCCGCCGCGGACTTCTGGCGGGCGACCAGCTCGTCGCGCTTCGCGGTGAGCTCGGACAGCTTCTGCCGCATCCCGTCGAGGCCCACCTTGAGCTTCTCGACGACCTCGTTCTGCGAGGCGATCGTCGGCTCCGCGGTCCGGGCCTCCTTCTCGGACTGCATCTGCTTGCCGATGGCGATCTTCGCGAGGTTGTCGAACTTGTCCGCGTCCGCCGCCTTGCCCGCCGCGCGGAACTCGTCCGCCTTCGCGCTGGCGGCGAGCGCCTTGCGGCCCCAGTCCGCTGCGGTGGCGACGTCCTCCTCGTGGTCCTGCTCCAGCAGCCGGAGGTTCCCGATGGTCACGGCGACTGCGTCCTCGGCCTCCGCGATGCTGTTGGAGTAGTCGCGGACCAGCTGATCCAGCATGAGCTGCGGATCCTCCGCCTGGTCGATCATGGCGTTCACGTTCGCCCGCATGAGCTGCGAGATCCGCCCGAAGATCGATTGCTTCACCATCGCTGAACCCTTCCGTTGCCTGTTCCAGAGTCTGCCCATCAGAACCCCCCTCCGCCACCGGAGTCGCCGCCGCCGAAGCCACCGCCGCCCCCGTCGAAGCCACCACCGCCACCGAAGTCGCCGCCGCCGCCCCAGCCGCCGCCGACGTCGCCGCCCCAGCCGCCGCCACCCCAGCCCCCGCCACCCCAGCGGTCGCCGCCGAGGGCGCCGCCGAGCACACCGCCGAGGAGGGCGCCGGTCAGGAAGCCGCCTCCTCCGCCACCGAAGCCGCCGCCACCCCAGGGGCCGCCACGGAACTGGTCGACGTCCTGCTGCGCGAGCTCGTACGCCTCGTTGGCGAGCGACTGCGCGCGCTGCGCCGCCGCCAGCGCGGCCACGGGATCGTTCCGCTGCGCGGCGATCGCGGCGTCGAGCTGCCGCTGCGCCTCCACGATGCGGGTGCGCGCGTCGGTGCCGACCCCGCCGCGGCGCGTGTCGATGAACCGCCGGGTGGCCTCCACCGACCGCTCGGCCCCGTCCAGCACCCGCGGCAGCGTCTGCACGGCGCGGCGTTCCCGGTCGGCCCGGTCCTGCACCCGGTCGAGCACGGTGTTCAGGTCGGCGTTCGCCTTCTCGAGCGCCGGCAGGGCAGCGTTCGGGGCCTGCCCGCCCGCCGCCGCCACGGCGGCGTCGGCCGTGCGGATGGCGGCGTCGAGCTCGGCGCGGTCCGCGCCGGCCCGGGCGAGCAGGCGCCGCGCCTGGTCGGCGTCGCTGCGGGTGTCGGCGACGGTGGCGTCGAGCCGGCGCTTCGCGGCCTCGAACTCGCCCGGCGCGGCGGTGATGCCGGCCAGCAGCGTGCCCGCCTGACCGAGCGCCTGCTGGGCGCCGCGCAGCGCGACGGCGCCCTCGCCCGCCTTGCTGCCGGCCGCGGCGCCCGCGCGCATGAGCGCCTGCTGCGCGAAGGTGAGCAGCGACCGCGCCTGAGCGAGGTCGTCGGCGCTGCCGCGCGTCGCCTCGTCGCCGTAGCGGGCACGGAGGGAGGTCAGGGCGCTGTCGGCCGCGTCCGCCTGCGCGGCGAGCCGGGCGCGGTCGGCGTCCGCGGCCCGCACGCCGTCGGGCAGCTGCGCCTCGAGCTTGCGCAGGGCGTCGAAGGCCTCCTTCTGGGCGTCGAGCTCGGCGTCCGCCTCCTTCGCGAGCTGGATGATCCGCTGCGTCATCGTGCGCCGCTGGTCGGGCGTCTCCGGGATCTCGTCGTCGAGCTGCTGCCGGATGCCGAACGCCTCCTTGGCCTTGGCGCGGGCGTGGTCGAGGGCGACCCGGAACGGCTGCGCGGCGTCCTCGCCGAACTCCGCCTCCGCGAAGCCGAGCTCCTGGTCGCTCGTCGTGACCTCGTCGTCGAGGGCGATGAGCGCCTTCGCGGCTTCGGCGTCGAGCGCCTTCTGGTCGACCGGCGGCGCCATGGGCGGCCCGACGGGGGAGGGGCCGGCGCCGGCGGCGACCGCCCGGCGTCGGCGCAGCACGCGGACTATGACGATCACGACGACGACGAGGGCGACGAGCAGGAACAGGGTCAGGAACACGGAGCCTCCGCTCGATCCGGACGTGGCGGCACCGGACGAGGAGCCCGACGAGCCCTGCAGCCGGTCGTCGAGCGCCTTCGCGAACGAGACGGTCGCGTCGGCCCACTGCGACTTCGCGAGCCCGGGGCGGAGGTCCGACGTGGTGAGCGCCTGCACGTCCGACTTCGCGAGCGGGTAGTCGGTCGAGCGGGCGAACCCGTACTGGCGCTCCTGCACGGCGATCGCGACGAGGAGATCGCCGTTGCCGAGCCCGCTCCGCTGCGCCGTCGCGATCGCCCAGTCCTGGTCGTTGGCGGGGTCGCTGAACGTGTCGACGAAGACGACCGTCAGCTGCGTGTCCGTGTCGGACGCCACCTGCTGCACCGCGGACTCGGCGCGCGCCTCGTCCGGCGCCGACAGCACGTTCGCCTGATCGACGATCTGGGAGCCGCCCGTGTCCAGCGGCGGTGTGGCGAAGGCGGCGGTCGCGCCGCCGACCGAGAGCAGGACGCCGAGCACGAGGCCCGCCGTGATCCGGCGCAGACGCATCGCGCATCCCTCCTGATGGAACGAGCATGCATCGTATCGAGGTCGGCCGACGTGTCGATCGCCGGATCCGATGGATCGGCTGTGGAGCCGTCGGGGGGCTGCGGAATACTCGGAGGTCCACGAGAGGCGCGCAGCGCGAGGAGGACTGATGGGGTTCCCGGAGTCGTTCGTGTTCGGATCGGCCACCGCGTCATACCAGATCGAGGGGGCGGTCGACGAGGACGGCCGGCGCCCCAGCATCTGGGACACGTTCAGCCACACGCCCGGGAAGACCGTCAACGGCGACACCGGCGACGTGGCCGACGACCACTACCACCGGCTCGAGTCCGACCTCGACCTCATGGCGGACCTGGGCCTGCAGGCCTACCGGTTCTCGGTGGCGTGGCCCCGGATCGTCCCGGAGGGGCGCGGCGCGACGAACCAGGCCGGGCTCGACTTCTACTCGCGGCTCGTCGACGGGCTGCTCGCCCGGAACATCGCCCCGGTCGCGACGCTCTACCACTGGGACCTGCCGCAGCCGCTCGAGGACGAGGGCGGCTGGACGGTCCGCAGCACGGCGGAGGCGTTCGCCGACTACGCCCGCGTGGTGGGGGAGGCGCTCGGTGACCGCGTGCAGACGTGGACGACACTGAACGAGCCGTGGTGCGCGGCCTACCTGGGCTACGCGTCCGGCGTGCACGCACCCGGCCGGACCGACAGGCTCGCGAGCCTGCAGGCGGTCCACCACCTGAACCTCGCGCACGGCCTCGCGCTCACCGCGCTGCGCGACGTGGTCCGCAACGACCCGCAGTACTCCGTGACGCTGAACCTGCACGTGTTCCGGCCGGAGGGCCCGACCGGCGAGGCCGCGAAGCGTCGCGTCGAGGCGCTCGGGAACGAGGCCTTCCTCGGCCCGATGCTCGACGGCGCGCTGCCGGCCGACCTGCTCGAGGTCACGAAGGACATCACCGACTGGTCGTTCGTCGAGGACGGCGACCTGCAGCGCATCCACCAGCCGATCGACGTGCTCGGGGTGAACTACTACTCCACGAGCCGCGTGCGGCTCTGGGACGGCGAGGGCGGCAAGCAGCAGGCGGACGGCCACAACGACTCCGCGGCGGTGCCGTGGCCGGGCGCGGAGGACGTCGAGTTCCTGCCGCAGCCCGGGCCCTACACGGACATGGGCTGGAACGTCGAGCCGCAGGGCCTCGCCGACCTGCTCACCGCGCTGCACGAGCGGTACCCGGACCTGCCGCTGATGGTGACCGAGAACGGGGCCGCGTTCCCCGACCGGGTCGAGGGCGGCGCCGTGCACGACGCCGACCGCATCGACTACGTGCGCCGCCACCTCCAGGCGGTGCTGGACGTGATCGACGCCGGCGTCGACGTGCGCGGCTACTTCGTCTGGTCGCTGCTCGACAACTTCGAGTGGGCGTACGGGTACACGAAGCGCTTCGGCATCGTGCGGGTCGAGTACGACACCCAGGAGCGGATCCTGAAGGACAGCGCGCACTGGTACCGGCGGCTCGTCGCGGAGCGGGCGCTGCCGGACGCCTGACCCGGGCGCTTTCGGCCGATCCGGGCGCGCGTGCCCGCCCGGATGCGCCGTTTCCGGATGGGAACCGGCGCAGCGCAGACGCCGGCATCCGGAGGTTCGGGGAGCCGCCCGATCCCGCTCGGCATTGGGGGCGTTCTGCCAGGTTCGGCTACTTGCCGATCCCGTCGCCGGTCCTATCTTTCGGGCTGTCCACGACGGACCGCGACCCGCGGCCGCCGGGCGGTGCGACGCCCCGTCGCAAACCCGATGACAGGAGACACCCCCATGTACGAGAAGCGTTTCATCGCGAAAGCGATCGATCGCAGTGCGGAGACGGCGCTCGACCGCCGCAAGCTCCTCACGCTCACCGGACTCGCCGGCGCCGGCGCCGCGGCGGCCGCCCTGCTGCCCGCCGGCGCGGCGTCCGCCTCGACCGTGAGCGACGGCTCGGTGCTGAACTTCGCGCTCAACCTCGAGTACCTCGAGGCGGAGTTCTACCTCCGCGCCGCCTACGGCGAGGGGCTGTCGGACGGCATGACGACCGGCAAGGGCGACCGGGGCGGTGTCCGCGGCGGTCACCGTGTGCCGTTCCGCAACGCCAAGATCCGCAACTACGCCCACGAGATCGCGAAGGACGAGAAGCAGCACGTCGAGTTCCTCCGCGCGGCCCTGGGCAGCGCGAAGGTCGCCCGGCCGAGCATCGACCTCGACAAGGCCTTCTCCGCCGCCGCGACGGCCGCCGGGCTGATCAAGCCGGGGCAGAAGTTCGACGCGTTCGCGAACGACAACAGCTTCCTGCTCGCCGCCTTCATCTTCGAGGACGTCGGGGTCACCGCGTACAAGGGCGCTGCGCCGCTGATCACGAACAAGACCTACCTCGAGGCGGCCGCCGGCATCCTCGCGGTGGAGGCCTACCACGCCGGACTCATCCGCACGTCGCTGTACGACGAGGGGTTCGAGGTCAGCAGCATCTTCGACTCCGTGCAGAAGATCTCGAACGCCCGTGACAGCCTCGACGGCCGGAGTGACGACGACCAGGGCATCGGCGGCCGTGGCTACTCGAACATCGTGCCCGCCGACGGCAACGGCATCGCGTTCAGCCGGTCCACGAGCCAGGTGCTGAACATCGTCTACCTGAACCCGGGCAGGGTGTCGAAGGGCGGCTTCTTCCCCGACGGCCTGAACGGGGACATCCGCACCAGCTGACCGGAGGGACCTCCCGCGGTCCCGTCGTCGCCTCTAGCCGGCGACGGCGGGACCGCCGGTGTCCGCGCCTGCCTCGGCGAGGGCGAGCAGCTCGCGGGCGAGGGGAGCGAGGCGGTCGCCGAGCGCATCCGCCTCCGCGGCGGTGCACCAGCGGATCTCGGCGATCTCGGCGGCCGCCGCGACCGGGTCGTCCACCACCAGGCGGAACACGTGCGCGATCAGCGCGTGCCCTGGCTCGTTCGCGGCGGCCGTGTCGAACCGGCCGAGGTCGGTCAGCGCGTCGGCCGTGACGGCCAGGCCGAGCTCCTCGGCCAGCTCCCGGACCAGCGCCGCGCGCAGGGTCTCGCCGTTCTCGGGCTTGCCGCCCGGCTGCATGAAGCGCCGGGTGCCGCGCTTGCGCACGAGCAGCAGGCGGCCGTCCCGGTCGGTCGCGAGCGCCGCCACGACGGTGATGACGGGACGAGCGGCGTCGGAAGGGGGCACCGCGGCAGCCTAGGCATCCATCGGACGCCGGGCCGGCACCTGCCAGGCTTGCGGAGTGCAGGGACGACGCGCGGAGACGGCCTACCTCGCCGCAGCGGTACCGATGCGGTTCGTCTCCGGCGGCGCCGGAGTGGCCCTCGCGCTCGCCGCCGCGATCCAGCTCCACGACGTGGCGCTCGGCGGTGCGCTGATCGCCGTGCTGACCGCGCCGAGCGTCGTCGCCGCACCCCTGATCGGCGCCCTCCTCGACGCCACCGGGTCGCCGCGCCGCACGATGCTCGTCGCCTCGGTCGTGCTCGCCGCCGTGCTCGTCGTCTGCGCCTTCATCGCCGTCGTCCCGCTGCCCGTCGTGTTCGCCGCGCTCGTCGTCGGGGGCGTCGTGATGCCGGTGTTCATGGGCGGCCTGTCCGCGTTCGTCGGCGAGGTGCTGCCGGGCGACGTGGCCCGCGGCACGGCGGTCGACGCCCTCGCCTACAACATCGCCGGGATCGGTGGGCCCGGCCTCGTCTCCATCGCGACGGTGCTGCTGTCGCCGACCGGCGCGCTGATCGCCCTCGCCGTCGTCGCTCTCGCCGGCGGCCTCGTGCTGCAGGCGCTGCCGCTCGCGCCCCGCGGCGGCTCGCTGCATCCGGCGGCGCTGGCCCGCGGCATCGGCGCGGCGACGCGGCACCTGCTCACCCACCATCCGCTCACCCGCTCCACGACCGCGGGCACCCTCGTGCAGCTCGGCGGGGGTGCCCTGCCGGTCGTCGCGGTGCTGCTCGCCGTGCAGCGGGGCGCTGCCGAGAGCGGCGGCGGCTGGCTGCTCACCGGGTTCGCGGTCGGCGGGGTCGCCGGCGCGCTGGCGATCACGGTTCCGGCGGTCACGCGGTGGCTCGGCCGCTACCCGGCCCGCCGGATCATGGCCGCCGGCTTCACCGCGACGGGCCTCCTCACCCTGCTCGCGGCGGTCGTGCCGGGCTTCCCGCTCACCCTCGCGGCCCTCACCCTCGCCGGGCTGCCGGATGCGCCGGGCGTCGCGGCGATGCTGCGGATCCGCCAGGAGGAGAGCCCGAGCGAGGTGCGGGCGCAGGTGTTCATCGTCGGGGCGGGGCTCCGCTCGGCGGCCGCGTCGATCGGCGCCGCCCTCGTCGGCCTCGTGACGCACGTCGACCCGGCGCTGCTGCTCGCCCTGATCGCAGTGCCGTGGCTCGCGGCCGGACCGATCCTCGGCGGGGGCGCGCTCGTGCGGCGCGCCGCCTGACGGTCAGTCCCGCCTCAGCACCACCCGGCGTGCGGCGAGCCGCAGCTCCATCTCGTGCAGCACCATCGCCGCGAGGTCCTCGAGGATCGCCACCTCGTCGTCGGTCGTCGGCCGCGGCTTGTAGTCGATGATGGCGAGCGAGCCGAGGTTGTGCCCGTCGGGCGTCAGCAGGGGGACGCCGGCGTAGAAGCGCAGCCCCCGGTTCGCCGCCGACTCGGGGTAGGCGCCGATGCGCGGGTCGGTCGCGATGTCCTCGACGACGAGGGTGTGGTCGTGCAGGCCGCCGCTCGTGGCGAGTCCCCGGCTGCGCTCGATCTCCGACACGTCGACGCCGTAGTGGGACTTGAACCAGATGCGGTCGGCGTCGACGATCGACACGAGCGCGACGGGCACGTCGAAGATGCGGGCCGCGAGCGACGTGATCCGGTCGAAGGCCCCGTCGGGCGGGGTGTCGACGAGGTTGTAGCGCTGCACCGCCGCGAGCCGCGCGGTCTCGGCGTCGTGCGGAGCGGGCGCCGGCCTGCGGCCGCCGATCTGGTCGACGAGGACCTCGCGCAGCGCGAGGGCCACCTCCGCCGTGGTCGGCCGGTCGGCCGGCCTGCGCTCCACCATCGACCTCAGCACCGCGGCGAGCGGGCCCGGCAGGCTCGAGGGCACCTCGGGCTGCCGGTCGAGCCGGGCGAGCGCCGAGTCGACGACGGAGCCGGGGTAGACGACGTGACCGGAGACCGCCTCGATGAGCACGAGGCCGAGGCTGTAAACGTCCGTCTCCGGTCCGAGCTCCGCGCCCTCGACCTGCTCCGGGCTGAGGTAGGCGGCGGTGCCCGTCGTGAACTCGCTCGGCAGCACGCCCTGCGCGCGGAGCATCGCGATGCCGAAGTCGGCGAGCTTCGCCCGCATGGGCCGCTCCACGCCGCCGTCGAAGAGCAGCACGTTCGCGGGCTTCATGTCGCGGTGCACGATCCCGTGCTCGTGCACGTACTCGAGCGCCCCGGCGAGGTCGAAGCCGATGTAGGCGACCTGGTGCGCGTCGAGCGGGCCGCGCCGCAGGCGCTCCCGCAGGTCGAAGTCGCGCACGAGCTCCATCACGAGGAACACCTGGGGGGAGTCGATGTCGGTGAAGTCGATGCCGGCGTCGAAGAGCGTGACGAGCCCGGGATGGCTGAGCGCGCCGAGCATCCGCGCCTCCGCCTCCTGGGCGCGGAGCTCCTGCGGATCCGCGGCCCTGGCGGTGAACACCTTGACCGCGACGTCACGGCCGAGGAGCTGGTCCCGTGCGCGGTAGACCACCGAGGCGCCGCCCTTGCCGATGACGGGACCGAGCCGGTAGCGCCCCTGGAGCACGGGTGGGAGCGCAGCGGTGCGGGCCTCGTCCGTCATGCTGTCCGTCCTCGCGGCCGGTGCCGCCCGTCGTCGCGGGACACCCTCGTCCCCTCACGCACGGATCCCCCGCACGGCGCCGAGTGTACCGTGATGGCTCGGTTGTGAAGGCAATCGGCCACCGGCCTTGCATTGTGCGGCCGACCCCGCTACACGCTCCCGCACTTCCTGGACGTGCGCTCGGCGGAGGGCTGTACGGTGACCGCCGAGAGGCGGTGCGGATGAGCGACGTCCCGGCGGCGGCCGAGCCACTCGAGCTCGTGGTCGGCGAGCTCGATCCGCAGGCGACCGCGATCGTGACGGCCCTGCGCGCCTTCGACGACGCCGAGCTGCGGATGCGGTCCCGCTTCCGCCGACTGCTCGGCGTCGGCAGCACCGACCTCGCCGCACTGCGGTTCATCCGCAGCCGCGAGCGCCTGGGCAACCCGGCGCGCGGCACCGATCTGCGGCAGCGCCTCGGCGTCTCGTCCGCCACCGCCACGACGATCACGAACCGGCTCACCGTCGCCGGCTTCATCGAGAAGCCGCGCGACCCCGTCGACGGGCGCGCGCGGGTGCTCCGGCTCACGCCCGACGCGCGGACGCGTATCGACCTCGTCGTCGGGGACACCGAGGCGCGCCTCGACGAGGTGCTGACCTCCATCACCGCGGAGGAGGCCCGCCGCATCGTCGAGCTCGTCGAGTCCGCGACCCAGGTGGTCGAGGACGCGGGGCGGCCCGGCGCGGGTCTCGACTGACGCGACCCGTGCTGCACCTCGCCGTCGTCGCGCCGGGCGACCGCAGCGCGGCCGTCGTCGGCGCCCTGCGCGACGAACCCGGTGTGACCAACCTCGTGATGAGCGAGGCGGCGGCGCTGAAGCCGCCGGGCGACCGGATCGAGGCCGACGTCGCACGCGAGGCCGCCGACGCGGTGCTGGAGACGCTGCACGGCCTCTGCCTCCAGCACGGCGGCACCGTCACGATCACCGAGGTCGACGCCGCCTTCGGCGACCCCGTCGACGCCGCCGAACGCGACGCGCCCGGCGAGGGCGTCGACGCGGTGGTCTGGCAGGAGATCACCCAGCGCACCGCCGCCGACGCGACCCTGTCCGGGGCGTTCCTCGTCTTCCTGATGGCCGCGACGCTGATCTCCTCGGTCGGGCTGCTCACCGACAGCTCCGTGCTCGTGGTCGGCGGCATGGTGCTCGGCCCCGAGTTCGGGCCGCTCGCCGCGGTCGCCGTCGCGCTCGTCCAGCGGCGGTGGCGGGCCGCGGGGCGGTCGCTCATCGCCTTGGCCGTCGGCTTCCCGCTCGCCGTCGTGGTGACGGCCGGCGCCGTGATCCTGCTGCGCTACACCGTCGGTCTGCCGGCGGGCTACGTCGCCGGGCACCGGCCGCTCACGTCGTTCGTCGCGCATCCCGACGTCTTCAGCGTCGTCACCGCGCTCGTCGCCGGTGCCGCGGGCATGGTCTCGCTGACCGCGTCGAAGTCCGGTGCCCTCGTCGGCGTCTTCATCAGCGTGACGACGATCCCGGCGGCCGCCAACATCGGGACGGCGCTCGTCGCCGACCATCCGGAGGAGGCGGCGGGCGCGGCCACGCAGCTCGGCGTCAACGTGATCTGCATCCTCGTCGCGGCCACCGGCACCCTGCTCGTGCAGCGGTGGGCGCTGCGCCACCGGTCCGCGCGACGGCCCGCCGATCGGTGGGCGGCGACGGACCGGCTCAGCGCACCGCGGCGGCGAGCCGTTCGGCGCGCGCCGAGGTGAGCACGTCCTCCAGCCGCAGCGGGCGGCCGTCCGGGCCGGACAGCGGCACCCGCCAGTTCGGGTACTCGTCCCGGGTGCCCGGCTGGTTCTGGATCCGCCGGTCGCCCACCAGGTCGGGCAGCGCCACCGAGATCAGCCGAGCCGGGGTGAGCATCAGGTAGCGGTGCAGGGCGATCACGGTCGCCTCCTCGTCCGCGTCGTCGGCCAGCAGGCCGCGGCGTCTCAGCTCGTCGAGCCACACCTCCCGCTCCTGCCGGTCCGCCTCGAGCTCCTCGTCGAGGGGCCGGGGCAGCAGTCCGAGCGCCGAGCGGAGCCGCACGTGCTCGCCGTCGAGGTACCCGGCGGTGGGCGGCAGGTCGTGGGTGGTCACCGACGCGAGGCAGGCCTCCCGCCAGCGCTCGGCGGGCAGGGGTCCACCGGATCCGTCCGACTCGAACCACAGGATCGACGTGCCGAGCACGCCGCGGGCGGCGAGGTAGGCCCGGGCGTTCGGGTCGACCACCCCGAGGTCCTCGCCGACGACGACGGCTCCCGCCCGCTGGGCCTCGAGCGCGAGGATGCCGACCATCGCCTCGTGGTCGTAGTAGACGTAGGCGCCCTCGGACGCGTCGGTGTGCTCCGGCACCCACCAGAGCCGGAACAGGCCGATCACGTGGTCGACGCGGATGCCGCCCGCGTGCCGCAGCACCGCGCGCAGCAGGTCCCGGAAGGGCGCGTACCCGCTCTCCGCGAGCCGGTCGGGGCGCCAGGGCGGCTGCTGCCAGTTCTGGCCGAGCTGGTTGTACGGGTCGGGCGGCGCGCCCACCGCGATGCCACGGGCGTAGACGTCCCGCAGGCGCCAGGCGTCCGCCCCGCCCGGATGCACGCCGACGGCGAGGTCGTGCATGGTGCCGAGCGCCATCCCCGCGTCGATCGCCCTGGCCTGCGCGCGCTCGAGCTGCTCGTCGAGCAGCCACTGCAGCCACTCGGTGAAGGCGATCTCGTCGGCGTTCGCGGCGGCGAACGCCGCGACCTCGGGGCTCCCGGGGTCCCGGTACTCCGCGGGCCAGGTGCGGGCGTCGTTGCCGTGCTGCTCGGCGAGCACGCTCCACGTGGCGAACTCGGTGAGGGCCGCGCCGCCGCGGCGGCGGAAGGTCTGGAAGTCGAGCTCACGGCCGGGCGTGCGCGGCACGCGCGACAGGATCTGCAGCGCGTGCCGCTTCGCGTTCCACGCGGTGTCGCGGTCGATCACGTCGGAGTCGCCGAGCCGGGCGTGCACCTGGTCGGCGAGCTGCGCGATGACGCGGCGGTGGGCGTCGGACAGGTCCGCGTACTCGGGCACCGCCTCGATCCGGAGGTAGAGCGGCGCGAAGAACCGGCGCGAGCTCGGCAGGTACGGGGACGGCTCGAGCGGCGCGACCGGCTCCTGCGCGTGCAGCGGGTTCACGAGCACGAAGTCCGCCCCGAGCCGCCCGCCCGCCCAGACGGCGAGGTCGGTGAGGTCGCCGAGGTCGCCGATGCCCCAGGAGCGCGCGGACCGCACGCTGTAGAGCTGCGCGGCGACTCCCCAGCCCCGCCGGCCGAGCCGCGCGGGGAGCGCGAGGCGCTGCGGGGCGACGATGAGCGTCGTCTCGGCGCTGCGCTCGCCCGACCGGGCGACGAGCACGTGGTAGCCGACCGGCAGGTCGTCGGGCACCGCGAAGGTCGCCTCACCGATCAGCGCGCCGTCGACCTCGCGCGGATCCACCCAGTGCAGCACCTGCTCGAGCCGGCGCTCGCCGCCGCTCTCGAGCCGCACGACGAGCTCGGCCGGGTCGCCGTGCGGGACGTGCATCCACACCCAGCGGGCCGCACCCGCCGTCGCGACGACGCAGGGCGGCAGCATCCGCCGCCACGGCGCGAGCCAGTGCTCGTGCAGGGCGCGGACGGGGTCGCTCGTGTCGACGTCCATCGCGGCGAGCACCCGCCGCACCGTCTCGGCCGCGACCTCCACCGTGCGGCCCCGCCAGTCGGTGAACGACGTGGAGACGCCGAGGGCGTGGGCCAGCTCGGCGAGCTCGGGGGGCAGGGGCGACGTCACGGGCCGATCATCGCGCACGTGGTCGGGACCCTCCCGAGGATCCTCCGCGAGGCGGATGCGGTCGTGGCGGGCGCGGTCAGGGCGTCTGGGCGCCCCGCGCCTCCACGAAGACGCTGTAGAGCGACGAGGTCGCCGTCATGAGGAGGCGGTTCTTCTTCGCGCCGCCGAACACGAGGTTCGCGCAGCCCTCCGGCAGGTGGATCCGGCCGAGCAGGGCGCCGTCCGGGGCGTAGCAGTGCACGCCGTCGTAGCCGGCGCCCCCGGCCGCGGCCGTCCAGCAGTTGCCCGCCGTGTCGATCCGGATGCCGTCGGACGTGCCGATGCCCATGTCGACGAAGAGCCGCCCGTTCGCCGGCCGGCCGTCGACCATGTCGTACACCCGGATGTCCTTGTCGACGACGTAGAGCAGCGACTCGTCGGGGGAGAAGGCGATGCCGTTCGGCCGCGCCATGTCGGTGATCACCGCCTCGAGGGCGAGGGTGCCCGGATCGATCCGGTAGACCTGGCAGGGGATCTCCTTCTCCGCCTTGTCGCCCTCGAAGTCCCCCTCGATGCCCCAGCCCGGGTCGGTGAACCAGATCCCGCCGTCCGCGGCGACGACCACGTCGTTCGGGGCGTTCAGCGGCTTGCCCTCGAACCGGTCGGCGAGGACCGTGCGCCGGCCGTCGTGCTCGGTGCGGGTGACGCGGCGGGTGCGGTGCTCGCAGGTGATCAGGCGCCCCTCGCGGTCGCGGGTGCCGCCGTTCGCGTTCTCCGACGGCTGCCGGAAGACGGTCGTGACGCCGGACTCCTCCGTCCAGCGCAGCATCCGGTCGTTCGGGATGTCGGAGAAGACGAGGGAGCGGAGGTCGCCGAACCAGACCGGGCCCTCCAGCCAGCGGCCGCCGGTCCA
This sequence comes from Amnibacterium sp., assembly GCA_025936735.1. Taxonomy (GTDB): domain Bacteria; phylum Actinomycetota; class Actinomycetes; order Actinomycetales; family Microbacteriaceae; genus Amnibacterium. The sequence continues at coordinate 30,951 of JAICSU010000003.1, forward strand.
GAGCCGTTCGACGACGGCCTGGAAGGGCAGCATCGCCCGGAACCGCTCGTCGACGATCTCGATGGCGGGGTCGGGGAGGCGAACGATGCTGCGGTCGCGGTCCCAGGCCGTCGCGTGGTCGCTCATCCGCGGCCCACCAGCGGCATCGCGGTGGCCATCACGGTCATCGAGGCGACATTGGAGGTGAGCGGCATGCCGGCGATCAGCACGACGGCCGCGGCGACGTCCGCGACGGGCATCGTCGGCTCGGGCCGGACCGATCCGTCGGCCTGCCGCACGCCCCCGCTCATCGCCGCGGTCATCGACGTGGACGCGTTGCCGATGTCGATCTGGCCGCAGGCGATGCCGTACGGCCGGCCGTCGAGCGCGACCGACTTCGTGATGCCGGTGATGGCGTGCTTCGTGGCCGTGTAGGCGAGCGACAGCGGCCGGGGCGCGTGGGCGGAGATCGACCCGTTGTTCAGGATGCGGCCGCCCTGCGGCCGTTGCTCCCGCATGATGCGGAACGCCTCCCTCGTGCAGAGGAACGTGCCGGTGAGGTTGGTGTCGACCACCGCGCGCCATTCGTCGAGCTCGATCGCATCCGGTTCGACGGCGCTGCCGCCGCGGCCCGCGTTGTTGAAGAGCAGGTCGAGGCGGCCGTGCCGGTCGACCAGGCCGGCGAAGAGGTCCCGGACCGACGCCTCGTCGGTCACGTCGGCGGGGGCGGCCTCCAGTGCGAGCTCCGGATGCGCGTCGCGCACCGCCTCGAGGGGTTCGGCGCGGCGGCCCGCGAGCACGACGGTCCAGCCCGCCTCGGCGAGGGCGACCCCGCAGGCCGCGCCGATCCCGGTGCCACCGCCCGTCACGACGGCGACGGATCCGGACGCGACCACGGCTTCACCCTAGGCCTCCCGGCGCCGAGCCGGCTGTTGCCACTTTCTGCGGGCATCGCGCCCCCAAGACCGCAGAAAGTGGCAACCCTCGAGGGGTCAGCGCTGGCTCGCCTCCCAGCGCTCCGCGTTCGCGACCTGCTCGCGCGTGAGCGGCACCTCTCGACCGCAGTTCGAGCACACGTTCGCGAAGGAGCGCGAGAGCGTGAACAGCGGGATCCAGAACAGGGTGAGCCGGTTGCGTCGCTCGATCACCTTCTGGGCGGCGTCGAAGCCGCAGAAGTGGCAGACGAACCACACGGTGGCGAGCACCGTCACGGTCGCACGCGTGCCGAACAGCAGGATCACGGTCGGAGGGTAGCGGTCGCACCTGCGCCTCTCGCCGGGCGTCCGGGGTGCGGTCGGTAGCGTTCGCAGGGTGACGACCGAGCTCCCCACCAGCACCCCGTCCGCCGAGGGGGTCGACGCGGCCGGCATCGGCCGTTTCCTCGACGCGCTCGAGTCCCTGCCGGGCACCCAGCCGCACGGGTTCGTGCTGCTGCGCCACGGCAAGGTCGTCGCCGAGGGATGGTGGGCGCCCTTCACCCCGGACCGGCTGCACCTGCTCTACTCGCTGAGCAAGACCTTCACGAGCACGGCCCTCGGCTTCGCCGTCGCCGAGGGGCTCGTCGGCCTCGACGATCCGGTCGTCGACCACTTCCCCGAGTTCGAGGCCGAGATCACCGGGCCGCGCAGCCGCCGGATGCGGGTCCGGGACGTGCTGGCGATGTCGAGCGGCCACCTCGTCGACATGATCAACACCGCCGCCGGCACGGACCCGGGCGAGCCGGTGCGGGGCTTCCTGCTGCACGAGCCGGAGTCCGAGCCCGGCAGCGTCTTCACCTACAACCAGCCCGCCACCTACGCGGTCGCCGCCATCGTGCAGAAGGAGTCCGGGCAGCGGCTCCTCGACTACCTGCGGCCCCGCCTCCTCGATCCGATCGGCATCGGGCGGGTCGGCTGGCAGCAGTACCCCGAGGGGCGCGACATGGGCTTCAGCGGCCTGCACGCCACGACCCGCGACGTCGCCCGGCTGGGGCAGCTCTACCTCGACGGCGGCCGCTGGGGCGGGCGCCAGGTGCTGCCGGAGGGCTGGGCGGACGAGGTGCCGCGCAAGCGCATCGACACCGCGCCCGGCGAGACCGAGCCCGACTGGGCGCTCGGCTACGGCTACCAGATCTGGATCTCCCGGCACGGCTGGCGGATGGACGGCGCCTTCGGCCAGTTCTGCCTGGTGCTGCCCGAGCAGGACGCGGTGCTGGCGATCACCGAGGCCGCCGAACCGGCCCAGCCCGTGCTCGAGGCCGTGTGGGAGCACCTGCTGCCGGCGTTCTCCGACGGCCCGACCGACGGCGCGGCGGACGCGGCGCTCGCCGAGCGCCTCACGCGGCTCGAGGTGCCGGTGCCGCCCGGCGCCCCGCAGCCGGACGGCGATGCGGGGGCGTGGACGGGCTCGTACCGCCCGGATGCGGTGAGCGAGGCGCCCTTCGCGGCGGTCGCGCTCGAGCAGGGCGAGGACGGCTGGGCACTCACCGTCGACGACGGAGCGCAGCAGGCGCGGCTGCCCGTCGGGCGTCGGGGCTGGTCGACGGTCGAGCGGTCGGGCGGCGTCGCGCCGATGGCGGTGAGCGGCGGCTGGGCGGGCGACGTGCTCGCGCTCGACCTGATGTTCCTGGAGACGCCGCACCGCATCGAGCTCGAGCTGCGGCGCGACGGACACCGCTTCCGCGCCCGCTGGGTGCCGGAGCCGCTCGGTTTCCTGCCCGACCAGCGGGCGCTCGGCATGGCGGCGCCCCCGGTGCTCGGGTGAGGGTCGCGCCGTTCCGGAGAAATCGGCCGACACGCCGCGATTCGGCGCCGCGCGACGGCGTGTCGCGCGAGAACTCCGGAACGGCGTGAAGGGGACTCAGGCGGTGAAGGTCTGGCGGATGGTGCCGAGGCCCTCGATCTCGGTCGTCAGCACCTGCCCCGGCTTCAGGAACTCCTGCGGCGAGCGGCCGAGGCCCACGCCGGAGGGGGTGCCGGTGAAGATCAGGTCGCCCGGCCGCAGCTCGACGACGGCGGAGAGCCGGTGCACGAGCTCGGGCACGGTGAAGACGAGGTCCGCCGTCGTGCCGTCCTGCAGGACCCGCTCCTCGCCGCCGTCCTCGCTGACGCGGCAGCCGATCCGCAGCGCGTCGAGGTCGTGCCCCGCCCGCAGCTCGTCGATCGTCACGACAGCCGGTCCCGTGGGCGCGTAGCCGGCGAACGACTTGCCGAGGCCGAACTGGGGCCGGTCGCCGCGGTTCTGCACCGTGCGGTCGGAGAGGTCCTGGCCGACGGTCAGGCCGGCGACCGCGTCCCAGGTGGCGGGCAGGTCGCGGCCGCCCTCGCCGACGACGGCGACGAGCTCCGCCTCCCAGTCGACGCGGTCGCCCGACAGCCGCACGGTCGTCTCCGGCCCGGCGAGCGCGGACGGGAACTTCGTGAACACGAGCGGATCCTCCGGCAGCGCCATGCCGGTCTCCTTCGCGTGGTCCGCGTAGTTCAGCCCGATCGCGAAGACCTGCTGCGGCGCCGGGACGGGGGCGTCGAGACCCGCGCCCTCGACGGGCTGGGCGGCCGGGTCCGCGCCGACGTCGATCCCGCTCGCCCACGCGGCGAACTCGCGCCAGGCCCGGTAGACCGCCATCGGGTCCGGGCCGAACCGCCCGCTGCTCGCCGTCGCCACGTCGAGCGCGACCCCCTGGCCGAGCAGCACCGCCCGTCCGCCCCGATTCGCGATCCGCATCGAAAGCCCTCCTCGCATCCGTCCTGCCGCGACGTTAGCGGCAGCGGCCGGTCGCCGCGTCGGAGTCAGCCGAGCAGCGACACCGCGCGCGAGATGACCAGGGCGAGGATCACGAAGGCGGTGAACGCCTCCGTCCCCATCAGCGCCTTCGCCCGATAGGACAGCGGCATCACGTCGGTGGGCGAGAACGCCATCGAGTTGGTGAGGGAGAAGTAGAGGTAGTCCACGTAACCGGCCGCCCAGTCCGAATGCTCGGAGGAGCCGACCGCGACCTCCTCGATCGCGTCGGCGTCCTCGTCCTGCGGGAAGCGGAAGTCGGCCTTCGGCAGGTCGCTGCGCGCGTTGCGTCGCCGGGCGACGGGCCCGCCGCGGTCCAGCTCCCAGTAGATGAGCGCGAACGCGATGACGTTCGTCGCCCACACCTGCAGCGCCGACAGCAGCACGGCGGGGCCGTCCTTCCGATCGGCGGTGATCAGCGCGTGGATCAGGATGACGAGCGCGACCTGGTTCGCGAGGAGCAGCACCAGGGACTGCGCGACCGAGAGGATGCGCCCCCAGCGGGTCTGCCTGTCCATCCGCCGGGGGTTCAGCAGCAGCACCGGCACGAGGAGCACGACTCCCAGGCCCACGACCGCGGCGCGCAGCAGCAGCGGCACGGAGCTGGGGAGCGTTCCGTACGCGGTGAGCGCCACCGCGAGCGCGCCGATCGCCGGCCACCGGGACTCGGCCATCGCCGTGCGCCGCGGCGGCGACGCCGCTCTCCGGCCGCTCATGGCCGAAGTCTCGCCGGACCGGTCCGCGCTCCTCGGCGCGCCGCGCCGTGGGGAGCGGTTGCGGAGGCGCCACGCCCCGCCGCGCGAGGGGCGAGGCCTCTACCGTGAACGGATGACCACCCGGCACGAGCTCCGCACTCCGGATGGGCGCACCCTGCAGGTCGCGGACGCGGGCGGCGACGCGCCGGTCGTGATCTGGCACGCCGGCTCGCCGCAGACCGGTGCGCTGATCGCGCCCGTCCTCGCCGCCGCCGAGGCCGCAGGCGTACGGCTCGTCACCTGGGCGCGCCCGGGGTACGGGGCCTCCACCCGACGGCCCGGCCGCTCGGTCGCCGACGCGGCCGCCGACACGGCGGTCGTCGCGGACGCGCTCCGGCTCGGGCGCTTCGCCGCGGTGGGGTACTCGGGCGGCGGACCGCACGCCATCGCCGGGGCGGCGCTGCTCCCCGAGCGGGTGTCGGCGGTCGCCACCCTCGCCGGCATCGCACCCGACCCGGGATCCGACGACTGGTTCGCCGGCATGGCGTCCCCGGCCGCGCTGCGGGCCGCGCGCGCCGGGCTGGACGCCCGCGCCGCCCTGCCCGACGACTTCGACCCCGCGAGCTTCGTCGAGGCCGACTGGGCCGCCCTCGACGGGCCCTGGGCCGCCCTCGGCGAGGACGCGCAGGCGGGAGGCCGGGAGGGCCCGTTCGGCCTGGTCGACGACGACGTCGCGTTCGCCCACGCCTGGGGGATCGACCTCGCGGACGTGCGGGCGCCCGTGCTGCTCGTGCAGGGCGACGCCGACCGGGTCGTGCCGCCGGCGCACGTCCGCCTGCTCGCCGCCGGGCTGCCGCAGGCCGAGGTCCGGATCCGGCCCGGTGACGGCCACGTCAGCGTGCTCGCCGCGCTGCCGGAGGTGCTCGCGTGGGCCGGCCGCGCCTGACGCTCGTCCGTCGGCCTCAGGCGCCCTCGGGCGGATGCAGCAGCAGCTCGACCCGTTCCGCGAGGTACGGCGCGAAGGGGGCCGCTGCGTCGTCGCCGAGCGACGCGCTCCAGCGCACGAGCACCCGACCGTCGCGCAGCAGCAGCGGGCCGGCGCCGGTGCGCAGCGCCTCCGCCTCGAGCGGGATCGGGACGGCGTCGTAGTTCACGGTCTCGCCCCGCGCGAAGGGACCGCGGAACGCGGCGGCGCGGTGCTCGCGCCGGTCCTCCACCGACACGGCCATGTGCCCCGGATGGCCCGGCTCGACCGCGCGCGTGATCCCGCCGGTCGCGCGCAGCGAGCCGTCGGCGGCGAGCAGCACGACGCCGAGGCGCCACACCCGGCCGAGCGGCCGCATCCGCGCCGGCCGGTCGATCAGCAGCACCCGGTGGGCGGGGACGAACTCGGCGAGCGCCTCGTCACGCGCGCCGGCCGCCCCGAGCTCGGCCGCGGTCCGCTGGACCAGGTCGCGGGCCGCCGCGACCGCGTCGTCGTCGGCGCTCATGTGGTCCAGCCGGGCGGATCCGCGTAGCCGATCTGGTGCCGGGCCGCGTCGAGCGTCTCCAGCACGGCGATCGCGGACGCCGACGGATGGTCCGGATGCTCGGTGCGCCCCTCGGCGATCGCGCGGGCGACGGCGGCGGCCTCGTAGCAGAGGCCGTGCCGGTACGGCCGGTCGAACGGGTCGTCCCAGCGGTCCCGCACACCGCCGTCCGGACCGACGAGGGTGAGCCCGCTCGCCGCCCAGAAGGGCGCCGTCACCTCGATGCGCGCCGCCGCCCCGACGACGGTCGCCCGCCAGGCCGTCCGGCCGCGCAAGCCGGCGGTGGCGACGCCCTGCGCGTCGCCGGCCTCGAGCAGCAGGGTCGCCTGCTCGTCCACCCCCGTCGGCCCGAGCAGGCCGCGGGCGGTCACCCTGTCCGGCGTGCCGAGCACCAGCTGCGACCACCAGGCGACGTACACGCCGAGGTCGAGCAGGGCTCCTCCGCCCTGCGCGGGGTCGAGCAGGCGGCTGTTGGGATCCGAGGTCCCGCCGCCGGCGAAGTCGGCCGTCGCGAGCGACAGCGGACCGAGCGCGCCGCGCTCGAGCACCTGGGCGACGACGTCGGTCTGCGGCAGGAACCTCGTCCACATCGCCTCCATGGCGAAGACGCCCGCCGCCGCGGCCGCGTCGAAGATCGTGCGGGCCAGCGCCGCGGTCACGGCGACCGGCTTCTCGATCAGCACGTGCTTGCCTGCGGCGATGGCGAGCAGGGCGTTGCGGGCGTGCTCGCTGTGCGGCGTCGCGACGTAGACGACGTCCACCTCCGGGTCGTCGACCAGTGCGTCGTAGCCGACGTGCGCCCGGGGCACGTCGTGGCGGGCGGCGAAGGAGGCCGCGCGCTCCGCGCTGCGGGAGCCCACCGCGACGACCCTCTGGCCGGTGTGCCGCTGCAGCGCCTCGACGAAGTCGCCGGCGATCTCGCCGGGGCCGAGCACGCCCCAGCGGAGCACGGGTGCGTCGGCGGGGTCGGGGGTGCGCGGCGGGGGCAGCAGGAGATCGGGCACGCCGTCATTCTGGCCGTTCCCGCCGCGACGACCTCCCGCCGAGAGTGGCACGGAGCGCCCTTCCCGGTGCACGCTGAGTCCGTGCAGCTGGCCGCCCGGGTCGTGACCCCCATGCTCGTCTCCGTCGCGCTCACCGGTGCCGCGCTCGCGCAGCCCACGTCGGGGTCCCGGAGCGTGTACGCCATCGGCGACTCGTGGGCGGCCGGGCTGTACGCCGACCCCGCCCACGCCCTGATCCAGGACGCCGCGGACGACCTCGGCGCAACCGCCACGGTGGACGGGGAATCCGGCTCCGGCTACCTGGTCGCTCCGCCGGGCAGGAGCACCTATCCGGCTCGTGCCCGGCGGATCCCGCCGGGCACGGACGCGGACCTCGTGATCGTGCAGGGCGGCAGCAACGACGACCGGGCCGACCTCCGCGCGCTCCCCGGCGCCGTGGAGCAGACCGTGGACGGGATCAGGCACGCCCTCCCGGACGCCGCCATCGTGCTGCTCGGCCCCGGGCCCGACCCGTGGCCCGTGACCGGCCTGCAGCGGACGGTCGACACGATCATCGGGGCCGAGGCCGCCCGCCTCGGCGTCCGAGCCGTCTCCCCGCTGCGCGAGGGGTGGTTCACGGCGGGGGACGTCGACGAGCTCATCGACCCCGTCACCGCCCATCCGACCGTCGAGGGGGACGCGGTGCTCGGGGCGGACCTCGCCGGTGACCTCCGCCGGGGCGCCCACGGCTCCCGGCGGGCGCCTGCCCTCACCTGGCCCACCCCGCCGGCCCAGCGGACGACGCGGTCGCGCGTGAGGGGCCGGCTCTGAGTCGGGTGCCGGACCTCGCGCGGTTCTTCGAGCTGCTCGACGCCGTGCCCGTCGCGCCCGACGCCGAGGCGCTCTGGGACCCGGGCACGCCGGAGGGCGCCCTGCGGCGGGCGAACCTGCGGCACTACCTGCACCTCGTCGCGGACGCCGACACGGCGCTCATCGCCGAGGCGCCCGGCCACCGCGGCGCGACCGTGACGGGGGTGCCGTTCCTCAGCCTGCGCGAGCTGAACGCCCGTCCCGGACCGATCACCGGCGACCCGGAGGGCGACGGCTTCGCCCTCCCCGCGGGGCCCGCGCCGGCGTGGGAGGCGTCCTCCGCCGTCGTCTGGGCGGCGCTCGCGCGGTGGGGACGCCCGCTGCCGGTCTCCTGGCCGGTCGCGCCGCACCATCCCTTCCGGGCGGGCGACCGGTCCACGAACCGCACGCCGCGCCCGGCCGAGGTGCGGGAGGGGCTGCCGGTCACGCTCGAGCTGCTCGCCGCGTTCCGCATCCGCCGCGTCGTGGCGGTCGGCCGGAAGGCGGAGGCGGCGCTCGCGGCGGCCGGCGTGACCGCGGTCCCCGTCCGTCATCCCGCCCAGGGCGGCGCGGCGCGGTTCACGGCCGGCCTGCTGCGGCTCGCGCCCGGCTGACCCCAGGAACCCCCGGGCGCACGAACGGGGGCGGGCGGAGCGGGCCGTTCCGCGCCAGGATCGGAACCGCGCACCTGCGACTCGCGGTCCCGCACCCTCTCGGATGCGGCCCGCGGCGTGGACCATGTGCGAGCACCGACGTTCGACGCGCCGGTCGTCCAGCCGATCCACGGTTCCGCGACGGCCCGCGGTCCCCGATCCGCGGGAGGACCAGATGAGGCGGAGACCCGCGCAGGTCGGCCTCGACGAGCTCGTCGAGGCGGCCGTCGCCGTCGCGTTCGACGACGGTCTCCACGCCGTGACCGCGACCACGGTCGCGGCACGGGCCGGCACCACGCCGAAGGTGGTGCTGCACCACCGCCCCGACATGTCGGCGTTCGTCGCCGAGGTGTTCCAGATGATCGTCGTCGCCGAGCTCGCCGAGGTGAAGCGGGTGGTGCTCGCCCACCCGGCCCCGCCCGTCCAGCTCTCGGTGCTGCTCGAGACCCTCGCGCTGCCCGTCCGGCTGGACGTCGACGCGGTCTGGCTCGAGGCGTGGAGCCTCGGCCGCCGCAACCTCGCGCTGGGTGCCGCCGTGCGCGCCGAGGAGGGGGCATGGCACACGTTCGTCGCCGCCGTCATCCGCCGGGGCGTCCGGTCCGCCGACTTCCTGCCCGCCGACCCCGAGACGGTCGCCCACCTCCTCCTCGCCGTCATCGACGGCGTGAACGCCTACTCGCTCGTCGGCTACCACTCGGAGATCGACCGGATGCGGCTGCTCACCGCCGTCGTGCGCAGCGAGCTCGGCGTCGTCGCCGGGACGGAGCCGGCGGATCGGGTCACCCAGGGCTGAGGCGAGCGCCGGGGAATCGCTACCCTGGCGGGACCCATGACCCCCGTCCGTCCCGTCCTCCTCGGCGTCCTGAACGCGACGCCCGACTCCTTCAGCGACGGCGGGCGGTACCTCGCCCCGGACGCCGCGATCGCCCACGGGCGCCGGCTCGTCGCCGAGGGCGCCGACCTCGTCGACGTCGGCGGGGAGTCCACGAGGCCCGGCGCGGATCCGGTGCCCGAGGCGGAGGAGCTGCGTCGCGCCGTCCCCGTCGTCGCCGCCCTCGCCGCCGGCGGCATCCGGGTCAGCATCGACACCCGCTCCGCCGCGGTCGCCGCGGAGGCGCTCGCCGCCGGCGCGACCGTCGTGAACGACGTGAGCGGCGGCACCGCCGACCCGCGAATGCTCGCGACCGTCGCCGCCTCGACCGCCGATCTCGTGCTCGTGCACTCGCGCGGTGCCGCGTCGACACCGCCGCGGTACACCGACGTCGTCGCCGAGGTCCGTGCGGAGATCGAGGAGCGGGTCGCCGCCGCCCGAGCGGCCGGCATCGCGGACGGGCGCCTCGTGGTCGACCCCGGCATCGGCTTCGCGAAGGGCGCCGCGGAGAACTGGGCCCTCCTCACGCATCTCGACGCGTTGCGCGTCGACGGCATCCGGCTGCTCGTCGGCGTCTCCCGCAAGCGGTTCCTCGCGGCGCTCGTCCCCGACGGCGCGCCCGCCGACGCCCGCGACCTGCCGACGGCCGTGCTCTCCGCGCTGCTGGCGGAGCGCGGCGTGTGGGGCCTGCGGGTGCACGACGTCGCCGGCACCCGCGCGGCGCTCGACGTCGCGAGCGCGATGGGGAGCCGATGAGCACCGGGGACCGCATCCTGCTCACCGGCATCACCGTGCGGGGCTTCCACGGCGTGCTGCCCGAGGAGCGGGAGCGGGGCCAGGACTTCGTGATCGACGTCGAGCTCGTCGTGCCGCTCGGCGTCGCCGCCGCCACCGACGACGTGCTCGCCACGGTGCACTACGGCGAGCTCGCGCAGGCGATCGTCGCGGCGGTCGAACGCGACCCCGTCGACCTCATCGAGACAGTCGCCGACCGCGTCGCGCGGCTCGCCCTCGCCGACCCGCGCGTCGAGCGGGCGATCGTGACCGTGCACAAGCCCGAGGCAC
>JAICSU010000262.1 GCA_025936735.1 Amnibacterium sp.
CTCGGGCGTGAGCGAGTAGAACTTGACGAGCCGCCCGACGGGGCGCCCCGACTCGTTCATGTAGGTCTCGGGCGCCGCCAGCACGTACCGTGCGCCACCGGGGGCCTCACGGCCCTCGGCGACGAACGCGTTGGTCTTGTGCCGGACGAACCGCACCCCCATCCGACGGGCGAGCTCGTCGAGCACCATCCGGCCCACGTTGTGCCGGTTCCCGGCGTACTGGCCGCCGGGGTTGCCGAGGCCGACGACGAGCCACGGGCGCTCGTCCACGGACGGGAGCTAGCTCGCGGCGCCGGCGCCGACCGCGGCCTCGGACTCCGACTCCGTGGACTCCTCGGCCGCGGTCGCGACGATGCCGACGATCAGCAGCTCCGGGTCGGAGGCGAGCTTCGCGCCCTCGGGCAGCGTGAGGTCCGCCGCGGTGATGTGCGTGCCCTCGGGCAGGTCCTCGATCGACACGACGACGCGCTCGGGGATGTGGGTCGCCTCGACGTCGAGCAGCACCGTCTGCGCGTCGAAGTTGGCGACCGTGCCGGGGGCGGACTCGCCCTCGAGGTGCACGGGGACCTCGACCTCGACGGTCTCGCCGCTGCGCACGAGCAGCAGGTCGACGTGCTCGATGATCTGCCGCACCGGGTCCTTCTGCACGTCCTTGACGAGGGCGAGCTGGCCGGCGCCGGCGATGTCGAGGTCGAGCACCGCGTTCGCCTTGCGGATGATGAGCGCGGTCTCGTGCGCGGGCAGCGAGATGTGCACCGGGTCGCTGCCGTGGCCGTAGATGACGGCCGGGATGCGGCCCGCGGCGCGCAGCTTGCGAGCGGCGCCCTTCCCGAACGATTCGCGGCGCTCGGCGCTGATCTTGTCGGCCATGTCGGTCCCTCCGTGGGCCCTGCCGGCCCGGTCGATCGGTCGGCGGTCGCGGGCGTGCGCCGAATTGGCCCGCCACGTCGATCACGGATGCAGGTGCGCATCCCTCGCCGAAGTCCGACGGATGAGTGTAGCGGAAGCGGCGGGGACGCTTCCGCCGACCAGCACAGCGCGGAACCGGCGGGGACGCTTCCGCCGACGGCGGCAGCACTTCAGCAGGCCAGCAGCGCTTCGGCAGGCCCCTCGTTCACCAGGGGCCTGCCGAAGCGGCAGCAGCCTGCTCAGGTGCTCGCGAGGAACCGGAACTGCTCAGCCGGGGCGGTGGCCGTGGGTGACCGCGTCGAGGACCCGGTCGACGACCTGCTCCCTCGTGCCGTGGATGTTGACGATGGAGCCGTTCTCGTCGGATGCGAGCGGCTCGAGGGTCTCGAGCTGCGAGTCGAGCAGCGACGGCGGCATGAAGTGCCCGTGCCGGGCCTGCATCCGCCGTTCGAGCTCCTCCCGGGTGCCGGTGAGGAGCACGAAGAAGGTCGAGGGCGCCTCGGCGCGGATCCGCTCGCGGTACTTCCGCTTCAGGGCGGAGCACGCCATCACGACCACCCGGCCGTCGCCCTGCCGCCGGCGCATCTCCTTGCCGACGATGTCGAGCCACGGCGCGCGGTCCACGTCGTTCAACGGGATGCCCTGCGACATCTTCGCGACGTTCGCCTTCGGGTGGAAGTCGTCCGCGTCGAGGAACACCCCGCCGACCCGGGCGGCGAGCGCCGCGCCGACGGTCGACTTGCCGGACCCCGAGACACCCATCACGACGATCGGAGGCAGGTCCACCCCGCCGACGCTAGCGCCCGGACCTCGGCGGGGGCGAGGACCGAAGCCCGCGGATCAGTAGAACTCGCGGGTGTTCACGGGGTTGATCAGCTCGCGTCCGTCGAGGAAGCGCGTGCAGTTCTCGGCGAAGAGCTCGGCGATCAGCTCGTCCTCGAGGTCGCTGAGCGCCGCGGTGTGCGGGCTCAGCAGCAGGTTCGGCTCGTCCCAGAGCGGGTGGTCGGCCGGCAGCGGCTCGGGTGTCGTGACGTCGAGCGCCGCGAAGCCGACCCGGCCCGCGCGCAGCTGCTCGAGCAGCGCGTCCTGGTCGATCACCGTCCCGCGGCCGACGTTCACGACGACGACCCCCGGCTTCGCGTTCGCCAGCACCTCGGCGCCGACCAGGTGCTCCGTCTCGGCGGTGCCGGGCAGGGAGACGACGATCGCGTCGAAGTCCCCGACCCGGTCGGCGAGGGCGTCCGGATGGATGACCTCCTCCACGCCGTCGACCGTCACGTCGCGCCTCGAGGTCCCGGCGACGTGCGCGCCGAGCGCCGCGAGCTTCTTCGCCGTGAGCCGCCCGATGCCGCCGAGGCCGACCAGCAGCACGCGGCTGCCGTCGAGGCGCCGCATCACCCAGCGGCCCTCCGCCCAGTCGTGCCGCCGCTGGTGGCGGAGCAGGCGCGACATGCTCTTGAAGCCGGCCAGCACGCCGAGCAGGCAGAACTCCGACAGCGGCCCCGCATGCACGCCCGCCGTCGTGGTGAACCGGATGCGCTCCAGCTGCGCCGGCGACAGTCCGGCGGCGCGCACCTGGGCGCCCCCGCCCGCGGGCATCAGCTGCACCCACTCGAGCCCGGGGTTCGCCTCCACGACGCGCCGCAGCAGGTCCGGGCGCTCGCCGGGGATGCCGTAGAGCACCTGCGCGGAGTCCACGAGCTGCTCGAACCGCGCCTGCTGGTCGGGCGTGCGGGTGAAGCCGGGGGCGCCGGCGTGGTCGCCCGGGTGCCGCATCGGGGGCAGCAGGGTCTGGTCGACGACGAAGTCGACGCGGGGCTCGGCGGCGACGACCCGCGCGACGAGCTCGTCGGGGATCGGGGTGGCGGCGACGACGCGCAAGCGGTCCTTCGGC